>CBHRRQ010000008.1:0-34507 GCA_966081555.1 uncultured Terrabacter sp.
GTGGCGGGCCATGCCGCCGTAGGTGTCGACGATGATCTTGCGGCCGGTGCGGCCGGCGTCACCCTTGGGGCCGCCGATCTCGAAGCGACCGGTGGGGTTGATGAGCGCGCGGTAGGCACTCACGTCGAGGTCAGTGCCGCTGTCGCGCAGCTCGGCCAGCACGGGGTCGATGACATGGGCCTTGATGTCGGGCTCGAGCATGCCGTCGAGCGACACGTCGGGCGCGTGCTGCGTCGACAGCACGACGGTGTCGAGCTTCACGGCCTTGTCGCCCTCGTAGGCGATGGTGACCTGCGTCTTGCCGTCGGGGCGCAGGTAGGCGAGCTCCTCGCTCTTGCGCACCTGGGTGAGGCGCTCCGAGAGGCGGTGCGCGAGGAAGATCGGCAGGGGCATCAGCTCGGCGGTGTCGTCGCACGCGTAGCCGAACATGAGGCCCTGGTCGCCTGCGCCCTGCTTGTCGAGGTGGTCGTCGTCGGCGCCGGTGCGGTGCTCGTGGGCCGTGTCGACGCCCTGGGCGATGTCGGGCGACTGCGCGCCGATGGAGATCGACACCCCGCAGGTGCGGCCGTCGAAGCCCTTCTGCGAGCCGTCGTAGCCCACGTCGAGGATGGTCTGGCGCACGAGCCTCGGGATCTCGACGTAGCCGGTGGTCGACACCTCGCCCGCGACGTGCACGAGGCCGGTCGTCACGAGCGTCTCCACGGCGACGCGGGCGTGCTTGTCCTCCGTCAGTAGCGCGTCGAGGATCGAGTCGCTGATCTGGTCACAGATCTTGTCGGGATGCCCCTCGGTGACGGACTCGGACGTGAACAGACGTGCGGACACTTGAACTCCCTGGCTCGGGTGCGTGGGTGGTTGGCGTCGTGCGCGTGTGGCGCAGCCGCATTGGGGTGTGAGTCTAGTGCTCAGCCCAGCGACGGCGAGACGGCGTCCCAGAGGGCGTCGGCGACGGCGTCCTTGGTGGTCGGGCCCACCGTGGTGACCTCGTCGCTGCCGCGCCGCAGCAGGTGGACGGTGGTGTCGTCCTTGCCGAAGGTGAGGTCGCTTCCCACCTCGTTGACGACCTGGAGGTCGCTGCCCTTGCGCGCGAACTTGGCGCGCGCGTGGTCCATCACGGAGCCGTGGACGTCGCCCGTCTCGGCGGCGAACGAGACGATGAAGGGCGTCTGCGAGCCACGCTGGGCGCGCGCCGCGACGAGGCCCTTGACGATGTCGGGGTTCTCGACGAGCTCGACCCGCAGGCCGGCGTCGGGGTCGGACGACTTCTTGATCTTGCTGCCGCTCACCGTGGCGGGCCGGAAGTCGGCAGGAGCCGCTGCCATGACGACGACGTCGGCGCTCTCGGCCGCCGCCTCGACCGCCTCCTGCAGCTCGAGCGTCGTCTCGACCGCCACGACGTCGATGCCCTCGGGCACCGGCAGCGACACGTTCGCGGCCACGAGCGTGACCTTGGCGCCGCGGTCGGCCGCCGCCCGGGCGATGGCGATCCCCTGCTTGCCCGACGACCGGTTGCCGAGGTAGCGCACGGGGTCCAGCGGCTCGCGCGTGCCCCCCGCGGAGACGACGACCCGCCGCCCCTCGAGGTCACGGGTGGCGCTCCGGCTCTCCGAGCCGTCCGGTGAGGCGCCGCTGCCCTCGACGATCGCGAGGCACGCGGCATACAGCTGCTCGGGCTCGGGAAGGCGGCCCGACCCGGTGTCCTTGCCGGTGAGCCGGCCGACGGCCGGGTCGATGACGTGGGCGCCGCGGGAACGGAGCGTGGCGACGTTGGCCTGCGTCGCGGGGTGCTCCCACATCTCGGTGTGCATGGCCGGCGCGAAGGCGACAGGGCACCGGGCGGTGAGCAGGGTGTTGGTGAGGAGGTCGTCGGCGAGGCCGTGCGCGGCCTTGGCCAGCAGGTCGGCCGTCGCCGGGGCGACGACGACGAGGTCGGCCGACTGGCCGATGCGCACGTGCGGCACCTCGTGCACCGAGGTCCACACCTCGGTGCTGACGGGCTTGCCCGAGAGGGCGGACCACGTCGGCGCCCCCACGAAGTGGAGCGCCGCCGCGGTGGGCACGACGGTGACGTCGTGGCCGTTCTCGGTGAAGAGGCGCAGCAGGGACGCCGCCTTGTACGCGGCGATCCCGCCGCTCACCCCGAGGACGACACGCATCTGCGGCACCGACGGGCCCGGGATGGGCTCAGGCCTCGGTGGGCTCGGACGTGAGCAGGCCCTCGTTGATCTCGCGCAGCGCGATCGACATCGGCTTCTCGTGGACCTCGGTCTCGACGAGCGGGCCGACGTAGTCGAGCAGGCCCTCCTGCAGCTGCGAGTAGTACGCGTTGATCTGGCGTGCGCGCTTGGCGGAGTAGATGACGAGCGCGTACTTCGAGTCGGCGGCGGTCAGGAGGTCGTCGATCGGCGGGTTGGTGATGCCGATGGGAGCTGCCTGGGTACCGGACACAGTGATCTCGTTTCGTTGGTTTGAGCGGTCTCTGGTGCGTGCTGGGAGGCCGGGCGGGACGCGGTGGCGACCCGACGCAGCGCACACATCACGTCGGGACTCACCTCTCGGCGCGTCCCGATCTCATCAATGATACGAGTTCTTCGCTCGCACGACGAACGTCGTCGTTGACAACGACCTCGTCGAACTCGCTCTGGGCGGCCATCTCGGCGGTCGCGGTGGTGAGCCGGCGCTCGCGCTCGGCCTCGTCCTCGGTGCCGCGGCCCACGAGCCGCCGCACCAGCTCGTCCCAGCTCGGCGGCGCGAGGAAGACGAAGAGCGCGTCGGGCCACGTCTCGCGCACCTGGCGGGCCCCCTGGAGGTCGATCTCCAGGAGGGCGTCGCGCCCCTCCCGGATGACGCGCTCGACCGGGCCGCGCGGCGTGCCGTACTTCGCGGCGCCGTGCACGACGGCGTGCTCGAGGAACTGCCCGGCGTCGACGAGGCGGTCGAACTCCTGGTCGTCCACGAAGTGGTAGTGGACGCCGTCGACCTCACCCGGCCGCGGACGGCGTGTCGTCATCGACACCGAGAACCACACGCCCGGGAAGTGCGTGCGCACGTATGCCGCGATGGTGCCCTTGCCGACGGCCGTCGGGCCGGCCAGCACCGTGAGCCGGCCTCGCGGGCTCTCCGCTGCCGCGGCGCCGTCGGGTGCGTCGTGCTGGGTGGTCGAGGCCGGCGTCGGGTCAGCCGACATCACGGCTTCTCGAAGCGGCGCAGCAGCGCAGCGACCTGGTTGGCGCCGAGGCCACGCACCCGCCGCGACTCGGCGATGCCCACCTCGGCCATGATCGCCCGGGCGCGCACGCGTCCGACGCCCGGCATGGACTCGAGCAGCTCGGTGACCTTCATCTTGCCGATGACCGCGTCGGTCTTGCCGTCCTCGAGGACCTCGGCGAGCGAGCCGCTGGAGTACTTGAGCCGGTTCTTCACCGCGGCCCGCTCCCGTCGTGCGGCGGCAGCCTTCTCGAGTGCTGCGGCCCGTTGCTCGGGGGTGAGCGGTGGTAGCGCCACGGTCTTCGGTCTCCTCGCTGCCTGCGGGGATGCCCTTGCGCCCCCGCCGTTCGTCACGTCTCACGTGTTGTCTCCGCCGAACCTAGCGATCTGCCGGTGCGCGCCGCAACGCGGGTGCGGGACGACGCCTCGGGCTAGCGGCCGAGATCGACGCCGCACGTCTCGCGGGCGTGGGTCTCGATGCGTTTGGCAGAGCTCTGGAAGCCCTTGAGCTGCGCCGTCAGGGCCCCGAGGTCGGGGTCGGCGACGGTGAACTTCGCGAAGAGGGTGTGCAGCGCCTTCCAGTCCGCGCGCACCTCGTCGGGGGCCTGCTGCTCGATGCGCGTCACGGTGCGCAGGAACCGGGACGCGGCCGCCGGGTCGGCGAGCGACGCGCCGGCGTCCCTCCACTCGGCCTGGGCCGAGACCAGCGCGTCGCAGTACGGCTGCTCGGACGCCGACGAGCACGACCCGAGGACGGCCGGCGCCAGCAGGAGCGCAGCCGCGACCCATCGCGCGGGGCTGCCCATCGTTCGCATGGCCACACGGTAGGCGGTGTCAGGTGTGCGGCGCCGGGCGGTCCGCGCCCGTCAGGACATGTCGATGTTGCAGGTCGACTTCGCGTGGGTCGCGATCTTCGTGCTGGCGGCCTGCATCTTCTCCATCGCCCCGGCCATCGCGCTCGTGTTGCCGGAGGCGGCCGTCTTCACGAACTCGACGAAGTCACCCCATGACGACTTCACCTCAGCCGGGGCCGCGGCCTGGATCTTCTCGAGGACGCCGAGACCCTGCTCGAGCGCCGCCTTGTCGGTGATCTTCGCTGACATCGACTCCAGCTCCTTCTGCCCCGACTTGAGGGCGTCGCAGTAGCCCTGCGCGCCGGCGTCAGCGGTGGCCGAGGCGGTCGAGGACGCGTCCGCGGCGGAGCTGGATGAGGAGCCGCCGGTCGTGGCCGGCGGCGAGGTGTCGGAGCCGCAGGCTGCGGCGAACGGGATCACCGCCGCAGCGGCCGACGTGGCGAGGATTCGGCGAACAAACAGGGTGTGAGTCATGCACCGTGACATACCCGACGCCGACGGGCCGGGGACGGCCGGGGGTCGTCAGCCGCGCAGCGAGTCGGCCACCTGGGTCGTCCTCGCCACGAGGTGGCGCGGCTCGGGGCCGGCGCCGAGGATCTCGCGGCTCGAGGCGGCGAGCGCCTGTGCGCGGGCCTCCCCGAAGGTCGACCCGAGCGACGCGACCGTGCCGCCCTGGGCACCGAAGCCCGGCGCCAGCACCGGCGTCGCCGCGCCCACGAGGTCAAGGTCCAGGTCCTGCACCGCAGTGCCGACGGTGGCCCCGATGACGAGACCGATGCTGCCCAGCTCGCCGCGGGCGTGGGCTGCGGCGTTGTCCCCCGCGGCTCCCCGCACGATCGAGGCTGCGACGGACTGCCCGTCGCGGACGGCGTGCTGCACGCTCGCCCCCTCCGGGTTCGAGGTCAGCGCGAGCACGAAGAGGCCGCGGCCGGTGCGCTCGGCGAGGTCGATCGCGGGCCGCAGCGACTCGTAGCCGAGGTAGGGGCTGACGGTGAGCGCGTCGGGCGGAGCGACCGCGTCGTCACCGAGATAGGCCTCGGCGTATGCCGTCATCGTCGACCCGATGTCACCGCGCTTGGCGTCCAGGATCGTCAGCGTGCCGGCCTCGCGCAGCTCGGAGAGCACTCGCTCGAGCACTGCCACGCCCCGGCTGCCGAACACCTCGAAGAAGGCCGACTGCGGCTTCACCGCGGCGACCCGCCCCGCGAACGCCTCGACGCACGTCAGGGCGAACCGCTCGAGGCCGCTCACGTCGTAGGTCAGGCCCCACGACTCGACGAGGCCGCGGTGCGGGTCGATGCCCGCGCACAGGGGTCCGTGGGCTTGCATGGCGTGCTGCAGACGGGCTCCGAAGGGCTGCGTCATGGTGGTGGGTCTCCGCTCGGCGGTCGGGCAGGGCAGGGTGGGCAGGTGGGTCGTGGCCCTCAGCGGGCGTCAGCGCCCGTGGGCGACGGCGACGGCATCGGTGAAGTGGTCGTAGCCCTTGGCGTCGAGCAGCTCGCACAGCTCGCGCAGCACGCGGACCGGGGCCGAGGGGTCGTTGAAGACCACGGTGCCGACCTGGATGGCGCTCGCTCCGGCGGCCACCATCTCGAGCGCGTCGCGTCCGGTGCGCACTCCCCCGACGCCGATGATGGGCACGGTCGGGATGCGCCCCTCGAACATCGCCTGACGCACCTGCCAGATCGCCCTCACGGCGACCGGCCTGATGCCCGGACCCGAGAGCCCGCCGGTGATGCCGCCGAGCTGCGGTCGCATGCGGTCGGTGTCGATGACCATGCCCAGCAGGGTGTTGATCATGGTCAGGCCGTCGGCGCCGGCCTTGACGCAGGCGGCCGCGATCGCGGTGATGTCGGTGACGTCGGGGCTCAGCTTGGCGAAGACGGGGACGTCGCGCGGCAGCTGCTCGCGCACGAGCGCGATGACCTTGGCCGACGCCATCGGGTCGCAGGCGAAGACGAGACCCCGGTTGGCCACGTTGGGGCACGAGATATTGACCTCGACACCGACGACGGCGTCGAACGCCTTGCTGGCCCGGAGCGTCGCGGCCACGTGCGCGTACTCGGTGCTCGAGCTCCCCGCGACCGACGGCAGCACCCGGGCACCGACGGACTGCAGCCAGGGCAGGTCCTCGTCGACGAACGCCTCGATGCCGGGACCCTGCAGGCCGATCGAGTTGAGCATGCCCGAGGGCGTCTCGGCCATGCGTGGGGTGCCGCGCCCCGAGCGGGGGTCGGCCATGACGGACTTCGTCACGAACGCGCCGAGGTCCGACACGTCGAAGAAGCGGTGCAGCTCCTTGCCGTTCGCGGCGCAGCCCGAGGCGGTCATGAGGGGGTTCGGCAGACGGTGGCCGCCGCCGAGGTCCACGGAGAGGTCGACCATCAGTGCCCACCCACCTTCGGCGCGCCGACGGCATCGTCGGGCACCCGCGCGTGTCCCCCCTCGAACGCGTCCCAGCGGACGCGGTCACCCCGGAAGACCGGGCCCTCGACGCACGAGCGCACCATGCGCGTACGCCCGTCGGAGCCCACCACGGGCATGACGCACGTCATGCACACGCCGATGCCGCAGGCCATCGACTCCTCGACGGCCACCTGCGCCACCGCGCCGTGGGCGTCCGCGACCCGGGTGATGGACTCGAGCATGCCCATCGGGCCGCAGCCGTAGACGACGCCCGCCTTCGTGCGGTCGATGATGTCGGGCAGCACGTCGCTGACCCAGCCCTGCTGGCCGGCCGAACCGTCGTCGGTCGTGACGGTGACGCCGTCGCAGCTGCGCCGCGCCTCGACCACGCCGAAGAGGCGGTCCTCGCTCGCGGCCCCGAGCACCATCTCGACGTGGCAGCCGCGCTCGCGCAGCTCGCCGGCGAGCCAGAAGAGCGGGGCGCTGCCGTAGCCGCCGCCGACCAGCACGCAGGCGACGGGGTCGGTGGGCAGCGGGAACGCCTTGCCGAGCGGGCCGACGACGTCGATGGTGTCGTGCGGCACCCGGTCGACGATCCAGCGGGTGCCGGCCCCGACCGCCGAGACGACGATCTCGACCGTGCCGCCGTAGGTGCCGCTCGGGCTGACCTTGTGGATCGAGAACGAGCGCCGCAGCAGCGTGCCGGAGGACTCGCCGCCGACGGCGAGCGCCACGAACTGGCCGGGGCGCGCCAGCTCGGCGACCCCCGGGGCCACGAGAGTGATGTGCTGGTAGGCGCCGACGCGGCGGGTCGCGATGAGTTCGGCGACCTCCTGGGTCACGCGGGCTCGCAGCCCGCGCTCGGTCACGGGGCCGGTCACGGGGCCGGTCACGCGGTGGCTCCCGTCCCGACGAGGGCGTCCTGGCGCCCGTAGAGGTCGAGGTCGCGTGCGTGGTCCTGGAGCGACTTCACGCGGATCTCCTCGGTCAGCCCGGCCTCGATGCCGAGCACGGCCGCCGCGAGCGTGGCGATCGTCGTGATGATCGGCTTGTCGGCGCTCGTCGTCGCCGCACGGATGGCGTAGCCGTCGGCGCGGGCGTCCTGGCCGCTCGGGGTGTTGACGACCATCTGGACCGTGCCGTCGAGGATGAGGTCGACGATCGACTTCTCCCCCGGCGCGTCGCCGTCGCGCTCGGTGATCTTGCGGACCACCGTGGCCTCGATGCCGTTGCGCTTCAGCACCGCTGCGGTGCCGCTCGTGGCGAGGATCGTGAAGCCGAGGTCGACGAGGCGCTTGACCGGGAAGAGCATCGCGCGCTTGTCGCGGTTGGCGACCGACACGAAGATCGCGCCCGAGCGCGGCAGCGCCGAGCCGCCACCCTGCTGGGCCTTGGAGAAGGCCGAGCCGAAGTCGACGTCGATGCCCATGACCTCGCCGGTCGAGCGCATCTCGGGGCCGAGGAGCGAGTCGACCGCGACGCCCTCCTTGGTGCGGAAGCGCTTGAAGGGCAGCACCGCCTCCTTGCACGACACCGGGGCGTGCGCCGGCATGGTGCCGCCGTCGCCCGACGGGGGCAGCATGCCCTCCTCGCGCAGCTCCTTGACCGTCGCGCCGAGCATGACCCGGGCGGCTGCGCTCGCGAGTGGCACGCCCGTCGCCTTCGCGACGAACGGGACCGTGCGCGAGGCGCGCGGGTTGGCCTCGATGACGTAGAGGATGTCCTGGGCCAGGGCGAACTGGACGTTCATGAGGCCGCGGACGCCGATGCCCTCGGCGAGCTTGCGGGTCGCGACCCGCACCCGCTCGAGCTCGCCGTCGCCGAGCGTCGCCGGTGGCAGGGTGCACGAGCTGTCGCCGGAGTGGATGCCGGCCTCCTCGACGTGCTCCATGATGCCGCCGAGGTACATCTCCGCGCCGTCGAAGAGCGCGTCGACGTCGATCTCGATGGCGTCGTCGAGGAACCGGTCGATGAGGATCGGGTGGTCCGGACTCGCCTCGGTGGCCTTCTCGACGTAGGTGACGAGGGAGTCGTCGTCGTACACGATGACCATGCCGCGGCCGCCGAGCACGTACGAGGGGCGCACGAGCACCGGGTAGCCGATCTCGCGGGCCACCGTCAGGGCCTCCTCGGCGCTGAAGGCCGTGCCGTGCTTCGGGGCCACGAGGCCGGCCTTGGCCAGCACCTGCCCGAACGCGCCGCGGTCCTCGGCGAGGTGGATGGCGCCCGGCGAGGTGCCGACGATCGGAACGCCCTCGTCCTCGAGCGCCTGCGCCAGGCCGAGCGGGGTCTGGCCGCCGAGCTGCACGATGACACCGGCGATCGGGCCGGCCTGGCTCTCGGCGTGGATGACCTCGAGCACGTCCTCGAGCGTCAGCGGCTCGAAGTAGAGGCGGCTGCTGGTGTCGTAGTCGGTGGACACGGTCTCGGGGTTGCAGTTGACCATGACCGTGTCGAATCCCTTGTCGCGCAAGGAGAACGACGCGTGCACGCAGGAGTAGTCGAACTCGACGCCCTGCCCGATGCGGTTGGGCCCGGAGCCGAGGATGATGACGGCGGGACGCTCGCGCGGCGCCACCTCGGTCTCCTCGTCGTACGAGCTGTAGTGGTACGGCGTCGCGGCCGCGAACTCGGCCGCGCAGGTGTCGACGGTCTTGTACACCGGGCGCACCCCGAGCGCGTGGCGCACGCCGCGGACCACGGCCTGCGGCATACGCCGGATGCCGGCGATCTGGGCGTCGCTGAAGCCGTGCCGCTTGACGAGCCGCAGCAGCTCCGGCGTCAGCTGGTCGGCGTCGGCGAGCATCGCGGCGACGTCGTTGACGAGCGCGATCTGGTCGAGGAACCACGGGTCGATGCCGGTGGCCTCGTGCACCTCCTCGACGGTGCAGCCACCGCGAAGAGCCTGCTGCACCAGCACGATCCGACCGTCGGTGGGGACCTTGGCCTCTTCGAGCGCGCGCTCGGCGGCGACCTTCGTCAGCTCGCCCTCCCAGTGGAAGCTCGCGCCCTTCTTCTCGAGCGAGCGCAGCGCCTTCTGCAGGGCCTCGGTGAAGTTGCGGCCGATCGCCATGGCCTCGCCGACCGACTTCATCGTGGTCGTCAGCGTCGGGTCAGCGGCCGGGAACTTCTCGAACGCGAAGCGCGGCACCTTGACGACGACGTAGTCGAGCGACGGCTCGAAGCTGGCCGGCGTCTCGCGGGTGATGTCGTTGGGCACCTCGTCGAGCGTGTAGCCGATGGCCATCTTCGCGGCGATCTTCGCGATCGGGAAGCCGGTCGCCTTGGAGGCCAGGGCGCTCGACCGCGAGACGCGCGGGTTCATCTCGATGACGATGATGCGGCCGTCGCGCGGGTTCACCGCGAACTGGATGTTGCAGCCTCCCGTGTCGACGCCGACCTCGCGGATGACGGCGATGCCGATGTCGCGCAGCCGCTGGTACTCGCGGTCGGTGAGCGTCAGCGCCGGGGCCACGGTGATCGAGTCGCCGGTGTGCACGCCCATGGGGTCGAGGTTCTCGATGGAGCAGACGACGACGACGTTGTCGGCGTGGTCGCGCATGACCTCGAGCTCGTACTCCTTCCAGCCGAGGATCGACTCCTCGAGGAGCACCTCGGTCGTCGGGGAGTACTGCAGGCCCTGGCCGCCGATGCGGCGCAGGTCGGCCTCGTCGTAGGCGAAGCCCGAGCCGAGCCCGCCCATCGTGAAGGAGGGGCGCACGACGACCGGGTACTTCAGGTCCTCGGCCGCCGCGAGCAGCTCGTCCATCGTGTGGCAGATGATCGAGCGGGCTGACTCGGCGCCGCAGCGCTCAACGACGCCCTTGAACTTCTCGCGGTCCTCGCCGAGCTCGATGGCGTCGACGTTGGCGCCGATGAGCGGGCAGCCGTACTTCTCGAGGACTCCGTTCTCGTGCAGGGCGATCGCGCAGTTCAGCGCCGTCTGGCCACCTAGCGTGGCCAGCACGGCGTCGGGCCGCTCCTTGGCGATGATCGCCTCGACGACCTCGGGCGTGATCGGCTCCACGTAGGTGGCGTCGGCGAACTCGGGGTCGGTCATGATCGTCGCCGGGTTGCTGTTGACGAGGATGACGCGGATGCCCTCCTCGCGCAGCACGCGGCACGCCTGGGTGCCCGAGTAGTCGAACTCGCACGCCTGGCCGATGACGATCGGCCCTGAGCCGATGACGAGGACGCTCTTGATGTCGTTGCGCTTGGGCATGTTCACTTGCTCCCTTCGCGCGCCGAACGCTCTTGATGGGTTGTCTGTCGGGTGGTCATGAGCTCCACGAAACGGTCGAAGAGGTAGGCGGCGTCGTGCGGGCCGGCCGCTGCCTCGGGGTGGTACTGGACGGAGTACGCGGGCCGGTCGAGGCACTCGAGCCCCTCGACGACGTCGTCGTTGAGGCACACGTGCGAGACCCGCACCCGGCCGTATGCCGTGTCGCTGTCCTCGTCGAGGGGCGCGTCGACGGCGAAGCCGTGGTTGTGGGCCGTGACCTCGACCTTGCCGGTCGTGCGGTCCATGACCGGCTGGTTGATGCCGCGGTGGCCGTACTTCAGCTTGTAGGTGCCGAAGCCGAGGGCCCGGCCGAGCAGCTGGTTGCCGAAGCAGATGCCGAAGAACGGCAGCCCGCGGTCGAGCACCTGGCGCAGCAGCGTCACCTCGTGCTCGGCGCTCGCAGGGTCACCGGGACCGTTGGAGAAGAACACGCCGTCGGGACCGGACTCCCCCACGGCGAGCACGTCGTCGATGGTCGCGGTGGCCGGGAGGACGTGCACCTCGATGCCGCGCTGCGCCATGAGCTGCGGCGTCATCGCCTTGATGCCGAGGTCGATGGCCGCGACGGTGAAGCGCTTCTCGCCGACGGCCTGCACGGCATACGGCTCGGCGGTGGTGACCTCCGCGGCGAGGGCCGCGCCCGCCATCTGCGGGCTCGTGCGGACGGCGTCGAGCAGCTCGTCGTCGGGCCGGTCGGCCGCGTCGCCGCTGAAGATGCCGACGCGCATGGCGCCCCGCTCCCGCAGGTGGCGGGTGAGCGCGCGGGTGTCGATGTCGCAGATGCCGACGACGCCCTGGTCGGCGAGCTCGTCCTCGAGGTCGCGGGTGGCGCGCCAGTTCGACGAACGGATCGCGGGGTCGCGCACCACGTAGCCGGCGGCCCAGATGCGGGTGCTCTCGTCGTCCTCGGTGTTGACGCCCGTGTTCCCGACGTGCGGGGCCGTCATGACGATGACCTGGCGGTGGTAGCTGGGATCGGTGAGGGTCTCCTGGTAGCCGGTCATGCCGGTGGAGAAGACCGCCTCGCCGACCGTCTGGCCGAGCGCGCCGTAGGAGGCGCCGCGGAAGGTGCGGCCGTCCTCGAGCACGAGGGTCGCCGCCACGCGGGTGCGCCCCGGGTGTCCGTCGCGGGTGGGTACGGTCAGCGGTGTCTGGGTCGTCACAGGTCTGCCCCTGAGGTCGTCGCGGTCGTCAGTTCTCGTCGGGTGCCCGCCCCGTTGCGGGCGTCGTGGGTGACGCGCCCCGCGTAGACCGTCGCCTCGACGGCTCCGCGCAGGGTGCGCCCGTGCCACGGGTTGTTGCGCGAGCGGCTGCGGCTCGCGGCGGCGTCGACCGTGACCTCGCGGTCCGGATCGACGAGGGTGATGTGGGCGGGGGCGCCGACGGCGAGTCCCCTTCCCTGTTGGGCCAGCCCGCCGATGCGGGCCGGAGTGGTGGACATGACCCGGGCGACGTCGGCCCAGCCGAGCAGGCCGCCGTGGACCATGACGTCGCTGACCACCGAGAGCGCCGTCTCGAGGCCGAGCATGCCGAACGCCGCGTCGACGAAGGCGTGCTCCTTGTCGTGCCGGGCGTGCGGTGCGTGGTCGGTGGCGACCGCGTCGATCGTGCCGTCGGCCAGCGCCGCCCGCAGCGCCTCGACGTCCTCCGTCGGCCGCAGCGGCGGGTTGACCTTGTAGACCGGGTCGTAGCCGACCAGCAGGTCGGTGGTGAGGGCGAGGTGGTGCGGCGTCACCTCGGCGGTGACGTCGATGCCCTGCGCCTTGGCCCAGCGGAGCACCTCGACGGTGCCGGCCGTGGAGACGTGCGCGACGTGGACACGCGAGCCGGTGTGGCGAGCCAGCATGACGTCGCGGGCGACCACGGACTCCTCGGCGATGCCGGGCCAGCCCGGAAGTCCGAGCCGGCCGGACACCTCGCCCTCGTGGCAGCAGGCCTCGCGGCCGGCGAGGCGCGGGTCCTGCGCGTGCTGGCTGATGACGCCGCCGAACGGCTTGATGTACTCGAGCGCCCGCCGCATGATGCGCGCGTCGTGGACGCAGTGGCCGTCGTCGCTGAAGACCCGGACCTTGGCGCGCGACCGGGCCATGAGGCCGAGCTCGGCGAGCTCGGCGCCCTCGAGACCCTTCGTCACGGCGCCGACCGGCACGACCTCGGCGAGCCCGCAGGCACGCCCGAGGTCGAGCACGCGCTCGGCCGCCTCGGCGGTGTCGGTGACGGGGTTGGTGTTGGCCATCGCGAAGACGGCCGTGAAGCCACCGGCCGCGGCCGCCGCCGAACCGGTGGCGATCGTCTCGGCGTCCTCACGCCCGGGCTCGCGCAGGTGCACGTGCAGGTCGACGAGGCCGGGCAGCGCGACGAGACCGTCGGCGTCGAGCACCTCGGCGCCGGACGGGGCCGAGACCGATCCGACCTCGGTGATGACGCCGTCCTCGACGAGCAGGTCGGCGGCGTCGGCACCGAGCAGGCGTGCGCCGCGGATCACGAGGCGGGTCATCGGGCGGCTCCTTCGGTCACGGGGGTGGTGGCGACGGGGGCGGGCGCCGGGGTGTCGTCGCCGGCGAGCAGGTGGTAGAGCACGGCCATCCGGACCGCGACGCCGGCGGAGACCTGGTCGAGCACGACGGACTGCGGTGAGTCGGCCGCCTCGGGGGCGATCTCGAGGCCGCGGTTCATCGGGCCGGGGTGGAGCACGAGCACGTCGTCGTTGCGGGCGACGAGCCGGTCGAGCCGGTCGCGCGTGAGCCCGTAGCCCACGGTGTACTCGCGGGGCGTCGGGAAGAAGCCGCCGCTCATCCGCTCACGCTGGACGCGGAGCATCATCACGGCGTCGACCGGGCCGTGCTCGCCCTCGCCGTCGAGCACCGGGTCGAGGTCCCAGCTCGTGGCGAACCCGTCGGCCGTGCTCCACGCGCCGATGCCGCTCGGCATCAGGGTCGGCGGCGCGACGACGGTGACCCTGGCCCCGAGCGTCTTGAGGGTGATGACGTTGCTGCGGAAGACGCGCGAGTGGGTGAGGTCGCCGACGATGACGACGTGCTTGCCGTCGAGGTCCCCGAGTCGCGTGCGCAGCGTGTACGCGTCCAGCAGCGCCTGCGTCGGGTGCTCGTGCGTGCCGTCCCCCGCGTTGATGACGCTGCAACGCACCCACTGGGCGACCTGCTGGCACGCGCCCGAGGCGTCGTGCCGGATCACGAGGGCGTCGACGGCCATGGCGTCGACGGTCATCGCGGTGTCCCGCAGGCTCTCGCCCTTGCTCGTCGACGAGCCCTTCGCCGAGAGGTTGATGGTGTCGGCCGACATCCACTTGCCCGCGATCTCGAAGGAGCTGCGCGTGCGGGTCGAGTCCTCGAAGAAGAAGTTGATGACGGTGCGGCCGCGCAGGGTCGGCACCTTCTTGACCTCGCGGCGCTGGAGGTCGTGCATCGAGGAGGCGGTCTCGAGGATGTCCTCGACCTCGGCGCGGCTGAGGTCGGCCGACGAGATGAGGTGCTTGGTCATCGGGCGTCCCCTCCGCTGATGCGCACGACGTCGAGCCCGTCGAGCTCGGCCACCCGCACGTGCACCCGCTCCTCGCGCGAGGTCGGCAGGTTCTTGCCGACGTGGTCGGCCCGGATCGGCAGCTCGCGGTGACCGCGGTCGACGAGCACCGCCAGCCGCACGGCGCGCGGCCGCCCCAGCTCGGAGAGCGCGTCGAGGGCGGCGCGGATCGTGCGCCCGGAGTAGAGCACGTCGTCGACGAGGACGACGACCTTGTCGTCGATGCCGCCGTCGGGGATCCGCGACCGGTGGGCCGTGCGCACCGGGTTGCGGCGCAGGTCGTCGCGGTGGAGCGTGATGTCGAGCTCGCCAACCGGGACGGGCCGGCCCTCCACCTGCTCGATGCCGGCAGCGAGGCGCCGGGCGAGCGGGACGCCGCGCGAAGGGATGCCGAGGAGGACGAGCCCCTCGCTCCCCTTGTTGCGCTCGAGGATCTCGTGCCCGATGCGCCGCAGCGCCCGGGAGACGTCCCCTTCGGTCATCACGTCGCGAGCGTCGTCGGGGATGCTCGAGCGATCGGTCGATGACTGGGCAGATGCACTCAGGTCAGGGCAGGTCACAGCCGCTGGACCTCCTTCCCCGCCTCACAGGACGGTGGTTAAAGGATGTCGTCGCCGTGGAGTCTAGCGGGCGCCCCGGCGGCCTCCCGAATCGGTCCATTCCTCGGCACGTCGACGAGCACCTCCGCCTGTCATCGTGGACGGGTGATGGACGACGTGCGCGAACGGTCACTCGAACGGCCCGACGGCAGGGTGGTGGCCTGGACGGAGTTCGGCCCGCTCACCGGACGGCCGCTGCTCCGGCTGCCCGGCACGCCCTCGTGCCGATGGGCCGTCAGTGGTGACCGCACCACGTGGGCCGACCGTGACCTGCGGGTGCTGACCACCGAGCGCCCGGGATTCGGCGCCTCGAGCCCGTTCGCGGGAACGGACTTCGCGACCCATGCGGACGACCTGCTCGCGGTCCTCGACGCCGCCGGCATCGAGGCGGCGCACGCCTTCACCGCGAGCGGTGGCGCTCCCTTCCTCCTCGCCCTGTGCGAACGCGCGCCACGCCGCGTGCGCGCGGCCACGGTGGCGAGCGGCTCTGCCCCCGTCGACGACACCGAACGCTCGGCCATGATCGGCGTCAACGCGCGGGCCTCGGCCCACGCCGCATCCGGTGACCGGGCAGCCATGGTCGCCCTCCTGGCGCCGCTGCGCGATGCCGTGCTGGCAGACCCGGTCGCCGCCTTCCGCGCCGCCCTGGCGTCGGCGCCCGCCGCGGACCAGGAGGTCATGGCCGATCCCGCCTGGCAGGCCGGGTTCACCCGTGCCGTTGTCGAGGCACTTCGAGGCGGGGTCGACGGCTGGGTCGACGAGGCGATGCTCCTCGGCGGCGACTGGTCCAGCGTGCGGCCCGAGCGCGTGACGACCTCCGTCACCTGGTTCCACGCGGCCGGCGACCGCAACGCGCCCCTGACCGCGGCCGAGCGCCTCGTGGCTCGCTTGGGCGATGCCACCTTCACCCGGTGGCCCGAGGAGCTCGGCCACCTCCACCACGTACGCGCCGAGGCAGACCTCCTCGACGAGCTCCTCGCCCGAGGCTGACCGACAGGGAGCCCTTGCGCGTCGTCACGAGCCGGCGCCTGTTCCCACCCACGATCGTCCGGGTGGGCCGTTAGCCTCCGATCATGGCGACGCCGAGGACAACCTGGGAGCAGGCGCTGGCGTGGCGGCTGCAGCGACAGCTCGTCGCGCCGGTGGGCCACGAGTCCGTGGTCGGAGTGGTGCAGCGGCTCGGCGCCGTCCCCGCCAAGCAGCAGCGGCTCGCGGAGCTCACGGTCGGCCTGCGTCGCGCACGCCCGCGTCCTGGAGCGGTCGCCGAGGCCCTCGCCGACGGGCACCTGGTCAACGCCTTCGCGTTCCGCGGCGGTGCCCACTACCTCTCCCCCGAGGACGGCGGTGCCTACCTCGCCCTCCGAGCTGCCGGCCGGCAGTGGGAGCGCAAGAGCTGGCAGGACCACTACCGCCTGCGACCCGACGACTGGCCGGCCTTCCGGGCCACCGTGCGCGAGGCGCTCGCGGACGGACCGCTCACCGTCGCCGAGCTGGGCGCGGCGGTGACCCGCCGCGCGGCATACCGCCACCTCCGACCCGTCTTCGACGACGGAGCCGGCACGCTCGTCAAGCCGCTGACGTGGCAGGGCGACATGGGCTTCGGGCCGTCGCGCGACGGCCGAGCGACGTTCCAGCGGCTCGACGCCAACCCGCGCTGGGCGGGCGTCTGGGAGCTGGAAGACGCAGGCCCGTATGCCGTCACCGCCTACCTCGGTGCGTACGGCCCGGCGACGCCCGAGCACGTGCACTACTGGCTCGGCGAGGGCCTCAGCGCCGGGCGCCGCCGCATCGAGGGCTGGCTGGCGGGACTGCGCGGGCGCCTCGCGGAGGTCGACGTCGGGGGCCGCACGGCATACGTGCTCGACGACGACCTCGACGCCCTGCGCGCAGCGGAGCCCACGCACGACGTGCGGCTGCTGCCGGGCCACGACCCGTGGGTCATGGGGCCGGGCACCAAGGACGAGGAAGTCGTGCCGCCCGCGCTGCGCACCCAGGTCACCAACGGGGCCGACGTGGTCGTGGTCGGCGGTGTCGTCGCCGGCACGTGGACCGTTCGGCGGGACGAGGTGCACGTCTCGTGGCCGAGCAGCGACAAGCGGCCACCGGCGGCCGCGCTGGAGGCCGAGGTCGACCGGGTGGCGGTCATTATGGGCGCTCCCCTCTCGATGGTGCTCGACGCCGCCTGACGCCCCTCCGCCGGACGCGCGAAGGGCACCCACCACGATCGGTGGGTGCCCTTCGGCACGGTTCCGGGCTCGGCCCGGAGCGGTCAGACGATGGTCGCCTTGACCTCGGCGAGCCGGGCGAGGAGCCCGTTGACGAACGCCGGGGACTCGTCGGTCGACAGCTCGGTCGCGAGCGCCACGGCCTCGGAGATCGCGACGGCGTCGGGGATCTCGTCGTTCCACAGCACCTCCCACGCGCCGAGGCGCAGGATGGCGCGGTCGACGGCGGGCATGCGGTCGAGGGTCCAGCCCTGGCTGTAGTCGGTGAGGGCGCCGTTGATGTCGTTCCACCGGCTCACGACGCCGCGCACGAGGTCGGCCGTGTAGGGGTTGTTGGCCGCCCGCGACTCACGGTCGCGCAGGCGCTCGTCGAGGAGCGCCTCGGCGTTCATCCCGCGCTGGTCCGCCTCGAAGAGGATGTCAAGGGCCCGCGTGCGGGCCTTGCTGCGTGCTGCCAAGGGAGTTCGCGCCTGCTCAGTCGTTGACGCGGCCGAGGTACGACCCGTCGCGGGTGTCGACCTTGACCTTCGTGCCGGTCTCGAGGAAGAGCGGCACGTTGATCTGGGCGCCGGTCTCGAGCGTGGCGGGCTTGGTGCCGCCGGTCGAGCGGTCGCCCTGCAGGCCCGGCTCGGTGTGGGTGATCTCGAGGACGACCGACGCGGGCAGCTCGACGTAGAGCGGGGCGCCCTCGTGGGTGGCGACGATGGCGTTCTGGTTCTCGAGCAGGTAGTTGGCGGCGTCGCCGACGACGGTCTCCGACACGTGGATCTGGTCGTAGGTGTCGGTGTCCATGAAGACGAAGTCGGTGCCGTCCTTGTAGAGGTACTGCATCGTGCGCTTGTCGACGTTGCTCGTCTCGACCTTGGTGCCGGCGTTGAACGTCTTGTCGACGACCTTGCCGGAGAGAACGGCCTTGAGCTTGGTGCGCACGAAGGCCGGGCCCTTGCCGGGCTTGACGTGCTGGAACTCGACGACGGACCAGAGCTGTCCCTCGAGGTTGAGCACCATGCCGTTCTTCAGGTCGTTGGTCGTAGCCATCGTTGTGTGTCCACCTTCGTATGCCGGCCGGCTCGGCGCGCGCCCCATGGGCACGCCGCAGCCCCGGACGTTCTTGACTTGGGGAGTTGCCGCACGAGTCTAGCCGCGCGGCCGCCGGATCGCGGAATCGCGGCGGCCGGCACCCGCCGGGGCCGGTGTACGCTGACCCGTTCCCCGCTCCCGTGACGCAGAGAGGCTCCACGCGTGCCCGCCCCCGACACCGACCTCGCCGGCGAGCTCGCCCGTGAGCAGGCCTGCCTCGACGACGCCCGGGAGCAGCTCGCGAGGATGCGCCGGGTGGCGGAGTCCCTCGACGCGTCGAAGGCGAGCGACGCGATCTCGGGAGAGGTGCTCGGCCGCGTGCTGGCGCGGCGCATCGCGTCGCTGCAGGACGACCCGCGCACGACCCTCTTCTTCGGCCGCATCGACGTCGATCCCGTCGACGGCCCCGCCGAGCAGTTCCACATCGGCCGTCGCCACGTCTCGGACGAGGCCGGCGACGCGGTGGTCGTCGACTGGCGAGCCCCGATCTCGACCGCGTTCTACCGGGCCTCGCCGCTGGACCCGATGGACGTCGTGCTGCGCCGCCGGTTCGGCGTCGACCGCGGACGGCTCACCGCGTTCGAGGACGAGAAGCTCCGCGCGCCCGAGCGGCCCGGGCCGCCCGATGAGTCCGGCCATCCCGCGGACGCCCCGGCCGCCGGCTCCCTCCTCGCCGCCGAGATCGAGCGGCCCCGCACCGGGCCGATGCGCGACATCGTCTCGACGATCCAGCCAGAGCAGGACGAGATCGTTCGCAGCGACGTCGCGGTGAGCGTCTGCGTGCAGGGCGCCCCGGGCACCGGCAAGACCGCGGTCGGGCTGCACCGCGCTGCCTGGCTGCTCTACTCGTTCCGCGACCGCCTCGACCGGTCGGGCGTGCTCGTCGTCGGTCCGAACCGTGCCTTCCTCGACCACATCGGCGCCGTGCTGCCGTCGCTCGGCGAGGTCCGGGTCGGTCACGCCACCATCGAGACGCTGCTCGATCACGGGCGGGTGCGTGCCGACGAGCCCGCCGAGGTGGCCACCCTCAAGGGTGACCCGCGCCTGGCGGCCGTGCTGCGCCGCGCCGTCTGGTCGCACGTGGCCCGACCGTCGGAGGCGCTCGTGGTGCCGCGCGGGGTGCGCAAGTGGCGCGTGCCGGCATACGAGGTGAAGGAGATCCTCGATGAGCTCGCGGCACGGGGCGTGCGCTACTCGGCCGCGCGCGACCTGCTCCCCCAGCGGCTCGCCCACCACGTGCTCCTCGAGATGGAACGGTCGGGCGAGGCGCCCGACGACCGCGTGCAGGACGCCGTCGCCAAGTCGCCGGCCGTCAAGAAGTACGTCGCAGCCGTGTGGCCCGCTCTCGACCCGCAGGCCGTGCTGCACCGGCTGCTCTCCGACGCGGAGGCGCTGCGCGAGGCCGCCGGCGACGAGCTCACCGCCGACGAGCAGGCGATGTTGTTGTGGGACATGCCAGCTCGCACCAAGGGGTCGGCGAGGTGGTCACGCGCCGACATGGCGCTGCTCGACGAGGTCGATGACCTGCTGCGCCGCGTGCCCAGCCTCGGTCACGTCGTCCTCGACGAGGCGCAGGACCTCTCGCCGATGCAGCTGCGGGCGGTCGGACGGCGCGCCTCGACCGGCTCGGTCACGGTGCTCGGCGACATCGCCCAGGGCACGACGCCGTGGGCGACCGCGTCGTGGGACGACGCCATGCGCCACCTCGGCAAGGCCGACCACGACCTCGTCGTGCTCGACCGTGGCTTCCGTGTGCCGGCCGTCGTCATCGAGTACGCCGCACGCCTCCTGCCGCACATGGCGCCCGGGCTGGGTGCCCCGGTGTCGGTGCGCGAGAACCCGGGGCGGCTCGAGCTGCGGCCGGCCGCCGCCGAGGAGCTGCACACCGAGGTGGTGCGCGCCGTCGAGACGGCTGCCGCCGCGCCGGGCTCGGTCGGTGTCATCACCCCCGACGCATCCGTCGACGCCGTCTCCGCCGCGCTCGCCGCGGCGTCGGTTCCGCACGGGCGCCTCGACGTCGACCACGGCGACGACGAGGACCGACAGGTCGAGGTCGTTCCGGCGAGCGTGGCCAAGGGTCTCGAGTTCGACAGGACCGTCGTCGTCGAGCCGAGCGCCATCGCGGCGGCCGAGCCCGACGAGCGCACCGGGCTGCGCCGGCTCTACGTCGTGCTGACCCGAGCGGTGTCGGAGCTGACGATCGTGCACGCCGAGCCGCTGCCCCCGGCCCTCGTCAGCGGTTGAGGCCCCGGTGGGCCGCCCACAGCGAGCCGGCCCGGTCGGCGGCCGCCTCGACGAGTGCGACCAGCTCCGGTCTGTCCGGCACCCTGAACGACGTGTAGGCCCCTCGCCCACCCTCGACGGGGCGACCGTAGGCCTTGACGGCCAGCTGGCCGTTCGGCAGCATCCGGACGTTCAGCGTGTCGAGGCGGAACGTCTGCTCGCGCCGCGAGTCGGTCCACCGCAGTGACTCGGGGATCGTCACGTTGATCGCCATCGCGCTGACGACGAGCTCTTCGCCTTCGCCTTCGCCCATGCGAGCAGGCTCTCACGGCGATCGGGTGAGGATCGCCCTTCACACCGCGATGGTGAGGGCGGCGGTGTAACCGGTCGCCGCGCTGCCCGACATGGTGGCGAGCTGGTGCACTCCCCCGTCGTCGCCGAAGACGTTGTCGCTCTGCAGGCTCACCTGCGAGAGGTTGCCGACGCTCTGCTCGTAGCCGCTCGTGGCGTAGACCGCCTCGCAGGCGACCTGCGGCAGCGCGATCTGCGAGGTCTTGACGATCGGACCGCTCGAGGTGGCGTCCTCGACCTTCGCGTAGACCTCGAAGTGGACGTGCGGCCAGCGACCGGCGTAGCAGCCCGGGTAGATCGAGGTGAACGTCGCGGTGCCCGACTCATCCGTCGCCTGCACGCCGCGCAGGTAGTTCTCGTCCTCGGCGCCCTGGCTGTACATCGAGTACCGCCCCTCGCGGTCGCAGTGCCAGGCGTAGACGGCGGCGCCGACGAGGGCCGAGCTGGTCGACAGATCCTTCACCGTCAGCTTGATGGTGAGGGGTACGCCCTGGGCGGTCGTGGTCGAGGTGCCGATGCTGCTGCGGATGTCCTGGCGCACGATGCCCGAGTCGTCGAGCACGTCCTGCCCGTTGGAGCCGTCGCCCGGGAAGGGCCCGGCCGTCTCGTCCGGCGCCTCGACGAGCGCCGCCTCGCCGCTGCCGGTCGAGGTGGCCGAGCTCGAGCTCGAGCCCGACCCCGAGCCCGACGACGCGTAGGTTGAGCTCGGCGTCGGCGTGGGCGTGCTGCAGGCGGCGAGCGCACCGGCGACCCCGAGCCCACCGAGCAGGGTCAGCGCACGCCGGCGGTCGACGAGGGTCTTGAGGTCGAACACGAGGCCACGGTCATGGTCCTCGATCTCGTTGCCGTCCTCGTCGACCCACTCGGGTCGGGGCGTCGTGCGGGTCATCGGCGTGCCTTCCGTCGTGGGGCCGGACGAGCCCCTCCTCGCACCAGTGTCGGCCGAGCGCCAGTGGCCCTGCGGTGTGACGGCTGTCGGTCCGCTGTGCCCGGCTCAGACGAGGGCGCGCAGGGCGAGCAGGTAGGACTGGAGGCCGAACCCGGCGATCGTGCCGGTGGCGACACCGGCGACGACCGACGTGTGCCGGAACTCCTCGCGGGCTGCGGGGTTGGACAGGTGCACCTCGACGAGGCTGCGCCCGCTCGTGGTCACGATCGCGCAGGCGTCGCGAACGGCGTACGAGTAGTGCGTGAACGCGCCGGGGTTGAGCACGACGTCGGCGCCGGCGTCGACGGCCTCGTGCAACCAGTCGATGAGCTCGCCCTCGTGGTTGGTCTGCCGGCAGTCGGCGACGAGGCCCAGGTCGCGGGCCTCGCGCTGGACGGCGGCGTGGACGTCGTCGAGCGTGTCGGAGCCGTAGACCTCGGGCTCGCGCGTGCCGAGCCGGTTCAGGTTGGGGCCCGACAGGACGAAGACCGTGGGTGCCGTCATGGCCGGGAGTCTAGTGAGCGGAGGCCTGGCCGGCCCGCGACACGAGGCCGTATGCCGCCTGGAGCAGCACGTCGTCGGGGCCCACGAGGCGCGTGGGCTCGGCCAGACCGTCCAGCACGACGAACCGCAGCGTCGACCCGCGCGACTTCTTGTCGCGCCGCATGGCTGTGAGGAGGTCGTCCCAGCGCCCGGCGGCATACGTCGTGGGGAGCCCCAGCGACTCGAGGACCGAGCGGTGCCGCGCGACGAGGGCGTCGCCGTCGGGGCCGCTCAGGTGCCCGGCGAGGCGCGCGAGCTCGGCGACGTAGACCATGCCGACGCTGATCGCCTCGCCGTGCCGCCACGTGTACTGCTCGACCTGCTCGATCGCGTGCCCGAAGGTGTGGCCGTAGTTGAGGATCTCGCGCAGCGAGCTCTCCTTGAGGTCGGCGGCGACGACCTCGGCCTTGACCCGGACGGCTCGCTCGATGAGCTCGCGCAGGTGCGGGTTGGCGGCACTGCGTGCCCGCTGCGGGTCGTCGGCGACGCTCGACTCGACGAGCTCGAGGATGACGGGGTCGGCGATGAAGCCACACTTGACCACCTCGGCGAGGCCCGCCACGAGGTCGGCGTCGGGCAGCGTGCCGAGCACGTCGACGTCGCAGAGCACGCCGGCCGGGGGGTGGAAGGCACCGACGAGGTTCTTGCCCTCGGCGGTGTTGATGCCGGTCTTGCCCCCGACGGCGGCGTCGACCATGCCGAGGAGGGTCGTCGGCACCTGCACGACGCGCACACCACGCAGCCACGAGGCCGCGACGAAGCCGGCGAGGTCGGTGACCGTGCCGCCGCCGACACCGACGACGGCATCGGTGCGGGTGAACCCGGCCCGGCCCAGCTGTCCCCAGAGGTCCGCGACGACCGCAGCCGTCTTGGCCGCCTCGGCGTCAGGCACCTCGGCGACGTGGACGGCGAGTTCGCGTGCCTCGAGCGCGGCGGTGACGCGCCCGGTGAGCTCGGGGAGCGAGGGCGGGTGCACGACGAGGACACGCTCGACGTCGGGGCCGAGCAGGTCGGCCACGCGGCCGAGCACGCCGGAACCGATGACGACGTCGTAGTCGGCCCCGACGGCGATGGTCGTCGGCGTCGCGTGACCGCTCACGCGTTGGCCGCCTCGAGCGCGGCGACGATGGTGTCGACGACCTCGTCGGGGGTGCGCCCCGCGGTGTCGACGCGCAGGGTCGCGACCCGCTCGTACGTGGGGCGGCGCGCGTTCATCATGGCCACCCACGACGCCCGCGGGTTGACCGACAGCAGCGGGCGGGAGCGGTCGAAGCCGATGCGCTTGCTGGCGTCGGCGATCGCGACGTCGAGGAAGACGACGACGTGCCCGGCCAGGGCCTGTTCGGTGAGGGGGTCCATCACGGCTCCCCCGCCGACCGAGACGACGCCGGCCTCCTCGGCGAGCGACCGCGCGACCTCGGCTCGTTCGAGGTCGCGGAACGCCGGCTCGCCGTCGTCGACGAAGATGTCGGAGATCGAACGTCCCTGCGCGGCCTCGATGGCGGCGTCGACGTCGTGGAACGCGACGTCGAGCCGGGCCGCGAGGGCCTGGCCGACGGTCGTCTTGCCGGCGCCGGGCGGCCCGACGACGACGGCCACGGGACGGGTGGTGCCGGGAGCGGAGTGGTTCACCACGTGCGCAGCCCCTCGCGGATGCCGTCGAGGTATGCCGCGTGGTTGCGCGCCGTCTCGGTGACCGAGTCGCCGCCGAACTTCTCGAGGCACGACTGGGCGAGGACGAGCGCGACCATCGCCTCGGCCACGACTCCGGCGGCCGGCACGGCGCACACGTCGGAGCGCTGGTGGATCGCGGTCGCGGCCTCGCCGGTGGCGACGTCGACCGTCGAGAGCGCCCTCGGCACGGTGCTGATCGGCTTCATGGCGGCGCGGACACGGAGCACCTGGCCCGTGGACATGCCGCCCTCGGTGCCTCCCGCGCGTCCGGTGCGTCGGGTGATGACGCCGTCGACGATCTCCATCTCGTCGTGCGCCTCGGACCCGCGGCGACGGGAGGTCTCGAAGCCGTCGCCGACCTCGACGCCCTTGATGGCCTGGATGCTCATGAGCGCCTGCGCGAGCTGCCCGTCGAGCTTGCGGTCCCAGTGCACGTGCGAGCCGAGGCCCGGCGGCAGCCCGTAGGCGAGCACCTCGACGACGCCGCCCAGGGTGTCGCCGTCCTTCTTCGCGGCGTCGACCTCGGCGACCATCGCGGCCGACCCGGCAGGGTCGAACGCACGCACGGGGTCGGCGTCGAGCCGCTCGACGTCGTCGGGGTTGGGCAGCGCGGCGTCGGCGGGAACCGACGCGGTGCCGATGGAGACCGTGTGCGAGACGAGCCGGATGCCGTAGGCCTGCTCGAGGAACCGGGCGGCGACCTCACCGAGGGCGACACGGGCGGCGGTCTCGCGGGCCGAGGCGCGCTCGAGGATCGGGCGGGCGTCGTCGTGGCCGTACTTCTGCATGCCGACGAGGTCGGCGTGCCCGGGACGGGGCCGCGTGAGCGGCTTGTTGCGGGCGACCTCCTTCTCGGCGTTGACGTCGTCGGAGGCCGCGTACGCCTCGTCGGTGACCGCCTCGGGGCTCATGACCGTCGTCCACTTCGGCCACTCGCTGTTGCCGATGCGCACCGCGATCGGCGACCCGAGCGTGAGGCCGTGGCGCAGGCCCCCGAGGAACTCGACCTCGTCCTGCTCGAACTTCATCCGGGCGCCGCGACCGTAGCCGAGCCGGCGGCGGGCCAGAGCGGCCTGGAGGTCCTTCGCGCCAACCTCGACGCCTGCGGGCAGGCCCTCGATCATGGCGACGAGTGCGGGCCCGTGCGACTCACCGGCCGTCAACCAACGCAACATGTCTCGATCCTCCCACGCGGGCCGGCAGCCGCTCCGACCCGCCCGCTCCGCGGGACCGGACGCGACCGAGGCGCGCAGCGGGGCCCGGGTCGGGGCCTCACACGAAGGGCCGCACCTGCACGACGAGCGCGACGAGCAGGCCGACGAGCATCCACGGCCCGAACGCGATGTCGTCCTTGCGGGTGCCGCGCCGCAGCACGAGCCGCACCACGCCGTAGAGGCCTGCGAGCAGGAACGCGGCGTACGACGCGACGAGCGTGGTCGACACGCTGACGTAGCCGGTGGCGAGGCCCACCAGCCCGGCGAGGGTGACGTCGCCGAAGCCGAAGCCGCTGCCGAGCAACGCGGCCACGAGGGCCAGCACGAAGTAGATCGCCCACAGCACGACGCCCGCGACGACCGCCCGGCGCAGCGCGTCCCAGTCGCCCGAGGCGAGCGACGCCAGCGCGAGCTGCGCGAAGAGCATCGGATAGGCGGGCCGGGTCAGTCCCCGCGGCAGGCGGTGGACGTCGGCGTCGATCCACGCGAGCGCGACGGCCACGAAGGCGAACCCGAGGTAGGCCGGCGCGAGCGCCCACTGCGCCAGCGGGCCGAAGCGCCAGGCGACCAGCCCCCACAGCAGCGCGAGAGCGACCGGGACGGCCGCGGACGACAGCCGGGGCGGGCGCCCGAGCTCGTCGTCGAGCCGGTAGCCCCCGGTCGCGAGCCGCCGGCGCAGCACCTCCCCGACGGCACCACCGGCCAGGGCGAGGACGGCGACGAACCACGCCGGCGCACCGGGTGCGTCGACCCACGTCACGGGCAGGTTCACCGAGCCGGGTCCGGCGTCTGCGAGGGCCGGCGCGCGGCGGTCGTGTCGTGCTGCGCGAGGGCGTCGCGCAACGCGGCCGACATCGCAGCGACCGGCGCGGGCAGACCCGTCATGAGGCGTACCTGCTCGGTGGCCTGGTGCAGCAGCATGTCGGTGCCCTCGGCGACGGGCCAGCCCTGCTCGGCTGCGGCCCGTTGCAGCGGGGTGCGGCCCGAGCCGTAGACGACGTCGAGGACGACGGGGCCACCGCCGGTTCGTGCCGACGCGAGATCGAGCCCGTCAAGCCTCTCGAGCCCCGTCACGGACGACGGGGGGACGGTGCTCACGACCGCGTCGACGTCACGGACGACGTCCCACGCGCCCATCGGGACGACCTCGACGGCCACCCCCGCGGCACGCGCCTGCGCCAGCGTCTCGGGACGCACGAGGTCTCGCACCATGAAGACGACCCGCGCCTGCGACGACCTCACGGCGGCCAGTGCCGACCTCGCGGTCGCGCCCGACCCCACGACGAGC
Organism: uncultured Terrabacter sp.; assembly: GCA_966081555.1. GTDB lineage: Bacteria > Actinomycetota > Actinomycetes > Actinomycetales > Dermatophilaceae > Terrabacter. Next base: position 26,415 of record CBHRRQ010000008.1, read on the forward strand.
AAGCTCGAGGGCGCCGGGCAGCCGGCGAGCTCGAGCGCCGTTCGGATGCCGTGCACGTCGGTGTTGTGCGCCGTCCACGCCGACGGGTCGTCGGCGTCGCGCACGAGCGTGTTGGCCGCCCCCGTCGCGGCGGCCAGCGGCGTGACGACACGGGCCGCCCGCAGGGCGACCTCCTTGAGCGGCATCGTCAGGGACAGTCCCCGCCACGAGTCGTCGAGCCCGACGAACGCGTCGGGAAAGGCCGCCTCGTCGACGTCACGTCGCGCGTACTCCCAGTCGGTGAGGCCCAGCGCGGCGTAGGCCGCCCGGTGCAGGACCGGGGACAGCGAGTGCTCGACGGGGCTGCCCCACACCGCGCAGCGGTGGAGCGCCGACCCCTCGCTCAGCACTTGCCCTTGTTGTCGGTGCACCACTTCTGGAACTCCGCGACGTAGCGCTGGTGCTCGGCGTAGGTCGCCGCGAACTTCGTCTCGCCCGTGTCGAGGTTGACGGTGACGAAGAAGAGCCAGGGGCCGGCCGCGGGGTTGGCAGCCGCCTTGAGCGCGCCCTCACCGGGGTTGGAGATCGGCCCGGGCGGCAGGCCGGGGAAGCGACGCGTGTTGTAGGGGCTCCGGTTGTCGAGCATCTCCTGGGTGGGCACGCCGCGCTTGCGGAAGATGTAGTTGACGGTGGAGTCCAGGCCGAGCGACATGTTCTGGGCGAGACGGTTCTCGACGACGCGGGCGACCTTGGCCCGGTCGCCGTCCGTCTTGGCCTCGCCCTCCACCAGGCTGGCGACGGTGACGACGCGTTCCATCTGGTCGGGCGTGATGCCGAGCGTCTCGAGCCGCTTCGTCGACTCCGTCACCATCTCCTTGAGCTGGTCGAGCGCCGACGTCGAGGGCGGGAACTCGTAGCTGGCCGGGAAGAGGTAGCCCTCGATGTTGCCACGCGCCGACGGCGGCAGCCCCAGCTCGTCGACCTTCTTGGCCGCGGCGGAGTACTCGGCGATCGGGATGCCGGAGGCCTTGGACAGGCGCGCGTAGATCTCGTCGGCCCAGAGGCCCTCGGGGATCACGACCCGGGTGATGACCCGGTTCTTCGGGTCGACGAGGACGGCGAGCGCGTCGGAGGCCTTCATCTGCTTCTTCAGCGTGTAGATGCCCGGCTGGATGCCCGCGCTCTTGGGGTTCTCGTTCGCGGCCTCGATGAACGCCTTGCTCGACTTGACGACGTCCTGGTCGACCAGCGCCTTCGCGATGGCGCTGCCACGCGCCCCCTCGTCGACGGTGACGTTGACCTCGCCAGTGCCGGGACCGGGGTAGTCGTTGGACTCGAGGAAGCCCTCGACGACCGGGCGGAGCGCCTTGTAGGCGACGGCCACCCCGCCGCCGATGACCGCCAGGGCCAGCACGATGACGAGCAGGCGCCGAAACACGGACGGCCTGCCGCGTCCGCCGGTGGGGGCGGAAGCCGACCCGCGCTTGCGCCGGCCACCCTTGCGCGCCGCCTCCTGGGCCTCGCGCATCTCGCGGCGGCTCATCGGGGCGGGCGCGGTGTGCGGCTCGTCGAAGTGCTCACCGTGGGCGTGGTCGAGATGCTCCTCGTGGTCGCCGAAGATGGAGGTCTCGAGATGGTCCTTCATCGGCGGCGTTCCTTCTTCCGTTTACCCCCTGGCGAGACGTTCTCCCCTGCTGGTCTTCCCGATCGTGCCTCGGTGTCCAGCGCGGACTGGAGGATGAGCACGGCTGCTGCCTGGTCGACGACGGCACGCTGGCCCCGACCAGGGACTCCGCTGTCGCGCAGTCTGCGGTGCGCGTCGACGGTCGTCAAGCGTTCATCGACCATACGCACACCCACGCTACCGAGTCGAGAGGCCAGACCGGCTGCGTAGGCGCGAGCGATCCGCGCCGCCTCGCCCTCCTCGCCCGACAGGAGCCGGGGAAGCCCGACGACGACCTCGATGGCCTCGAGCTCGCCGACGAGCGCCGCGAGGGCGTCGAGGTCGCTGCCGCCCTCGGCGTCTCGGGGCAGGGTGCGCACGGGGTGCGCGAACATCCCCGACGGGTCGCTGGCGGCGACGCCGACGCGGGCGTTGCCCACGTCGACGCCGATGCGCACCCCGCGCCGGGGATGCTCCGCAGCCGAGGTCACGCGCCCCGCTGCCGCAGCTGGTCCTCGACCGCGCCCAGCGCGGCCGACACCTTCGCGGCGTCGGTGCCGCCCCCCTGGGCGAGGTCGTCCTTGCCGCCACCGCCGCCGCCGAGCGTCTGCGCCGCGACCTTGACGAAGGCCCCGGCCTTGAGGCCGGCCTCGCGGGCGCGCTCGTTCGTCGCGACGATGACGACCGGCCGGTCGTTGTTGACCGCAGCCATCGACACGAGCACCGGCCGGTCGTTGCCGAGCCGTCCGCGCACGTCGGTGACGAGCTTGCGCAGGTCGTCGCCGGTCACGCCGGCACCGGCGTCGTGGCTCACGAACGTGACCCCGCCGATGTCGCGCGCCGATGCCACGAGCCCGCTCGCCGCACCGAGCACCTGGCTCTGGCGGACGGCCGCAATCTCCTTCTCGGCGTCGCGCAGGCGGCTGATGATGGCGCCGACACGGTCGGCGAGCTCGTCACGCCGCACGCCGAGGGTGTCGGTGAGCTGGCTGACGATCGTGGCCTCGCGGGCCAGGTGGGAGTACGCGTCAGCGCCGACGAGCGCCTCGACGCGCCGCACACCCGAGCCGATGGAGCTCTCGCCGAGCAGCTTGACGACACCGATCTGGCCGACGCGCGGCGTGTGCGTGCCGACGCACAGCTCGCGCGACCACTCGCCGATGGAGACGACGCGCACGCGCTCGCCGTACTTCTCGCCGAACAGCGCCATCGCGCCGAGCTTCTTCGCCGCGTCGAGGTTCATGATGTCGGCGGTCACCGGAAGGTCGTCGAGCAGCACCGCGTTGATGCGCGCCTCGATCTCACCCATGGCGGCAGCAGGCACCGCCTGGAGCGACTTGAAGTCGAAGCGGAGCCGGCCGGGCGAGTTCTCCGAACCCGCCTGCGTCGCCGTGTCGCCGAGCTCGTCGCGCAGCGCCTGGTGCACCATGTGGGTGGCCGTGTGGGCGCGGGAGATGGACCGGCGACGCAGCACGTCGACCTCGGCCTCGGCGTCCTCGCCGACCCCCACCTCGCCCTCGAGCACCGTGGCGCGGTGCACGACGAGACCGGTGATCGGGCGCTGGACGTCCGTCACCTCGATGAGCGCGCCGTTCGCGAGCCGGATGCGCCCGTGGTCGGCCTGCTGGCCCCCGGACTCTGCGTAGAGCGGGGTGCGGTCCAGCACGACCTCGACGTCGTCACCCTGACCCACCCGGTCGACGAGCTCGCCGTCGCGGATCAGCCCGCGCACGCGCGTGTCGGTGAGGGTCTGGTCGTAGCCGGTGAACTCGACCTGCCGACCGAGCTCGTCGGACAGCCTGCGGTAGACGCTGGTGTCGCCGTGCGCCGACTTCTTCGCGCGAGCGTCCGCCTTCGCACGGTCACGCTGCTCGCCCATGAGCCGGCGGAAGCCCGCCTCGTCGACCTGGAGCCCCTGCTCCGCCGCCATCTCGAGCGTGAGGTCGATCGGGAAGCCGTACGTGTCGTGCAGCGCGAACGCCTCGGAACCACCGAGCACGGTCGAGCCCGACGACTTGGCCCGCGCGACCGCCGTGTCGAGGATCGTCGTGCCCGAGCTCAGCGTGCGACGGAACGCGTCCTCCTCGGCGTACGCGACCTGGCTGATGCGCGCGAAGTCGGTCTCGAGCTCGGGGTAGGACGCCTTCATCCGCTCCATGCTCACGGGGAGCAGCTGCTCGAGGGTGGGCGCGTCGACACCGAGCAGGCGCATCGAGCGCACCGCGCGGCGCAGCAGGCGGCGCAGCACGTAGCCGCGGCCCTCGTTGCCGGGCGTCACGCCGTCGCCGATGAGCATCAGCGAGCTGCGCACGTGGTCGGCCACGACCCGGAACCGCACGTCGTCCTCGTGGTCAGCGCCGTAGCGGCGCCCGCTCAGGTCCTCGGCCGCCGCGATGACCGGGAAGACCTCGTCGGTCTCGTAGATGTTGTCGACGCCCTGGAGCAGGAACGCGACGCGCTCGAGCCCCATGCCGGTGTCGATGTTGCGCTTGGGCAGGTCGCCCGCGATGTCGAAGTCCTCCTTGGACCGGACGTTCTCGAGCTCGTACTGCATGAAGACGAGGTTCCAGAACTCGAGGTAGCGGTCGCCCGCCTCCCAGTCGCCGTCGGCCCCGAACTCGGGTCCGCGGTCGAGGAGGATCTCGGAGCAGGGGCCGCCGGGGCCGGCGACGCCCATGTTCCAGTAGTTGTCCTTGCGGCCCAGGCGCACGATGCGGTCGTCGGACAGCCCCGCGACCTTCTTCCACAGTGCGATGGCCTCGTCGTCCTCGTGGTAGACGGACGCGTAGAGGTCCTTCTCGTCGAAGCCGAGGCCGCCCTCGGCCTGGCTGCGCGTGATGAGCTCCCACGCGAGGCCGATGGCGCCTTCCTTGAAGTAGTCGCCGAAGCTGAAGTTGCCGTTCATCTGGAAGAACGTGCCGTGGCGGGTGGTCTTGCCGACCTCCTCGATGTCGAGGGTGCGCACGCACTTCTGGACGCTCGTGGCGCGGTCGAACGGCGGTGTCTCCTGGCCGAGGAAGTACGGCTTGAACGGGACCATGCCGGCGTTGACGAACAGCAGGTTCGGGTCGTCGTGCACGAGCGGCGCGCTCGGCACGACGGTGTGGCCGTTGTTCTCGAAGTAGGAGAGCCAGCGGCGGCGGATCTCAGCGGTTTCCATGTGATGTCCTCGAGGTGGATCTGTGGCTGGTGGGGTCGGGGCGGGGTCGGCGTGCGCCTCAGCAGGGCGCGACCGACCCCCAGCGGGCTCGTGCCGCCACGCTCGCCACCACCGTGCATTTCGTGTCCATCACGCCGACAACCCTAACCGACCTCGTGACACGAGTCCCAACACCTTTGCCACGCGGCGAGCACCACGGAGGTATGCCGCTGGGCCGGCTCCCCTGGGGGACCCGGCCCAGCGGCATACGGCGAGGTCTCAGACGAGCGCCGCTCAGGCGGAGTGCTCGACCTCGGCGACGAGGTCGGTCTTGACCTCCGGGAAGTGGCACGCCTGCAGGTGCAGGCCGCCCTCGCGCCGGCCGCGCGTGCTGATGTCGGCCTCGGACGAGACGAGCGGCGGCTCCTGCTGGGCGCAGACGTCCTGCGCCTTCCAGCACCGGGTGCGGAAGCGGCAGCCGCTCGGCGGGTCGATCGGGCTCGGCACGTCGCCGACGAGGCGGATGCGCTCCTTCGGGGCGATGCCGCGGGCGACGTTGATGTCGGGGGCCGCCGACAGCAGCGCCTGCGTGTACGGGTGCTCGGGCGCCTCGTAGATCTTCTTCTTGTCGCCGTACTCGACGATCTTGCCGAGGTACATGACCGCGACCTGGTCGCAGAAGTGGCGCACGACGCCGAGGTCGTGGGCGACGAAGATGAAGGCGAGGTCGAGCTCGTCGCGCAGCTTGGCCAGCAGGTTCATCACCTGCGCCTGGATCGACACGTCGAGGGCCGAGACCGGCTCGTCGGCGATGATCAGCTTCGGCTCGACCGCGAGCGCCCGAGCGATGCCGATGCGCTGGCGCTGGCCACCGGAGAACTCCGACGGGTAGCGGTTGATGTGCTCGGGGTTGAGGCCGACGAGCTCGAGCAGCTCCTGGACCCGGGCCTTCTCCTTGCCCTGGTGCAGGCGGTGCACCTTGAGCGGCGTCGTGAGGATCGAGCCGACCGTGTGCCTCGGGTTCAGCGAGGAGTACGGGTCCTGGAAGATCATCTGCACGTCGCGGCGGATGCCCCGCAGCTCGTGCTCCTTGAGGTGCGTGATGTCGCGGCCCTCGAACTCGATGGTGCCGGCGGTGGGCTCGTCGAGACGCGTCACGAGCCGCGACGTCGTCGACTTGCCGCAGCCGGACTCGCCCACGAGGCCGAGCGTCTGGCCCTGCTTGACCGTGAAGCTGATGCCGTCGACGGCCTTGACCGTCGCGCGCACCATCTTGAGGCCCTGGACCTCGCGGAACGGGAAGTGTCGCTGGAGGTCGGTGACCTTGAGCAGCGTCTGGTCGCTCATCGGGCTCCCTCGTCGTGCTGCAGCGTGGCCACGGGGTCGGCCAGGTGGCAGCGGATCTCACGGTTGGACAGGCCCGGCGTCGGCCGCCACTCCGGCAGCGTCGTGAAGCACGCGTCGCCCGGCACCTGGTCCTTGAAGACGCAGCGCGGGTGGAAGGAGCAGCCCGACGGCAGGTTGAGCAGGCTGGGCGGCGCGCCCGGGATCGCCTTGAGCTCGTCGAGGTCCTCCGAGTGCGACGGCAGCGACTGGAGCAGGCCGTACGTGTAGGGCATGGACGGCTGCGCCAGCACCTCCTTCGCGCTGCCCTTCTCGACGCCGCGGCCGGCGTACATCACGAGGATGTCGTCGGCGGTCTCGGCGACGACGGCGAGGTCGTGCGTGATGAGGATGACCGCCGAGCCGAACTCCTTCTGGAGGTCGTTGACGAGGTCGAGGATCTGCGCCTGGACGGTCACGTCGAGGGCCGTGGTGGGCTCGTCGGCGATGAGCAGCTTCGGGTTGTTGACCAGGCCCAGCGCGATCATGGCGCGCTGGCGCATGCCGCCGGAGAACTCGTGCGGGTACTGGTTGGCCCGGCGCTGCGGGTTGGGGATGCCGACGAGGTCGAGCATCTCCACCGCACGCTTGTGGGCGATCTGCTTGCTGACCTTGTGGTGCGCCTGGTACGCCTCCGCGATCTGCTTGCCGATCTTGTGGAACGGGTGCAGCGAGCTCTGCGGATCCTGGAAGACCATCGCCGCCTTGGTGCTGCGGATCTTCTGGAACGTCGAGGCGGGCGCGCCGACGAGCTCGAGGCCGTCGAGCTTGATGCTTCCCGTGATCTGGGTGCGCTTCGGGTTGTGCAGGCCGAGCACGGCCATGCTGCTGACGGACTTGCCCGAGCCCGACTCGCCGACGATTGCGAGCGTGCGGCCGAGGCGGGCCTGGTAGGTCAGGTTCGAGACGGCCCGGACCACACCCTCCTCGGTCGGGAAGGCGACGGAGAGGTCGGTGACGTCGAGCACGACGTCGCCGGCGTCACGTGCCTCGGCGGTCTGGGTCGAGATGGTGTTCACGGTCGCGGTCACGAGAGCCTCACTCGCGGGTCGATGAAGGAGTACGCGATGTCGACGAGGAGGTTCATCACGACGACGACCGTGGCGCCGATGAGCACGCTACCCATGATCACGGGCAGGTCGAGGGCCCGGAAGGCCGTGATGGTCCGCCGGCCGATGCCATCGACGCCGAAGATCTGCTCGGTGATGAGCGTTCCGGTGAGGAGGGCGGCCATGTCGAGGCCCAGGATCGTGGCGATCGGGCTCATCGCGGCGCGGAAGCCGTGCTTGAACAGCACGGTGCGCTCGGTGATGCCCTTGGACCGGGCGGTGCGGATGTAGTCCATCGACAGGGTGTCGAGCATCGAGTTGCGGGTGTAGCGCGTGTACTGGGACGAGGTGACGAGGCCCAGGATGAGCGCGGGCGCGACCATGCCCACCACGTACGGTCCGACGCCGCTCGACAGCGGCGCGTACTGCGGCAGCAGGCCCCAGAGCACCACGGGGTAGAGCGCCGTGAGCAGCGCGAGCACGTAGTACGGGATGGCGCCCATGACCTGTGAGACGCCGACGACGACGCGGTCGGTCGGGGTGCCGCGTCGGGTGGCGGCGAAGATGCCGCTCGTGACGCCGACGGTCACGAAGATGACCGCCGCCATCAGCGCCAGCACGACCGTGTTGGGGAAGCGCGAGAAGAGCTCGTCGTTGACCGACTGGCGGGTGACGAACGAGAACCCGAGGCAGGGGGCGCCGCAGTGCACCGTGTCGCCTGCGTAGACGAAGTCACGGCCGACGACCAGGCCCTGGAAGTAGTCGGTGAACTGCGTGACCAGCGGCTTGTCCAGTCCGAGGCTGCGGCTGATCTGCGCCAGACGCTCGGGGGTGCACCGGCTCTCCGGGCACATCGCCTGTGCGGGATCTCCCGGCCCGG
>CBHRRQ010000009.1:0-32401 GCA_966081555.1 uncultured Terrabacter sp.
CGGGGGGGGGGCCCCCGCGCCCCCCGGCCGGGAGGGGCGGGCGGCCTGGATCCTCGCGATCCCCTTCTGCCTGCTCTTCCTCGCCTTCACGGCCTGGCCGGTGATCCAGTCGCTCTTCATGAGCATCACCGACACGAGGGCGCGCGACCTGCGAAAGCCGTTCTCGGTCAACATCATCGGCTTCGACAACTTCACCAAGGCGCTGTCCGACCCGATCTTCCGCAAGGCCGCCGCCAACACCGCGTACTTCGTGCTCGTCGGCGTCCCGCTGACGCTCGTGATCGCGCTCGCCGCCGCCCTCGCGCTCGACAAGGGCATCACCCGGTTCCGTGCGATCTTCCGGCTCGGCTTCTACATGCCGGTCATCACCTCGATCGTCGCGGTCGCCGTCGTGTGGCGCTTCCTGCTGCAGGACCCGGGCGGCCTGCTCAACACGGTGCTCGGGTGGTTCGGCATCAGCGGGCCCAACTGGCTCGGCGACCCCAACTGGTCGATGCCGGCGCTCATCATCATGGCCGCGTGGCGCAACTTCGGCACGGCGATGATCATCTTCCTCGCCGGGCTGCAGGCTGTTCCGGCCGAGCTGCACGAGGCCGCCGCCATCGACGGCGCCAACGCGTGGAAGAGGTTCCGCCACGTGACGCTGCCGCTGCTGCGCCCGACGCTGCTCTTCGTCATGGTGACCACCTCGATCGGCTACCTCCAGGTCTTCGAGGAGCCGTTCGTCATGACCAAGGGCGGTCCGCTCAACAGCACCATGACGGTGTCCTACTACACGTACCAGCAGTTCGGCTTCGGCAACTACGGCCTCGCCTCGGCGATGAGCTACCTCATCTTCGTCGTCATCGCGATCGTCACGGCGCTCCAGTTCCGGCTGCTCCGAGAGAGGACCTGACCATGTCCGTCGACACCGCACCACGTCCTGTCGGCAAGCCCGGTCGGTCCAGCTCGTCCGGTTCCAAGACCCGCGACACGAAGCCAAGCCTGGGCATGGTCGGCTCGAGCCAGGGCGGCAAGTGGTGGCTCTACGTCATCCTCACCGTCGCCCTCGTGGCCGTCATCGCGCCGTTCGTCTGGATGGTGCTCGGCAGCTTCAAGAACGAGGGCGAGCTGCGGCAGGTGCCCCCGACCTGGCTGCCCGAGAGCGCCTCGCTCGACAACTACACGCAGCTGTTCGACAAGCTGAACTTCGGCCAGTTCTTCACCAACTCGATCATCGTCGCGGTCGTCGTGACCATCGGCAACCTCGTGTTCTGCTCCATGCTCGGCTACGCGCTCGCGATGCTCGACTTCAAGGGCAAGAGGTTCATCTTCGTCGCCGTCATGACGACCCTGATGATCCCGGGCGTCGTCACGTTCGTGCCGCTCTTCGTGCTGGTCGCGAACGCCGGCCTCATCGACTCGCTGCCCGGCCTCTTCCTGCCGTTCCTCGTCAGCCCGTTCGGCGTCTTCCTCATGCGGCAGTTCATCCTCGGGCTGCCCAAGGACCTGCTCGACGCCGGCCGCGTCGACGGGGCGGGCGAGCTGCGGATCTTCTGGAAGATAATCCTGCCGCTCTGCGGGCCGGCGCTCGCGACCCTCGGCATCCTGACGTTCCTCGGCAGCTGGAACAACTTCCTGTGGCCGCTCGTCGTGGCGCAGTCGGAGGACAAGTACACCCTTCCCGTCGCGCTCGCCCTCTACTCGACGGGCCAGAACAGCACCAACTACGGCCTGCTGCTCGCCGGCGCCACGGTCGTCATCCTCCCGATCCTCGTGGTCTTCCTCGTCTTCCAGAAGCGCTTCATCGAGGGGATCGCCACCACCGGCCTCAAGTGACCCCAGCGGTCCGACCCACTGAACGGAGCACCGCCCATGCAGTTCCCCGCCAAGCAGACCTCTACCACCCGTCCGAGCCGCCGTTCGTTGCTCGTGGGCGGGGCGGCCTCGGTCGCCGCCTTCGCCCTCGCCCCCAGCCCGAGCGCGCGCGCCGCCACCGCACCAGCCTTCGTACGCCGCACCCCCAGCCTCGCCCTCGACAAGGGGCGCGTGCACACGTGGGCCGCCGACACGTGGCGCAGCCTCGTCGCGATGGTCGACCCCAAGACCGGGCTCCCGGCCGACAACATCCCCGAGTCGCTCGCCCCGGGCGACCGGTCGGGCTACACCTCGCCGACGAACATCGGCGGCTACCTGTGGTCGACGGTCGTCGCCCGCGAGCTCGGCATCATCACGCGCGGTGAGGCCTCGGCCCGACTGGTGCGCACCCTGCGCACCGTCGAGGGCATGGAGCACCACACGCCGAGCGGCATGTACTTCAACTGGTACGACGAGGCGACCGCCAAGACGCTGCACACGTGGCCCGACTCGGGCGACAAGGTCGTGCCCTTCTGCTCGAGCGTCGACAACGGCTGGCTCGGCGCCGCGCTCCTCGTCGTCCAGCAGGCCGACGCCGCCGCCCGTCCCTGGGCCAAGCGGATCTTCGACCGCATGCGCTGGGACGCGTTCTACAACGACAACAGCGACCCCGCCCACCAGGTGCGCACCGGCGGCCTGATCCATGGCGGCTTCTACCCGTACGAGGACGGCCGCCCCGGCGGCACCTACCGGGGCACCCACATCGGCGGCGACCCCGTCTGGCTCACGACGCACCACTACGACACGACGGTGTCCGAGACCCGCATCACGAGCTACCTCGGCATCATCACCGGCCAGATCCCGCCCAAGCAGTACTTCGCGATGTGGCGCACCTTCCCGGCGACCTGCGACTGGTCGTGGCACGAGATGCAGCCGGTCGGCGAGAACCGCACGTACTACGGCATCGACGTCTACGAGGGCGCCTACACCTACCGCGGCATGCACATCGTGCCCGGCTGGGGCGGCTCGATGTTCGAGGAGCTCATGCCCGACGTCTTCGTCGACGAGGCCGCCTGGGCGCCGCGGTCGTGGGGCCGCAACCACGTGCTGCACGTGCGGGCCCAGCGCGAGCACGGCCTCCTCGACGCCGGCTACGGCTACTGGGGCTTCAGCCCGTCGAGCAACCCAGCCGGCGGCTACCGCGAGTACGGCGTCGACGCGCTCGGCCTCAACCCCACCGGCTACATGTCCGACCAGGAGAGCACCAACTACGACCCCGGTTTCGGCGACTGCCGCGCGGCGACCAACCCCAACCCGACGTACGGCGACGGCGTCGTCACGCCGCACGCGTCGTTCCTCGCCATGCAGCACGAGCCCGGTGAGGCCTTCGCGAACCTCGCCGCCATCCAGGCCGACTTCGAGTCCTACGGGCGCGGTGGCTTCTTCGACGCCATCGCGGTGAAGTCCGGCACGGTCGCGCGCCGCTACCTGTCGCTCGACCAGGCGATGATCATGGGCGCCGCCGGAAACGTGCTGGGCGACAACGTGATCCGACGAGCCTTCTCGACCCGTGCCGTCCGCAACGCGCTCCAGCCGGTCATCGGCATCGAGGAGTTCGGCGCCAGCCCGGTCGGCTGACCGGCCCGACGCCAGGACGACAGACCCACCGACGAAAGGCGGCACCCGTGCGCCCCGAGCTCAGCACCACGGACGACGGAGTGGAGTACCGCGACCTCAACGGCAACGGCCGGATGGATCCCTACGAGGACCCCCGGCTCGACGTCGAGTCGCGGGTGGAGGACCTGCTCGGCCGGCTCTCCCTCGAGGAGAAGGTCGGCCTGATGTTCCAGACGGTCATCGAGGCCGGCGCCGACGGCTCGCTGCTCGAGCACCCCGGCAACATCAGCAAGTCGCCGACGAGCACCGTCGTGCTCGAGAAGCACCTGAGCCACTTCAACGTCCACGCGCTCGACGACCCGCGCATGGCGGCGCGCTGGAGCAACCAGCTCCAGGCGCTCGCCGAGCGCACGCCGCACGGCATCCCCGTGACGGTGTCGACCGACCCCCGGCACGCGTTCATCGAGAACGTCGGGGTCTCGTTCTCGGCCGGGGCGTTCTCCCAGTGGCCCGAGCCGCTCGGTCTGGCTGCGCTGCGCGACACCGAGGCCGTATGCCGTTTCGCCGACGTCGCGCGGCAAGAGTACGTCGCGGTCGGCATCCGTGCGGCACTGCACCCGACGCTCGACCTCGCGACGGAGCCGCGCTGGGCGCGTCAGGCCGGCACGTTCGGCCAGGACCCCGACCTCGTCACCGAGCTCGGTGTCGCGTACCTCAAGGGTTTCCAACGGGATTCGCTCGGCCCGGGCAGCGTCGCGTGCACGAGCAAGCACTTCCCCGGCGGCGGCCCGCAGAAGGACGGTGAGGACGCGCACTTCCCCTACGGCCGCGAGCAGGTCTATCCCGGTGGGCGCTTCGACGACCACCTCAAGCCCTTCCCGCCGATCATCGAGGCGGGCACGGCCGGGATCATGCCCTACTACGGGATGCCCATCGACCTCGAGATCGACGGCGAACCGATCGAGCCGATCGGCTTCGGCTACAACAAGCAGGTCGTCACGGGCCTGCTGCGCGAGAAGCTCGGCTACGACGGCGTCGTGGTCACCGACTGGGAGCTCGTCAACGACAACCACGTCGGCGACCAGGTGCTGCCGGCCCGCGCGTGGGGCGTCGAGCACCTCGACCCGCACGGCCGCATGGAGCTGATCCTCGAGGCCGGTGCCGACCAGTTCGGCGGCGAGGAGTGCGTCGACCTCCTGCTCGACCTCGTCGCGCAGGGGCGCGTCACCGAGGCGCGCATCGACGAGTCGGCCCGGCGCATCCTCGCCGTGAAGTTCCGGCTCGGGCTCTTCGACGACCCCTACGTCGACGAGGACGCCGCGGCCGACACGGTCGGTCGCCAGGACTTCCGCGACGAGGGGTATGCCGCCCAGGCCCGCTCGGTGACCGTGCTGCACAACGAGGGTGCCCGGCTGCCGCTCGAGCAGGGCCTGCGCATCTACGCGGAGCGCGTCTCACCGGAGGCGGTCGTCAAGCACGGCAAGCTCGTCGAGCGGCCCGAGGATGCGGACGTCGCGGTCGTGCGGCTCACCGCGCCCTTCGACCCGCGGTCGGACCTCTTCCTCGAGTCGTGGTTCCACCAGGGCTCGCTCGACTTCCCGCCGGGGCTCATCGCGCGCCTCGAGCGCATCGCGGCGGTCTGCCCCCTCGTCGTCGACGTCGTGCTCGACCGGCCCGCGGTCGTCACCCCGCTGCTGCGCATCGCGTCGGCCGTCGTCGGCAGCTACGGCAGCTGCGACGACGCGCTGCTCGACGCCATCACGGGCACCATCGCGCCGGTCGGCCGGCTCCCGTTCGACCTGCCGCGGTCGATGGACCAGGTGCGGGCCCACGGCGAGGACGTGCCCGGCTACGACGACCCGCTGCTCCCGTTCGGCCACGGCCTGACCATCTGAGACGAGCACCAGAGGCGCCCGCCCGACTCGTCCACCACCGACGACGGAGGGCCCGAGACAGGCACTCATCCCCCAGGGTGTGACCCCCTCTCACCCGAGTGCCCGGCGAGCCCCGGCCGCTACCCACCGCGACCGGGGCCTCGTCGTTCCTGCGCCGATCCGGGGAGCGCGCGTGCGTCAGCCGGTGTAGCCCTCGACGGTGCGCTCGGACCGCACCTCGGCGGTGTCGGGGTCGTCGCCGAACTCCCGCTTGGCGCGACGCTGGCGCAGCAGGTCCCAGCACTGGTCGAGCTCGACCTCGAGGCTGCGCAGCCGGGCGTGCTCCTCGTCGACGCTGATCGAGCCCGCCTGCAGCGCCGAGCGCAGCTGGTGCTCCTCGTCGATGAGCGACTTGATGTGGTGCTGGATGGAGACGTCGTCGGCCATGCGGCCACCTTCGCACGCGTCCGGCGCCTAGTCGAGAGTGCCGTCGAGAGTGCCGTCGAGAGTGCCGTCGAGAGTGCCGGTGAGGGCTAGCGTGGGGCGGGTGACCACGTACGCGCTCGGCCCCGGCGGCCACCTGGCCGCGCTGTCGCGCCCGCGGGAGCTCACGGCATACCTCGTCGGGGTGGCGCCATGAGCGGCGACGCCGACTGCAGCACCGACAGCAGCACCGACAAGAGCAGTGGCACCGACGGCAGTGAGTTCGACAAGGCGTACTGGCAGCAGCACTGGCAGGGGAGCCCCGGTGAGGCGTTCGCGCCGAACCCGCACCTCGTCCGCGAGGTCGGTGGCCTGACGCCGGGGGCGGCGCTCGACGCCGGCTGCGGCGAGGGCGGTGAGGCGCGGTGGCTCGCCGGGCACGGATGGGAGGTCACGGCGGTCGACATCTCGCGCGAGGCGCTGGAGCGGGCGGCGGCGCTCGAGGAGGGCGGCGACGGGAGCGGCACGGCGGTCGAGTGGGTCGAGGCGGACCTCACTACGTGGGCGCCCGACCGGCAGTACGACCTCGTGACCACGCACTACGCGCACCCGACGATCCCGCAGCTCGACTTCTACGACCGCATCGCCGGGTGGGTCGCGCCCGAGGGCTCGCTGCTGATCGTCGGCCACCTGCACCGGGGCGACGCTCACGGTGGCACGCACGGCCACGCGCACGGCCACAGTCACGACCACAGCCAGAGCGGCGCAGGCGACGACCACGGCGGCACGGCCTCCGACGACCCGCCCGAGCACACCACGGTGACGCTCGTGGACATCACGGCGCGGCTCGACCCCGCCGAGTGGGACGTGCAGACCGCCGCGGAGCACACGAGGCCCACCGCGCGCGGGACGACCCTGCACGACGTCGTGGTGCGCGCGCGCCGTCGCGGCTAGGGCGCGTCGGTCAGGCGCTCGGCCTGCTGCGGCGCCGCTGGGGCACGCCGAGGGTGGTCTCGCGGGCCTCGAGGGTCCACGCGACGGAGATCTCCTCGGCGGGGCCGGTGTAGCCGTCGATGCGACGCGTGAGCATCTCGAGCGCTGACCGGGCCAAACCGGTCAGGTCCGGGGAGATCGTCGTGACGGTGGGGTTGGAGTAGCGGGTCTCGGCGATGTCGTCGAAGCCCACGACCGCGATGTCGTCGGGCACCGGCACCCCGGCCTCGACGCAGGCCCGTAGCGCCCCGATCGCCATGAGGTCGTTGAAGCAGAAGACCGCGTCGGGCGGCTCGGGCAGCTCGAGCAGGTGGCGCATGGCGGCGTGCCCGTCGGCGCGCTCGAAGTGCGGCACCTCGAGGACGAGGCCCTTGTCGTAGGGGAGGTCGGCGGCGCGCAGGGCCTGCCGGTAGCCGCGCAGACGCTCGGAGGCGGTGCCCTTCACCGTCTCGCGGCCGATGGCGGCGATGCGCCGGCGGCCTTGGGAGACAAGGTGTTCCGTCGCGGCACGCGCTGCCGCGACCGAGTCGACGGCGATGTGGTCGAAGCCGGTGGGGACGGGCCGCTCGCCGAGGAGCACCATGGGCAGGCTGTCGGCCCGCCGGCTGATCTCGTCGGCCGAGAGGGCCAGGGGCGAGAAGATGACGCCGTCGATGACGTGCGAGCGCATCCCCTCGAGCACGACCCGCTCGGCGTCGGCGTCGCCGCCGGTGACGTCGAGCAGGACGATGAAGCCCAGGGCGGCCGCCTCCTCGGTGATGCGCGCGGCGAGCTCGGCGAAGTAGGGGGAGTCCATGGCGGGGACGGCGAGGGCGAGGAAGCCCGCGCGGCCGTGCTTGAGGCTGCGCGCGGAGAGGTTGGGCCGGTAGTGCAGCTCGGCCATGGCGGCCTCGACCCGCTCGCGCGTGCTCGCCTTGACGTGCGGGTGGTTGTTGAGCACGTTCGAGGCGGTCTTGACGGAGACGCCGGCGCGTTCTGCGACGTCACGAAGCCGTGCGGCCACCCGTGCCTCCTGTTCGACACTCGCCGTCGACGCTCGACGATCCGGCCGGGAAAGCCCGACCGAGGAACAGGCTAGCGCCCGCAACGGACGGTCCGAGCCATCTTCGAACCAGTTCGGAACACCTCTGGACAGGTTTCGGTAACCGTTGTAATTTTCAGGCCACACGCAAGTGGGTAACCGTTGCAACAAAGGGTCTGCCCACTCCGACGGTCAAGGAGGACCGGATGGCACGAGCGACAGTGCGGCTGGACCCCGCCTTCACGGTGGGGCCGGTGCGGCCGAGGACCTTCGGGTCCTTCGTCGAGCACATGGGCCGGTGCGTCTACACCGGCATCTACGAGCCCGGTCATGCCGAGGCCGACGAGCTGGGCTTCCGCTCGGACGTCGCCGCCCTGGTGCGCGAGCTCGGCGTGACCACCGTCCGCTACCCGGGCGGCAACTTCGTGTCGAACTACCGCTGGGAGGACGGCGTCGGCCCCAAGGCCGACCGCCCCACGCAGCTCGACCTCGCCTGGCGGTCGGTCGAGACCAACCAGGTCGGCACCGACGACTTCGTCGACTGGGCCCGCCGCGTCGGCGTCGAGCCGATGATGGCCGTCAACCTCGGCACCCGCGGCGTGCAGGAGGCCATCGACCTGCTGCTCTACTGCAACGCCGAGACCGGCACGTCGTGGCCCGACCTCCGCGCCAAGCACGGGCACCACGAGCCGCACGACGTACGCGTGTGGTGCCTCGGCAACGAGATGGACGGTCCGTGGCAGATGGGCCACAAGACCGCCGAGGAGTACGCCCGCGTCGCCGAGGAGACCGCGCGGGCCATGCGCCGCATCGACCCCGGCCTCGAGCTCGTCGCCTGCGGCTCGTCGAACCGCGGCATGCCCACCTTCGGCACGTGGGAGCGCGTCGTGCTCGAACGATGCTTCGACCTCGTCGACCACATCTCGGCGCACGCGTACTACGAGCCCGTCGACGGCGACGTCGACTCCTTCCTCGCCAGCGGCGAGGACATGCACCGCTTCATCGAGTCGGTCGTCGCCACCGCCGACCACGTGGCCGCGGTCAAGGGCTCCGACAAGCGGATCACCGTCTCGTTCGACGAGTGGAACGTCTGGTTCCAGGAGCGCTTCCACGGCGAGAACTCGCTCGAGATCCGTGAGGCGCCCGAGCTCATCGAGGACGTCTACGACGTCACCGACGCCGTCGTCGTCGGGAGCCTGCTCATCACCCTGCTCCAGCACACCGACCGGGTCGCGATGGCGTGCCAGGCCCAGCTCGTCAACGTCATCGCCCCCATCGCCACGCGCCCCGGGGGTGGCGCCTGGCGACAGACGATCTTCCACCCCTTCGCCCTGACCGCCCAGCACGCCCGCGGCACCGTGCTGCGCCCCGCCGTCGTCTGCGACACGATCGACACGTCGGCCTACGGCCCCGTCGACCAGGTCGTCGTCACGGCCACCCACGACCCCGACACCGGCGACCTCGCCGTCTTCGTGGTCAACCGCAGCCGCACCGAGGCGGCCGAGCTCGTGCTCGACGTCGCGCACGCCGTGGGCGCCGGCCCGACGGCATACACCCTCGTGGAGCACCTCGCGCTGCACGACGACGACACCTCGGCGACCAACACCGAGGCACAACCCGACCGTGTGACGCCGCGTCCGGGGGACGCGTCGGTAGACGGGCCCACCCTCACCGCAACCCTGCCGCCCACCTCTTGGCACTGCATCCGACTCACTGAAGGGACCGTTCGATGACGAACACCCAGCCCCGCAACCCCCTGTCCCCCACCCCCGTCTCGCGCCGCACGATCCTCTCCGGCGCCTTCGGCCTCGCCGGTCTCGCCGGCCTGGCCGCCTGCGGCTCCGGCTCCAGCGGCGTGCCCGGCCAGGCTCCCGCCGTCTCCGCCGGTGGTGGCGCGACGGGCTACTCCGGCCCCAAGGTCGCGCTCCAGTTCTGGAACGGCTTCACCGGCGGCGACGGCCCGTTCATGAAGCGCCTCGTCGACCAGTTCAACTCCGAGCACCCGAACATCGCGGTCAGCATGAACACGATGCAGTGGGCCGACTACTACGCGAAGCTGCCCGCCGCCGTCACCGCGGGCAAGGGCCCCGACATCGGCATCATGCACGTCGACTCGGTCGCGACGAACGCAGCGCGCAACGTCATCCAGCCCCTCGACGACGTCGCCTCGGCGCTCAAGCTCAGCGAGAGCGACTTCGCCCCGGTGCCGTGGAAGGCCGGCATCTACAACGGCAAGCGCTACTCCATCCCGCTCGACGTGCACCCGCTCGGCTTCTTCTACAACAAGACCGTCATGGAGAAGGGCGGCCTCGACCCCGAGAAGCCCCCGATGACGGCCGACGACTACATGGCCGCCCTGGACCAGCTGAAGTCCAAGGGCATCCAGGGGCACTGGGCCACGCCCTTCCCCTTCACCGGCAGCATGTCGGTGCAGTCGCTCATCTGGCAGTTCGGCGGCAACCTCTTCTCCGACGACGCCAAGCAGGTCCTCTGGGCCGACGACCCGGGCGTCAAGGCCCTCACCTGGTTCCAGGACCTCGTCACCAAGGGCTACTCGCAGGGCAAGATCGCCCAGGACGCCGACATCATCGCCCTCCAGAACGGCAAGACCGCCTTCAACTGGAACGGCATCTGGACGATCAACACCCTCAAGGAGAAGTCCGGGCTCGACTGGGGTGTCGCGCCGCTGCCCAACATCGGTGGCACCAAGGCGGCCTGGGCCGGCTCGCACCAGTTCATCCTGCCCACCTCGCGCACGCCCGACCAGAACAAGCAGACCGCTGCGCGCGTCTTCCTCAACTGGATCAGCCAGAAGAGCCTCGAATGGGCCAAGGGCGGCCAAGTGCCGGCCCGCAACTCGGTGCGCGAGTCGGCCGAGTTCAAGGCGCTCAAGGACCAGGAGACCCTGGCCACCCAGATCGACTACCTGCACTTCCCGCCGCCGGTTGCCGGCATCGGTGACGCGATGCCCGAGTTCGAGAAGGCCCTGAACCAGGCCGTCCTCGGCGGGCAGGACCCCAAGAAGGTGCTCTCCGACGCTGCGGGACGCGCCACCAAGATCCTCGAGGCCAACGCGAAGAAGTACGGCGGCTGACGTCATGGCTGTGACGACGGCACAGCCCACCAGACCCTCTTCGGGAGCGCCGCCCGCGCCGGGTGGGCGGCGCTCCCGAGGAGCCCGGTCCGGCATCCACGGCTCGCGGTGGACTCCCTACCTCTTCCTCGCCCCGTTCCTCGTCCTCTTCATCACGTTCGTCGCCGTGCCCGCCGTCCTGGGCATCTGGATCTCCCTGCACGACTGGGACTTCCTGCTGCCGAACAAGCCGTTCGTCGGCGCCCAGAACTACACCGACCTGCTCGACAGCGGGGCGCCTCAGTTCCAGCCGTTCTGGAACGGCATGAAGGCCACCGCCATCTTCGTGCTGATCAGCGTGCCGTTCCTCGTCACGCTGCCTCTCCTGCTCGCGATCCTGCTCAACCGCAAGTTCCCGGGGCGCACGTTCTTCCGCGCCGTGTTCTTCGCGCCCTTCGTGCTCGGCGTTGCCGTCATCGGGCTCATGTGGCGCTACCTGCTGGACCCGTCGTTCGGCATGGTCAACGGCCTCCTCAGCGCCGTCGGCCTGCCCGGTGACACGGCCTGGACGACCGAGCAGCCCTGGGCGTGGATCTCGCTGGCCGCAGTCACGGTCTGGTGGACCATCGGCTTCAATGCCGTCATCTACCTCGCCGGCCTCGCCGACATCCCGGTCGAGCACTACGAGGCCGCCGACATCGACGGTGCGAGCGGCTGGCAGAAGCTGCGCTACATCACCCTCCCCGGTCTGCGGCCGGTGCTCATCTTCATCATCGTGACGACCGTGCTCGCGAGCGCCAACATGTTCGGGCAGAGCTACCTCATCACCAAGGGCGGCCCGGGCGACTCTACGCGCACGGCGATCATGGAGATCGCCGACCTCGGACTGTCTCAGTACCGGATGGGCCAGGCCTCCGCGATGAGCTACGTGCTCGCCGTCTTCCTCGCGCTCATCTCGCTCGTCAACTTCTGGCTGCTGAGGGAGAAGAAGTCGTGAAGCGCCGCAACGGACCCCTCTTCTGGCTCGGCATGGGCGTGCTCAGCCTGATCTTCATCGGACCGCTGCTGCTCGTGCTGCTCACCGCCTTCAAGTCGCAGAGCGAGTCGCGCACGGTGCCGCCGACGTACTTCCCGACCCAGCCGTCGCTCCGCGCCTTCGACGTCCTGTTCTTCCAGGACGCCGCGAGCCCCGTCCTGCGCTGGCTCCTCAACTCGCTCGCTGCCGCGACGCTGTACGCCCTGCTCGTGCTGCTCGTCTGCTCGCTCGCGGGCTACGCCCTGGCGCGCATGGACTTCCCGGGCAAGAACGTCATCTTCACCGTCATCATCCTGACGCTCTTCGTGCCCGGCTTCATCTTCCTCATGCCGAACTTCCTCATCCTCGACAAGCTCGGCTGGCTCGACCAGATCTGGGCACTCGTCGTGCCGGGAGCCGCCGGTGCGTTCGGTGTGTTCTTCATGCGGCAGTTCTTCCTCGGCCTGCCCAAGGAGCTCGAGGAGAGCGCCAGGCTCGACGGGGCGGGCCCGTTCCGCACCTGGTGGTCCATCGTGCTGCCGAACGCCCGGCCCGCGCTGGTGACACTCGGTGTGCTCAGCTTCCTGACGAACTGGAACGACTTCATCTGGCCCATCTACGTGCTGTTCTCACCCGAGCGGCTCACGCTCCCTGCAGGGCTCAGCCGTCTCCAGGGCGCCTACACCATCGACTACCCCGTCGTGATGGCCGGCGCGATGCTGGCCGCGATCCCCGCCATCGCTCTGTACGTCTTCGTGCAGCGCTACGTCATCGAGGGCGTCGCGAGCAGCGGCGTCAAGGGCTGAGGAGGCCACCGTGGCACGTCTGTCCCGCACGACCTTCACGCGCGGGATAGCCTGCGCCGCAGCAGCGCTCGTCACCGTCGGCATCGTGAGCGTGGCACCCGCCACCGGATCGGTGGCGGCGGAGGCCCGCGACACGGCATACGAGAACGCCGTCTCCGACTCGTTCTCCGACACCTTCGCCGACCCGTCGGTCATCCGTGGACGGGACGGCTGGTGGTACGCGTACGCCACGTCCGACCCGCTCAGGGCCGGCGACGCCCCCGGTGCCATGCACATCGCGCGCACGAAGGACTGGTCGAGCTGGGAGTACCTCGGCACGGTCTTCACGTCGGCCAACCGGCCGGCGTGGGCCACCGCGACGGCCGGCCTCTGGGCGCCCGACATCCGTTACGTCGCAGGCAGGTACGTCCTCTACTTCACCGTGACGGACACGACGCTCAACCCCGGCGACGACTCCGCGATCGGCGCAGCGACCGCCCCGACGCCATCGGGTCCGTGGACTCCCGCCCCCGCGCCGGCCGTCCCACCGCGGCCGGCGCCGGGTGGCGGGTTCCTCTGGACCTTCGACCCGGCCGGCTTCACCGACGTCGACGGCCAGCGCTACCTCTACTACGGCAGCTACTTCGGCGGCCTGTGGGCCACGAAGATGTCGGCCGACGGGCTCACCCCGGTCGGCCCCGCCACCCAGGTCGCCATCGACAACCGCTACGAGGGCTCGTTCGTCGTGCGGCGCGGCGACTGGTACTACCTCATGGGATCGGCGGCCAACTGCTGCGCGGGTCCGACGACCGGCTACTCCGTCTTCGCCGGCCGCTCCCGCTCACCCCTCGGCCCCTTCGTCGACGCGGAGGGGACGTCGCTGCTCACGTCCCGCGTCGGCGGCACCATCGTGCTGACGCAGAACGGCAACCGCTTCGTGGGCGCCGGCCACCACGCCGTCGTCACCGACTCCGAGGGTCGCGACTTCATCGCCTACCACGCCATCGACCGCAACCGGCCCTGGCTGACCGCACCGTTCGGCATCAACCGTCGGCCCATGCTCCTCGACCGCCTCGACTGGGTGGACGGCTGGCCCCGCACCCGCGCCGGCCACGGTCCGTCCGACACGCCCCAGCCCGCCCCGTCGCTCGACTCGGCGCTGGGCATCACGCCGACCGACCCGGCAGCGGGCGGCTTCAACGGGCTCGCCGCCGGCCCGACCGACCCGGTCGGAGGCGCCACGGCCGCCATCCGCGGCACCGCCTCCACGGTCGAGGCGGCCCCGGCCGGGGCACTGCACGTGCGGCTCGACCATCAGGGCACCGCGCCGCTGCGCGTGCTCCTCGGTCGCGACCCCGCGGTCAAGGTGACCCTCGACCCCGCCGGCCGCCGCCTCACGGCCCAGGTCGACGAGGGGGGCACGGTGCGGTCGTCGACGACGGCACTCCGCGCTGCCGCCCCCGGCGCGTGGCGCACCCTCACCGTCGAGGCGACAGCCGAGGGACTCACGGCCGAGGTCTCCGAGAGCGACCTCGCCGCCGTCACCTCCCGCGTGCACGTCGACGGCGCCGTCGAGCCCCGTTCGGCCCCGGTTCGCCTGAGCAGCAATGCGGCCCGGGTCGACAACGTCGTCGTCAACCCGGCCGCGCGCGACGCGACGGCCCTCGCTCCGGTGCCGCAGGCCGGCGCGCTCCTCTCGGCGGAGGAGTTCGACGACCCGGCGCTCACCGGCTTCACCTGGGTGCGTCGCAACCCCGCAGCGACCGTCTCGGGCGGCAGCCTCAACTGGCCCGTCGAGGGCAAGGACCTCGTCGGCGGCGGCAACGACGCCGGGGTGCTGCTCCATGACACCCCCGGCGACGGCGACTGGATCGCCGAGGCGAAGACCCGCCTCGACCTCGGCACCGACACGGTGCGCAACTACCAGCAGGTCGGCATCGTGGCGTACCAGGACGACGACGACTTCGCGCGCCTCTCCAACGTCGCGATCTGGAACACCCGCCAGACCGAGTACGGCCGTGAGACCGCCGCCGACCCGGCGAACCCCGACGGCCCGACGAGCTACGGCGGCGCCATCGTGGGCACCTCCGCCCCGACGCTGTGGCTCCGGCTCGCGCACCACCGCACGGCCTCCGGCGAGCACCTCTACCGCGCCGGCACGAGCCGCGACGGCGTCACGTGGACGTGGGGCGCGACGTGGACCTTCCGGCCCGGCACGTCACCGCGCATCGGCCTCGTCGCACACGGCGGCGCCTCGCCCGCCGTCACCGCGCACGTCGACCACCTGCGCTTCTACGCGTCGACCTGGCCCAGCGACCCCGGAGCAGGATGAGACGCACCAGGCCCCGCACCGCGACCACGTCCGCCGCGGCCGTCACCCTCGCTGCCGCCCTTGCCGCCGCCCTCCTCGGCGGCTGCGGGGGCGGCGCACCCCAGACCACCACCACCGGAGACACCGTGACCACACCTGCCAGCAGCGCGACGGGCACAGCGACGAACCCCGTCTGGCCGAGCAGCTTCCCCGACCCGCAGATCCTGCCCGACGGTGACGGCTGGGTGGCCATCGCCACGAACGGCAACGGGATGAACGTCCAGACCCTCACCTCCGACGACCTCGTCACGTGGACCCAGGGCGCCGACGCCCTGCCGCAGCTGCCCGGCTGGACGACGAAGGGCAAGGTGTGGGCACCTGAGGCGCACCGGTTCGGCAGGCGCTGGGTCCTCTACTACACGACGATGGCGCCCGACCCCGCCATCCAGTGCATCGGTGTCGCCGTCGCCGACGACCCCGAGGGCCCCTACCGCGACACCAACCCGGGCCCGGTCGTCTGCGAGAAGGACCAGGGCGGCTCGATCGACGCGTCGCCCTTCGTCGCCGAGGACGGCACGGCATACCTCTACTGGAAGAACGACGGCAACGCCGTCGGCATGGACACGTGGATCTCGGTCCAGCGTCTGTCGGCCGACGGGCTGAAGCTCGAGGGCCAGCCGAAACGTCTGATCCGACAAGACCTTCCGTGGGAGGGCAACCTCGTCGAGGCGCCCTTCATGTGGGAGCGCGACGGCGTCTTCCACCTCTTCTACTCGGCCAACGACTACGGCAGCGACAAGTACGCCGTCGGGCACGCCACCGCGTCGTCGCCCACCGGGCCGTTCACCAAGGACCCCGAGCCGGTGCTCACGAGCACCGACGTCGCCGCCGGCCCGGGCCACTGCGCACTGCTGGAGAAGGACGGCCGGGTGATCATGGTCTACCACGCGTGGGACCCCGCCTCGATCGGCTCGGACGTGCCCGGACGCACGATGTGGCTCAGCGAGGTCACCTTCGACGGACGCAAGGTCTCGGTGACGCCGCCGAGCACGAAGCTGCCCGCCGCCCTCTGACCGGTTTGCGCCGTTGCGCGTGTATCAACCCCCGCGCCCACGTCTCTGTCTGACAGGGGATGGGTGCGGGGCCAGAGGGGGGAACTCGGGGGAGGCCCCGCACCAGCCCGAGACGCTTGGGCGGCTGGCCCGTTGAGGTACGTTAACCGCCACCAGGGCCCGGATTCGCAGACCTGATCAGTCGCGACCCGGGCCCTCAGCGCGCCGCCGTATGCCGCCGTATGCCGTTGGCGCCGGCGGGTGCCGTCACGTGCGCGCCGACGCCACGACCTTGCCCATGCTCGTGCGCACCTCGACCGACTTGATCTCGTAGGTGGGCACCGACGTCGAGCCGGTGAGCTTCGTGTAGCCCGAGCCGCCCGCGCGCCAGGAGGCGGCGGCGTACTCCTTGCCGTAGTTGTCGACGACCCACAGGGTGAGGGGGCTGTCGGTGGGCAGACCAGAGCACTCGAGGTCGAGCTGGGTGCCCCAGCCGCGGGTCACGAGGGCGACGTCGACCGAGGCCGCGCTGCCGGGCGCCGAGGCGGTGACGTGCGTCGTCGGAGGTTCGGGCGTCGTGGCCTGCAGCAGCGAGGGTCCGAGCCAGGCGCCGCCGGCGAAGAGGGCGACCGCAGCAGCCGCACCCAGCACCGAGGCGAGGGTGCGGCGCCGGCGACGGCGCCGGCCGACCTCGGTGAGCAGGCTCGACACGCGTTCGTCGTCGGGCTCCTTCATGAGCGGGATCGGTGCTCCCGGCGGTGGTGCGACGAGGTGCAGGCCACCCTCGGGCCCCGCGAGGTCGAGCAGGCGCGGCAGGCCGGAGACCTGGCCGAGCTCGGCCTGGCACTGGGTGCACGTGCGCAGGTGCTCGCTGTAGGCGCGGTGGTCGTCGTCGGACAGGCCACCGAGCACGTACGCGCCGAGCAGCACGTGCAGGTCGTCTGGTCCGGTGGTCATCTCGTCACTCCCATCTCGTCGAGGATGACGCGCAGGTTGCGCACGGCGTAGTAGGCGCGGGACTTGACGGTGCCCTCCGGCACGCCGAGCCGGAGCGACGCCTCGGCGACGGACAGTCGTTGGTAGTACAGGCACCGTACGACGTCGCGGTGGTTGTCCTGGAGCCGGCCGAGGGCCTCCTCGACGAGCACCTGGTCGAGCGCCTGGTCGAGAGCGGAGTCGCGCTCGGCGATCTCGGTGAGGGTCGCCTCCTGCGGGCGCCGGCCCGCGGCACGGTGCTGGTCGACGATGAGGTGCCGGGCGGTGGTGATGAGGTACGCGCGGAGGTTGTCGGCCTCCGGCGCCTGTTTCCACACCCGCAGGATCACCTCCTGCACGATGTCCTCGACCCGGTTCGCGTCGTTCGTCGCACGCCAGACGACGCGGCGCAGCATGGGGCCGTGCTCGCGGTAGATCTCCGCCACCGCGTCCTCGTCGAGCGGCACGTCACCCCACCTCCTCTCGCAGCGCCCACGGGTCTGTCGCCTGCCTCAGTCAAGGACGCCCGGACGCCGTGAACCGTTCACGTGGCCTCGTGTGGCCCCTGTGTGAACCGTCTCACGAGAACAGGCGTTTTCGCGTTCGGACGTCACGTCCGGCGTCCCCTTCGAGGAGGTCAACATGATGCGAGCCCGATCCTTCAGCACCGCGGCTGTCGCCGGCACGGTTCTTCTTCTCTCGGCAGCCTGCGGCTCGTCGACACCCGACGCGTCCACCCCCGCGGCGTCGTCCCCGGCTGCGGCGTCGACGTCGTCCTCGTCGTCCTCGTCGTCGTCCAGCGCACCGGCGGCCGCGGCCCACCCCGACGTCACCGAGCTCAAGACCGCCAGCTCGTCGCTCGGCACCATCGTCACCGACGGCGAGGGCATGACCCTCTACATGTTCGACAAGGACACCAAGGGCACGACGAAGAGCGCCTGCGAGGGCAAGTGCCTCACGGCGTGGCCACCGGCCTTCATGGGCGCGTCGGCTCCGAAGCTGACCGGCGTGACGGGCACGGTCGCCTCGATCGACAGCCCCGACGGCAAGAAGCAGCTCACCCTCGACGGGTGGCCGCTCTACTACTGGTTCAAGGACGCCAAGGCCGGCGACGTGAGCGGGCAGGCCGTGCAGGGCGTGTGGTGGGTGCTCGACCCGAAGGGCACGCCCATCAAGACGAAGCCCTGACGGGCCCTCTCGAGCCCTGACGAGCCCTGACGAACGTTGGGACGCCTACCGTTGGCGCATGAGCGCCGACATGCCGAACCCGGCACAGCACCCGGTGACGGGTGGGCTCTTCCGCTCACCCGTGCCGCCGGGCACCGGCTGGCCGGGTGACCCGGCGACCGCCGACACGCCCGTCGCGACCACCGCGGCACAGGTGCGTCGCCTCGCGAGGCAGGCGGACGGCATACGCGAGCTGGATGCCCGGGTCAGCGTGTGCCGCGCCTGCCCCCGCCTGGTCGCGTGGCGCGAGTCGGTCGCCGTGAGCGGCCGCCGGGCCGCGTTCGCCGACCAGCCGTACTGGGGACGCCCGGGCCCGTCGTTCGGCGACCCGGACGCCGAGGTGCTCGTCGTCGGGCTCGCCCCGGCGGCCAACGGCACCAACCGGACCGGGCGGATGTTCACCGGCGACCGCTCGGGCGACTGGCTGTATGCCGCCCTGCACCGAGCCGGCTACGCGAGCCAGCCGACGTCGGTGTCGTCGGGTGACGGGCTGACGCTGACCGGCCTGCGCATCGTCGCGACCGTCCGCTGTGCGCCCCCGGCGAACAAGCCGACGACCGAGGAGAAGGCGACGTGTGCGCCCTGGCTCGACCGCGACCTCGAGCTGTCGGAGCCGCGGCTGCGCTCGATGCTCGCGCTCGGGTCGATCGGGTGGGACGCGGCGCTCGGCGCGGCCCGCCGTCGGGGCTGGGCGGTGCCGGTGCCCAAGCCGCGGTTCGGTCATGGCGCGGAGGCGCTGCTCGTCACCGGGTCCGGCCGGCCCGTGCGGCTCGTCGGCAGCTACCACGTGAGCCAGCAGAACACCTTCACCGGCAAGCTCACCGAGGCGATGCTCGACGAGGTCATCGGCCGCCTCTGAGGGGATCGTGGCAGGATCGCGCGTCATGACCTCGACCCAGCCGGACGCGTACTCCTCGGTGGTCGGCGAGGCCGACGCCGAGCTCGACCAGCGGCTCTCCGACGAGCTCGACGTCGTCAACGCCGCCGCGACCGCCGGCACTCCGGCCGCCCGCGAGCTGACCGTGCGACTCACCGGCTCCGACGGGCGGCTCGCCGCCGGCGTCAGCGGCTGGACGTGGGGTGTCGCGGCCGGGATCGGCATGACGTGGGTCCGCGAGGACACCCGTGGCCTGGGGCTGGGGGAGCGACTGCTCGCCGAGTTCGAGGACGAGGCCCACGCGCGGGGGTGCACCCACGTGTTCGTCACGTCCTTCACCTTCCAGGCGCCGGGCTTCTACGAGAAGCAGGGCTATCGCGAGATCTTCCGCTGGGAGGGCGTGCCCACCCCCGACGCCGCCGACGTGCACTTCCGCAAAGAGCTGTGACCCGCGCTGAGTACGCGTGCCGTTGCCGCCTGCCGGTGACGCGGCCGATGGTGGGTCGATGAGCCGGCACCCCATCCGCCCGTATGCCGTCGCGCTCGGTCTGCTGTGGGGGCTGCCCCTGCTGCTCGTGGTGGCCATGCACTACTTGCTGCCGACCGACGTCCCGGGCGGAGGGTGCGAGGGCATCGGGTTCGGATGCTCGTTGGCCCCGGCCGACGCCGTGGTCCTATTCGGCATGTTCGCCGCGCCGGTGCTGCTGCTCGTCGGCCTCGTCGTCTGCGTCGTCATCGCCGTCGTGACCCACCGCCGCGAACGCCGGGAGCACGGGCCCGTCGGTTAGCGTTGGGGCATGGCCGGCCAGCCGTACTGGGAGAGCCCCGTGGAGAAGCAGATCCGCGAGGCCCAGGAGCGTGGCGACTTCGACAACCTGCCGGGCGCAGGCAAGCCGCTCGACCTCAGCGACGCCGGCGACCCGGACTGGTGGCTCAAGCGGTTCGCCGAGCGCGAGAACCTCGACCTCGGGGGTGCGCTGCCGGGACCCCTGGCGCTGCGCAAGGAGGCTGCCGGCTATCCGGAGTCGCTCGTCGACGTGCGCACCGAGGCGCAGGTGCGCGAGATCATCGAGGACTACAACAAGCGGGTGCTCGCCGACCGGCGGCGTCCCGCCGTGGGCAACCTGCCGCCGCTGCTCGCCAAGACGCTCGACGTCGACGAGATGGTGGCGCGCTGGCGGCCGCTGCGTGAGGAGCGCGAGGAGCAGCAGCGCCGGGCGCGCGATGAGCGGGAGGCGGCAGCTGCCGCAGCCCGCCAGGGCGGCGCGTCATGGTGGACCCGGCTCTTCGGGCGCCGTTCCTGAGTGAAGTCTGTGAGAACCATGCCGGTTGCATGGGAACGGGAACTCCGCCCTGCCGGAAGCCCCCACGCGGTGGTCCGCCGCACTACGGTCGAGCGGCCCACCCCGCACCGAACACCCTGAGGTGACCCATGAGGCGTCCCACCCCCCGCACCGCGGGCCTCGTCCTCGCAGCAGCCGGCTCGATCGTCGGCTCGCTCGTCGTCGGCAGCGCCGCACCGGCCCTGGCCCACGGAGACTCCGGCGGCCGTCACGACCAGACCCTGACCCCGCGCACCGAGTTCGTCATGGCGCCCGACGGCTCGAGCGGTGCCACCGAGGGGGGTGCCGGCATCCCCAACATCGACTCGGTGAAGAAGACCATCGCCACCTACTACGGCGACCCCGGCACCGGCCTCGCCAACCGCACGGCCTCGCCCTACATCACCGAGATGCAGCACATCACCGGCGGCATACGCGCCGGTCTGCAGGCGAAGTACGACGCCGCTGCCGCGATGGGCAAGAAGCCGGCCATCGTCTTCGACGCCGACGACACGACGCTGTGGACCTACGACATGGAGGTCGCGGACATGAAGTTCGTCTTCGACCCCGTGCGCCAGGACTACTGGGTCCAGAACAAGCTCTTCCCCGCCACGCCGTCGATGGTCTCGCTCGTCAACGACGCCCAGGCGATGGGCTTCACCGTCTTCGGCCTCACCGGCCGCGGCGCAGCCCAGAAGGACGCGACGATCGGCAACCTCAAGGACGTCGGCTACAACGCCTTCACGCCCGACACCTACTTCACGAAGTGGGCGGGATCGACGCCTCCCGCGTACATCACGTGCGCCACTGCGAAGTGCACGACCGTCGAGTACAAGGCCGGCACCCGCAAGCACATCGAGCAGGACCTCGGCTACGACATCGTGCTCAACGTCGGCGACCAGTGGAGCGACCTGCAGGGCGGCTACGCCGACGCGTCGGTCAAGCTGCCCAACCCGACGTACTACCTGCCGTCGCCGAACCTCCCGGGGCTCGACGAGCCGGAGCTCGCGCCGCGCACGGAGTTCACGATGGCGCCCGACGGCTCGAGCGGTCGCACCGAGAGCGGTGAGGGCATCCCCAACATCGACTCGGTGAAGAAGACGATCGCCACCTACTACGGCGACCCGGGCACCGGCCTCGCCAACCGCACCTCCTCGCCGTACATCTCCGAGCTCGCCGCGCTCGAGCAGCGCAACACGCAGCGTCTCGAGAGCGAGTGCCGCCAGGGGGTGCGCAAGGGCACGAAGCCGGCCGTCGTCTTCGACGCCGACGACACGACCCTGTGGACCTACGACATGGAGGTCGCGGACATGAAGTTCGTCTTCAACCCGACCCGCCAGGACTACTGGGTGCAGAACAAGCTCTTCCCGGCGACGCCCGGGATGCCGTCCCTCGTCAAGGCGGTCGCCGACTCCGGCTGCACCGTCATCGGCCTGACGGGTCGCAACACCGGACAGAAGGCGGCCACGCTCGCGAACCTCCACGAGCAGGGCTACCCGCAGTTCACGAGCGACCTCTACTTCACCAAGTGGAAGAGCTCCGAGACGCCGCCGTCCTACATGCAGGGCCACTGCAAGGCCTACCCGACGTGCACGACGATCGAGTACAAGTCGACGACCCGCGCGCACATCGAGCAGGACCTCGGCTACGACGTCGTCGCGAACTTCGGCGACCAGTTCAGCGACCTCATCGGCGGCAGCGCCGACCGTGCGGTCAAGCTGCCGAACCCGACGTACTACCTGCCCTGAGCCGCCCTACCCGCGCCTCATTCGGCGCCCCCGGGTTCGTGGCCGACGAAGCGGACGAGGTCCGCGACGGAGTCCACGACCCGGGTGGGCCGGTAGGGGAAGTGCTCGATCTGGGCGCGTGACGTCGAGCCCGTGAGCACGAGCACGCTGCGCAGGCCGGCCTCGAGCCCCGAGATGATGTCGGTGTC
The DNA here is from genome assembly GCA_966081555.1 of uncultured Terrabacter sp. GTDB lineage: Bacteria > Actinomycetota > Actinomycetes > Actinomycetales > Dermatophilaceae > Terrabacter. The sequence continues at coordinate 22,338 of CBHRRQ010000009.1, forward strand.
CATGCGGTCCCCGACCATGATCGTCGTCTCGGAGTGCGCGTCGAGGCGGTTGAGGGCGCTGCGCATCATGAGTGGGTTGGGCTTGCCGATGTAGTACGGCTGGCGGCCGGTGGCGGTGCTGATGAGCGCCGCGACCGAGCCCGTGGCGGGCAGCAGCCCTGCGGGGCTGGGGCCGCTCGGGTCGGGGTTGGTCGCGATGAAGCGGGCGCCGTTGTCGATCAAGCGGATCGCGCGCGTGATGGACTCGAACGAGTAGGTGCGCGTCTCGCCGAGCACGACGTAGTCCGGGTTGCGGTCGGTCATGACGTAGCCGACGTCGTGCATTGCCGTCACCAGGCCGGCCTCGCCGACGACGTATGCCGTGCCGCCGGGTCGCTGGTCGGCGAGGAACTGCGCCGTCGCGAGGGCGGAGGTCCAGATCGACTCCTCCGGCACGTCGATGCCGCTCGACAGCAGGCGGGCGCGCAGGTCGCGCGGCGTGAAGATCGAGTTGTTGGTAAGCACCAGGAAGCGCTTGCCGGAGGCCTTGAGCGCCTCGATGAACTCGGAGGCGCCGGGGATCGCGTCCTCCTCGTGGACGAGGACGCCGTCCATGTCGGTGAGCCAGGTGTCCACGGGCCGGTGATCGGTCATGTGCCCCATTGTGGTGGCGGAGCACCCCAGAGGCAGGTCCGGCGCGCGTCGCGCCTGCACCGACGAGCGAAGCGAGCGCAGCGAGCCAGCCGAGGAGGGAAGGCGGGACGCAGCGGAGCGCCGGGCCCGCGAGCGGAGCGAGCCAAAGACTCAGCTCAGCTCGCGGACTGGGCGATCGCGAGGTCGACGCGGTCGGCGGTGAGGGCGTGCTGGATGACCATCGTCGCGGCGCCGATGACACCCGCCTGCACGCCCGTCGTGGCGGGGACGATCTGCAGCACTCCGGTCGCGAGGGGGAGCGAGCGGCCGTAGACGACCTCGCGCACGCCGGCGATGAGGCTCTCGCCGGCCTGGACCAGTGAGCCGCCGATGACGATGACCTGCGGGTTGAGCAGGCTCACGCAGGTCGCGAGCACCTCGCCGATGGTGCGGCCGGCCTGTCGGACTGCGAGGGCGGCCGGGATGTTGCCGCCGCGGACGAGGTCGACGATGTCGCTGTTGGACTCGGCGACGATGTCGATCTCCTTGAGCGCCTTGGAGATCGCGGGGCCGCTCGCCACGGCCTCGAGGCAGCCGACGTTGCCGCACGAGCAGAGCACGTCGGGCGCGTGCGGGGCGGCGACGTGGCCGAGGTCGCCGGCGGCCCCGACGGCACCGCGGTGCAGCCGGCCGCCGCTGATGATGCCGGCACCGATGCCGGTGGCGACCTTGACGAAGAGCAGGTGCTCCACGTCGGGGTGGGCCATGGCGTGCTCGCCGAGAGCCATGATGTTGACGTCGTTGTCGACGAGCACGGGCACGTCGAAGTCGCGCCGCACGTGCGCCGGCACGTCGTAGCCGTCCCAGCCGGGCATGATCGGCGGTCGCATCGGCCGGCCGCTGGAGTGCTCGACGGGCCCCGGCACGCCGATGCCGATGCCGATGAGGTCGCGCGGCTGCCGGCGGGCCTGCTCGAGCAGGCGGTGCGTCGCGGCGACGAGCCAGTCGAGCACGACCTCGGGCCCGTCGGTGATGTCGAGGGGCTCACCGATCTCGCAGATCGGTCGGCCGCTGAGATCGGTGAGGGCGACGCGGCCGTGCGTGGCACCGATGTCGGCGCCGACGACGACGCGGGCCACGGGGTTGAAGGCGAAGCGCACGGGCGGGCGGCCGCCCGTGCTGGCGGCCTCGCCGCTGGGCGCGAGCAGGCCGGTGGCGAGGAGTGCGTCGACCCGTGCGCCGACGGTCGACCGAGCGAGCCCCGTGAGCTCGGCGAGCTCGGCGCGGGTGCGTGGGGTCTCGTCGCGGAGCAGTTGCAGCAGCTCGCCGGCGCCACTCACGGCATACGTCGACGACGCTGGCTCGGAACGCATCCTCGAAGTCAAGCACACGCCACTTACGTATGCCAGTCCTTCGACTTTGGGCGTCCACATTTGGAACTTTTGCTTGACGTGCCGACAAAAGTGGGTCACGGTGTGACGCATGGAATCTCGACGGCGAGATGGCGCCGACGCACCGCTGCTGCGAATGACCAATGTGGTCAAGCGTTTTCCCGGGGTCGTGGCGCTCGGTGGCGTCGACCTCGACGTGCTGCCCGGCGAGGTGCACTGCCTGCTCGGCCAGAACGGCGCAGGCAAGAGCACGCTCATCAAGGTGCTTGCCGGCGTCCACCAGTCCGACGAGGGGACGCTCGAGTGGCTCGGTGAGGAGGTCTCGCTCCACCACCCGCAGGCGGCCATGGACCTCGGCATCGCGACGATGTACCAGGAGCTCGACCTCGTCGAGGGGCTCACCGTCGCCGAGAACATCTTCCTCGGTCACGAGCCGACCCGGTTCGGCTTCTCGCAGCGCACTGCGGCCCGCCGCGAGGCGGCCGCGCTGCTCGCCCGCCTGGGGCACCCGGAGATCTCGCCGTCCGCCGAGGTCGGCACCCTGTCGGCCGCCGCCTGCCAGATCGTCAGCATGGCGCGGGCCCTGTCGCGCGACGCTCGGCTCATCATCATGGACGAGCCGTCCGCCGTGCTCGACGCGGGCGAGGTCGACCAGCTCTTCCGCGTCATCGCCGAGGTGACGGCGCAGGGCGTGGCCGTCGTCTACATCTCCCACCGCCTCGAGGAGATCCGCGAGATCGGCGACCGCGTCACGGTGCTCAAGGACGGGCGCACGGTCGCGACCGGTCTCGACGCCGAGACGACCCCGACGCAGGAGCTCATCCGGCTCATGACCGGCCGTTCCATCGAGTACGTCTTCCCCCCCAAGCCCGAGTTCGATGCCGACGCCGAGCCGGTGTTGCGGGTCGAGGGGCTCACGCGCGCAGGCGAGTTCGCGGCCGTGTCGTTCGACGTTCGGCCCGGCGAGGTCGTCGGGCTCGCCGGCCTCGTCGGCTCGGGACGCTCCGAGATCGTCGAGACGATCTTCGGCGCCCGCAAGGCCACCGGCGGCACCGTGCGGGTCGACGGCAAGGCCGTCCGGGCCGGCTCGGTGGCCGCGGCCGTCGCCGCCGGCATCGGGCTGTGCCCCGAGGAGCGCAAGAGCCAGGCCCTCGTGCTCGGCGCCTCGCTCGCCTCGAACATCACCCTGGCGACCCTGCCGCGCTTCTCGCGCGGCGGCCTGCTCGACGGGTCCGCCGAGGTCGCGGAGGCCGAGAAGCTGCTCGAGTCGCTCGACGTGCGCCCTCGGGGTGTGCACCGCGAGTCGCGCACGCTGTCGGGCGGCAACCAGCAGAAGGTCGTCCTCGCCCGCTGGCTGCTCCGCGGCTGCCGCGTGCTGCTCCTCGACGAGCCGACGCGAGGCGTCGACGTCGGGGCGCGCTCCGAGATCTATGGACTCATCCGCCGCCTCACCGACGAGGGCGTCGCCGTCGTCGTCGTCTCGAGCGAGATCCCCGAGGTGCTCGGGCTCGCCAACCGGGTGCTCGTCCTCGCCGACCGCACCGTCCGCCACGAGGGACCGGCCGACGAGCTCGACGAGCACGCCGTCCTCGACATCATCCTGAAGGGAGACGCGGCATGAGCGCCGACGTCACGAAGGCCGACCAGGCACCCGACCGCGCACCTGGCAGTGCCCCAGCCGGTGCACACGCCGAGGCGCTCGCCGGGCCTCCTGTCGGCGGTCCGGCGTCCCGGGCGGCGAACCGTCAGGGCGGCCTCGCCGGCTTCCTCAGCGGACCGGCCGGGCGCAGCGCCGGCCTCGTCGTCGCCCTGGTGCTGCTCGTCGTGGTGGGCATCGTCACCGCCGGCGACCGGTTCGCCAGCCCCGACAACGCCCTGACGATCCTGCGCCTCGGCGCCACCATCGGCGTCGTCAGCGTCGGCATGACCTTCGTCATCTCGGGCGGCGGCATCGACCTGTCCGTCGGCGCGATCGTCGCGCTCTCCTCCGTCTGGGCGACGACGGTCGCGACGCAGACCATGGCGGAGAACTACCACTGGTTCGTCATGGTGATCGCGGCCGTCGCCGTCGGTGCCGGGTGCGGCCTCGTCAACGGGGTGCTCGTCGCCTACGGCCGGATAGCCCCGTTCATCGTCACCCTCGCCATGCTCGCCGCTGCCCGCGGGCTGGCCGAGCTCATCGCCAAGCGGCGCACCCAGATCGTGCGCGACCGCGGCTTCATCGAGTTCTTCGGCGGCAGCGTGCTCGGCGTGCCGGTGCTCGTCATCGTCTTCGCCCTCGTGGCGGTCGCCGGCTGGGTGCTGCTCAACCGCACCACGTTCGGCCGGCGCACCCTCGCGATCGGCGGCAACCCCGAGGCGGCCCGGCTCGCCGGCATCCGTGTGCAGCGCCAGACCATGTACCTCTACGTGCTGCTCGGCATCGCCTGCGGCATCGCGGCCGTCATGATCATGGCCCGCACCACGACCGGCACCTCGACCCACGGCCAGCTCTACGAGCTCGACGCCATCGCCGCCGTCGTCATCGGCGGCACCCTGCTCTCCGGCGGCCGCGGCACGGTCGTCGGCACCGTCCTCGGCGTCCTCATCTTCACGACGCTGAGCAACGTCTTCACCCTCAACAACCTCGACACCTCGACGCAGGCCGTGGCCAAGGGGGCGATCATCGTCGCCGCCGTCCTGCTCCAGCAGCGGGTCTCGCGCACGAGGTCGACGTAGCACCGCACGCACCACCACCAGCACGACAGCACTCATCACCAGCAGCACTCACCACAGCAGCACCCCTCTTCGCTCACATAGGAGTCAGCGTGTCCGCATCCCTGTCCCGTTCGACCAAGCGCGTCGCCGTCCTGGCGATCACCCTCAGCACGGCGCTCGTCGCCGCGGGGTGCACGAGCAACGACCCGGTCACCACCCCGGCGGCCTCGACCCAGCAGGCGGGAGGCGCCAAGGCCGCGAGCGACAACGACGCCCCGGGCAAGAAGGTCACCATCGGCTTCTCCGGCCCGGCGGCCGACCACGGCTGGCTCGCCGCCATCAACAGCTCGGCGCTGGCCGAGGCGAAGAAGCACGGCGACGTCGAGCTCAAGGCCGCGGAGGGCACCAACGACGCGAGCCTGCAGATCAGCCAGATCGAGACCTTCATCAACGACAAGGTCGACGCCATCGTGCTGCTTCCGACCGACGGCGCCGCCCTCACCGAGGTCGCGACGAAGGCCATGAACGCCGGCATCCCCGTCATCAACGTCGACCGTGAGTTCTCCAGCCCGTTCGCCGCCCGCGCGACGATCCTCGGCGACAACTACGGCATGGGCGTCTCCGCCGGCACGTACGCGTGCAAGGTCGTCAAGGACAAGAACCTCACCAACCCTGTCATCGCCGAGATCGCCGGCATCGACTCGCTGCCGCTGACTCAGGACCGCAGCAAGGGCTTCTCCGACGCGCTCAAGGCGTGCGGCCAGACCGTCGACAACCGCGTCGCCGCCGAGTTCACGGTCGAGTCGGGCAACCGCCAGGCCGCGAACCTGCTCCAGGCCGCGCCGAAGATCGACATCCTCTGGAACCACGACGACGACCAGGGTGTCGGCGTCATGGCCGCCCTCGACCAGGCAAACCGCCACGAGATGGCGTTCATCGGTGGCGCCGGCTCGGCCAACGCGATGCGCTGGATCAAGGACGGCAAGATGGAGGCGACCGTCCTCTACCCGCCCACGCAGGCGGCCGACGGCATCAAGCTCGCGCGCCTCATCGCCCAGGGGAAGGGCATCGGCGACCTCGTCCAGGTCGAGGTGCCGCGCCGCATCGTGCTCAACGCACCGGTCGTCACCAAGGCCAACGTCGACCAGTACCTCCCGCTCGGCTTCGAGTCCTGACCGGCCGGCGCCCGCGCCGCACACGCCGCAGCGCGGGCGCCTACCCGGCCGAGCCGTCACGACACACCGCCGCACCACCACGTTCAGATGCGAGGACGTCAATGAGCACACCCACCACGCCCACCCTCGGGGTCGGCATGATCGGCTACGCCTTCATGGGCCGGGCCCACTCCCAGGCCTGGCGCAACGTGCGCAGCTACTTCGACGCCCCGGCCACTCCGCGGCTCGTCGCCGTGGCCGGCCGCAACGAGGCTGCGGCACGCGACACCGCCGACCGCTTCGGCTGGGCCGGCGTCGAGACCGACTGGCGGCGCCTGCTCGAGCGCGACGACATCGACATCATCGACATCTGCACGCCGGGCGACACCCATGCCGAGATCGCCGTCGCGGCTCTCGAGGCAGGCAAGCACGTGCTGTGCGAGAAGCCCCTCGCCAACTCCGTCGAGGAGGCCGAGACCATGGCCCGGGCCGCCGAGGCGGCGCGGGATCGCGGAGTCCGCGCGATGGTCGGCTTCACCTACCGCCGGGTCCCGGCCATCGCGTACGCGCGTCGCCTCGTCGAGGAGGGACGCCTCGGCCGCATCCTCCACGTGCGTGGCGCGTACCTGCAGGACTGGCTCGTCGACCCCCAGTCGCCGCTGACGTGGCGGCTGCAGAAGGAGCGCGCCGGCTCCGGGGCGCTCGGCGACGTCGGCGCCCACATCGTCGACCTCGCCCAGTTCGTCACCGGCGAGACGCTGACCGGCGCGTCCGCACTCACCGAGACGTTCGTGCGCGAGCGTCCCGTGCCCGACCCCGCGTCGGTCGGCACGGGCGGCATCAGCGCGACGGCGGCCTCGAACGGCGCCGCCACCACCGGGCCGGTCACCGTCGACGACGCGGCTGTCTTCGTCTCACGACTCACCGGCGGCGCGCTCGCCACGTTCGAGGCTACCCGCTTCGCCAACGGTCGCAAGAACGCGATCCGTTTGGAGATCAACGGAACCCGCGGTTCACTCGCCTTCGACTTCGAGGACATGAACGTCCTCCACGTCTTCGACGGCACGGCCCCGAGCCGCGACGCCGGCTTCACGCGGGTGCTCGTCACCGAGTCCACCCACCCCTACGTGGCGGCCTGGTGGCCGCCCGGTCACGTGCTCGGCTACGAGCACGGCTTCACCCACCAGGCGGTCGACCTGCTGACCGCCATCGCCGAGGGCACCGACCCCCGGCCCACCTTCTCCGACGGGCTCCAGGTGCAGCGGATCCTGTCGGCCGTCGAGGCGAGCGCGGAGCGGTCGGGGTCCTGGACCCCGGTCGACGGGGCCCGCGTCCTCGCCCCGGCACCGTCATGAGCGGGAGGGGTAACCACCCACCTCGGCTGTCAGACAGCGAGATTCGGCCACACCCCCGCTCAACCGTCTCTGTCACCCCCGAAGGAGCAACAGCCTCATGAACGACAACGACGTCAACCCGCTCAAGCTCGTCACCAAGCTCGGGCTCAACCGCCGCCAGTTCTTCGCCGCGACGACCGGCATGGCCGCGGCCGTCACCCTCACCGGTGCCGCTGCCAAGGCCGCCACCGGTGCCGCAGGCACCGCCAACGGCGTCCTCATCCCGGCGCCGCGCCGAGGCATCATCCTCTACACCGTGCGCGACGCGGTCAGCCGTGACCCGCTCACCTCGCCCTACGCCTCCGGCTTCAAGGAGGTGCTCACCGAGCTGTCCTCGATCGGCTACCGCCAGATCGAGTTCGCGGGCTTCCGCCAGCACGCCAACGCCGAGGGGGGTGCCGATCTCAACACCGTGGCCGGCGCCACCCAGCTGCGCACGTGGCTCGACGACCTCGGCCTCCAGGCCGAGGGCAACCACGGCTCCGTCCCGGCGACCATCACGGACACCAACATCGCGGCGTTCGACGCGGCTTGCGAGATCGCCAACATCCTCGGCATGGGCCACATCGGCACGGGCAGCGACCCCACGAGCAGTGCCTACGTCGCCGACTGGGAGGCGGCCGCTGCACGCTGGAACTTCTACGGCGAGCGCGCCGCCCGGCACGGTCTCAAGCTGTACACGCACAACCACGACATCGCGTACAGCTTCCTTCTGGACAGCGGTCCGCTCGATGCCACCGGTCGACCCACCCGGTCGTCCGGCATCCGTCGTCTCGAGCACTTCCTCGCCAACACGGACCCGAAGTACGTCCACCTCGAGATGGACATCTTCTGGGCCCACGTCGCCCAGTACAAGCACAAGACGTACACGGCGCCGGACGGCTCGGTCGTGACCTCGATCTTCGACCCGGCAGCGGTGGTCGCCGCCCAGACGAACCGCTTCCCGCTCTTCCACGCCAAGGACGGCAAGGTCGACACGACCCAGGCCAACGGCTACGTCATGGCCCCCTTCGGCCAAGGCGACATCGACTACTCGACGTTCCTGCGCCGGGTCGGTGCCAAGGGCTCGCACAACCCGATGTGGGAGATGGACACCGCTCCCGGCGGAACCGCGGCCCCGAACCAGTCGATGGAGCTCTCGAAGGTCAGCTACGACGCGATGGCCGCCCTCCGCGGCTGACGCGTCACCTCGGAACGAAGGTCGACCGCCGCCCACCGGCGGACGGCACACCCGGAAAACACCGGGCCCCGGGGAGCGCAGATGCCGTTGCAGCGGCGCACTCCCCGGGGACCGGCTTCGCCCGTCTCTGTCAAGAAGGACGTACCGATGAATGCTACTTCCCGTTCCAGGGCGAGGAGGCTGGTTGCCACAACTGCGGCAACCGTCCTTGCCTGCACGGCGCTCGGCGCCGTGGCCACCCTGCCAGCCTCCGCGCACGACGGCGTCGACCACGGCACCGAGCCGGCGCTCGACTGGTCCAACTACGAGAAGATCCTGCTCACCAAGGACACCGGTGAGCCGATCGACATGGCGGTGCTGCCCGACCGCCGGGTGCTGACCACCGCCCGCAACGGCGACGTGCGCCTCGTCGACCCCGACTCCGGCGTCACGAAGGTCATCAACACGCTGTCCGTCTACAACAACTCCGAGGACGGTCTCCAGACCGTCACCCTCGACCCCGACTTCCAGTCGAACAAGTGGGTCTACCTCTACTACGCGCCCAAGACGATGACGGCGCCCTACGTCGCGTCGACCCCGACGGGCTCGGCCCCCAACAGCCTGCCTGCCGGCGCCGACGCCTCCTACTGGGACCAGTGGAAGGGCTACAACCAGCTCAGCCGCTTCAAATGGGACGACGCCGCGGACAAGCTCGACCTCGCGTCCGAGCAGGTCATCCTCAAGGTGGAGACGCAGCGCGGGCAGTGCTGCCACGTCGCCGGTGACGTCGACTTCGACGACAAGGGCAACCTCTACCTCTCCACCGGCGACAACACGCCGGCGAGCGCGCCTGGCGCCAACGGCTTCGCGCCGAACAACAACGCCCCCGGCTTCAACCCCGGCTTCGACTCGCGTCGCGGCGCCGGCAACACGAACGACCTGCGCGGCAAGATCCTGCGCATCCACCCCGAGGCCGACGGGTCCTACACGATCCCCGCCGGCAACCTCTTCGCGCCGGGCACCGCCAAGACCCGTCCCGAGATCTTCGTCATGGGCGTGCGCAACCCGTTCCGCATGGACGTCGACCCGGTCACGAACTCGGTCTCGTGGGGCGACTACGGCCCCGACGCCGGCGCGCCGGACCCGCAGCGTGGCCCGATGGGCTACGTCGAGTGGCAGACCACGGCCATCGACAAGCCGATCAACGGCGGCTGGCCCTACTGCCACGGGCCGAACGCCAACTACAACGAGTGGGACTTCGCGACGGCGACTCCCGGTCCGTGGTTCGACTGCGGCACCGGCGCCAAGAACAACTCGACGTGGAACACCGGCCTCGCCCAGGTGCCGCCGGCCACCGCGCCGACGCTCTACTACGGCGACAACAACACCCACCAGCCGTGGCCGGAGCTGACGGACTTCGACCCGCAGGGCGGCCAGGGACCGATGGGCGGCCCCGTCTACCACTACGACGCCGCCAACCCGTCGACGACGAAGTTCCCGGCCTACTGGGACAAGAAGGCGTTCTTCGCCGAGTTCTCGCAGGACTACCTCGCCGTCTTCGACGTGCAGTGGCCGAACGGACCCGTCGACCACATCCAGCACTTCCTGCCCAACAAGGCCCTCGAGACGAACGGCCAGCCGATCACCGACAGCCCGA
>CBHRRQ010000010.1:0-32163 GCA_966081555.1 uncultured Terrabacter sp.
GGACCCGTCGCCGCGCGCGCCCCGGCGTCGCCGCCCGGGTCCCCGCGGGGCGCGCCCGCCCGCCACGGGTGGCGCGGCCGAGGCCGGGTTCTGGCAACTGTTCTCCGGGCGTATGCCGTCTGAGTCCTCCGAGCCAGCCGAGTCGTCCGAGCCGTCCGCGACAGTTGCGCGGTTGGCTGGGGGTCGGGTCAAGGCGCGGCGGGTGACGCCCGAGGCTCGGCCTGCCGCGCAGCCCCGTGGAGCCTGGGCCGGGCTGACGGCCGAGGAGCTGGACTCGATCGACCTGCGGGCCGTGCGGTGGACCGACCCTCCCCGGTTCGAGGAGATGGTCAACGACCCGGGCTGGATCGCATCGGTCGAAGCCCGCTTGGAAGCCCGGTACGGCTCTGCAGCCGACGGCGGTGGGCCCGACGACGGTGGGCCTCGCGGTGGGCCCGGCGGCGACAGCGACCGGTGGGGAGGTTTCGGGGACGGCTATGACCCGATGCTCGAGCTCGAGGCGAGTCTGGGCATCGGGCTGGGCGGGCACGGCGAGGCCGACGTGGTGGCGGCGACCGAGCGGGTCGCGCAGCAGCGACGCGGCCTGGAGGTGACGCTCGTGACGTTGGTGTCCGAGCTCGTCGCGCGCGGGGTGGAGGCGCCGGGGAGCCTGTCGCGGGTCGACTGGTTGCGGGCGCACGACCCGTCTCTGACCGCTGCGCAGGCCAAGGCGTTCGTCACGGTCGGCACGGCCCTGGCCGACCGGCGGTGGGCGCGGTTGCGGATGCTGGTCGCGACCCAGCAGGTGACGGTGGCCAACGCCGCGCAGGTGATCGACTTCGACGAGCGGGTCGCTCCGGTCGCCGACCCGGAGGACCTGGCCACCGCACTGAGTGACTTGACCGCGCAGGCGGGGGTGCTGCGGCCGGAGGAGCTGGCCCGGCTGGCCCGGCACCACACCGAGCAGGTCCGGCCAGCCCGAGACGACGACCGGCTGGACCACGGCCGCCGGCAGGCGCGCGGCCTGTGGTTCACGCCGCCGACGACGACGGGAATGGTGGGTCTGCGCGGGATGCTCGACCCGGAGGGCGCCGCGGTCCTCAAGGCCGCGATCGACCCGTTGTCGGCGCCGTGCCCGGTCAAGGACCAGCACGGCCACACGACCGCCGCGGACGAGCGGACCCCGGCCCGGCGCCGGATGGACGCCCTGCTGACGATCGTGGGCCGTGGGGTCGCGGCCGCACCGGGGGTGCCGGTCACCGAGAAGGCGAAGGTCGTCGTCCTCATCGACTACGACGCTCTCGCCGCCGACCTCGACCACCACCTCACCAGCGACGGCACCACCTCAAACGGGACCGCCGCAGGTGCCGGCACGGGGGCTGGGGCGACGTTGACCGGGGACGTGCTCTCACCGTCGGTGGTGCGACGGTTGGCGTGCGACGCGGAGATCATCCCGATGGTCCTGGGCCGCGACAGCGCACCGCTGGACGTCGGCCGCGGGGAGCGGCTCTTCACCTCCAGCCAGCGCCTCGCGCTGATCGCCCGCGACCGGGGTTGCAGCTTCGAGCACTGCACGGTGCCCGCGACGTGGTGCGACGCCCACCACGTCGTGCCGTGGCACCGCGGCGGCAAGACCGACCTGACCAACGCGGCGCTGCTCTGCCCGCGGCACCACACCCACGTCCACCAGCACGACCTCACCGCAACCGTCACCGCGACCGGCGTCACCTGGCACACCTGAGCACCCCGCCCCGGACCCCGCCCACACGGAGCGGGGTCAGCGGCATGTCCGGGGGATGCCGTGGAACGCGTCACAGGGGGTGCACAGGAGCGGGTGCGGATTCGGTCCTGAGCACGACGTTTGAGAGACTGTCGCCCATGGGTCAGAGCACGGACGGGGCGGCGGCGCGCGCCGACGACCTCACGGTCGTGCACCTCATGCGGCACGGTGAGGTCCACAACCCGGAGGGCGTCCTCTACGGACGCCTGGACGGTTTCCACCTCTCGACCCTCGGCACCGACATGGCCCGCCTCGTCGCCGCCCACCTGGCGACCAACGACATCACGTACGTCGTCGCGTCGCCCCTCGAGCGGGCACAGGAGACCGCCGCTCCCATCGCGGCCGACCACGACGTCGAGATCCACACCGACCCGCGGGTCATCGAGTCCGAGAACCGGTTCGAGGGCCGGGGGGTGAGCGCCTTCGAGCTGCTCCACCCGCGCAACTGGCACCTGTTCCGTGACGTGACGAAGCCGTCGTGGGGTGAGCCCTACGAGGAGATCGCGGTCCGCATGCTCGCGGCAATCGCCGACGCGCGCAGCGCCGCACGTGGGCACGAGGCCGTCATCGTCAGCCACCAGCTGCCTGTCTGGACCGTGCGCAACAAGCTCGAGGGCCGCCGCCTGTGGCACGACCCCCGCAAGCGCGAGTGCACCCTCGCCTCGCTCACCTCGCTGACCTACCAGGGTGACGAGCTGGCCTCGATCACGTACTCCGAGCCGGCGGCGGCACTGCTCGTGGGCGCGAGCAAGAGCGTGGGCGCCTGATGGAGCACGTCGACCGACGCACCGCACTGCGGTGGGGGGCTGTCGCCATGGCCGGGGGTCTCGTGACCTTCGCCGCGGCGTGCTCGTCCGACCCCAACTCGGTGGCCGACCAAGCCCGCTCGGGTGACCGCAAGGGCTACGTCGCGGGCGACGGCTCCATCGAACAGGTGCCCGTGGCCGAGCGCGGCGAGCCCGTGCGCCTGAGTGGCACCACGCTCGAGGGCAAGCCGTGGGACATCGCCGAGCGTGCCGGCACGGTGCTCGTCGTCAACGTCTGGGGCTCGTGGTGCCCGCCGTGCATCGAGGAGACGCCGGCCCTCCAGAAGGCATGGGAGACCGTTCAGGCCAAGGGCAAGAAGGTCGATTTCATCGGCCTCGACAAGCTCGAGTCCCCTGAGACGGGCCTCGCCTTCCAGACGGCCAACAAGGTCACCTATCCCTCGCTCGCCTACGACGGCGGGGTCCCGCTGCTCGCCCTGCAGGGCAAGGCGTCGGCGACCCCGACCACGCTTGTGCTAGACGGTGAGGCTCGCATCGCCGCCCGCGTCTCCGGTCCGGTCTCCACGACGACCCTCCTCGGCCTCGTCGACGACGTCCTCACCGGGAAGGCCTGAGTCCCATGGGCTCCGAGATCGCCACCGGTTCGCTGCTCGTCGCGGCGGCCGTCGCTCTCGTGGCCGGCTTCGTCTCGTTCGCCTCGCCGTGCGTCCTTCCGCTCGTGCCCGGCTTCCTCGGCTACGTCACCGGGCTGTCGGACGTGTCGCTCGAGAAGCGGTCACGGGGCCGGCTGGTCCTCGGTGCGCTCCTCTTCGTGCTCGGCTTCACCGTCGTCTTCCTCATCGCGGCCGCAGCGGTCTCGGCCGTGGGTCTCGCCTTCCGCGAGCACCAGAGCGTGCTGCTCCGGATCGGTGGCGCGGTGGTGCTCGTCATGGGGGTGCTCTTCCTCGGCGTCGGTCGGTCGTATGCCGTCCCGGTGAGCTGGCGACCGCGTGCCGGCCTCGCGGGGGCGCCCCTGCTCGGTGCGGCGTTCGCCGTCGGCTGGTCGCCCTGCATGGGGCCGACGCTCGGTGCCATCCAGGCGATGGCCGCGCCGATCTCGGCCCAGTCCGGGTCGATCGGGCGGGGGCTGGCCCTCGCAGCGGTCTACTCGATCGGCCTGGGGCTGCCCTTCGTCCTCATGGCCGCGCTGTGGGAGCGGGCAGGACGCGCGAGCGACTGGCTGCGTCGGCACCGCCGCGTGCTGCAGACCGTCGGCGGCCTGCTGCTCGTCGTCGTGGGCCTGCTCATGCTGACCGGGGTGTGGGAGAACGTCGTGGTCTGGCTCCAGGTGCGCCTCGTCAACGGCTTCCAGGTGGCGATCTGACATGGCCACCGATACACCCGTGAAGCCCAAGGGGAGGGGTCGGCTCAAGGACCAGCGCCCCCAGCCTGCGCTGCCCGAGCTCGGACCCCTCGGCCTGCTGCGCTGGGGGTGGCGCCAGCTGACGAGCATGCGCACCGCGCTCTTCCTGCTGCTCCTGCTGTCCATCGCCGCCGTGCCGGGATCGATCTTCCCGCAGCGCAACATCGACGCCGGCCGCGTGGCCGACTACATCGCCCAGAACCCCACGACGAGCCCGTGGCTCGACCGGCTCGGCTTCTTCGACGTCTACGCCTCGGTGTGGTTCTCGGCGATCTACCTCCTGCTCTTCATCTCGCTCGTCGGCTGCATCGTGCCGCGCACCAAGGTGCACGTGGCAGCCCTGCGGGCACGCCCCCCGAAGGCACCGGCGAGGCTGCACCGACTCGACGAGCACTCCGAGGTCACCACGTCGTTGTCGCCCGACGAGGCGCTCGAAGTCGCGCGTGCTGCCCTGAAGCGCAAGCGTTTCCGGCTCCACTCGCACGACGGCGTGAGCCTGTCCGGTGAGTCGGGCTACCTCCGCGAGACCGGCAACCTGCTCTTCCACCTCGCGCTCACCGGCATCATCATCGGCATGGCTGTCGGCCACGTGTTCGGCTGGCGCGGCGACATCATCCTGGCCGAGGGCGACAAGTTCGCGTCGTCGGCCGGAACCTACAACACGATCTCGCCCGGCCCGTGGGTCGACACCGAGAGCTTGCCGCCGTTCGTGCTCTCGCTCGACAAGCTCGACGTCGAGTTCAACGAGACGCCCGGTCGCGGGTTCGGGCAGCCGCGCCTCTTCGACGCCCAGACCAGGCTCCAGCGCGACCCCGGCTCACCGTCCAGCCAGGAGACCGTCTCGGTCAACCACCCCATCGCCGTGGACGGCGCCGACATCTTCCTCCTCGGCAACGGCTACACGCCGGTCGTCACGGTGCGCGACGCCAAGGGCACCGTCCTCTACCGCGAGGCCACCCCCTTCCTGCCCCAGGACGGCAACTACCGCTCGGTCGGCGTCATCAAGGTCCCCTCCGCGTCGCCGAAGCAGCTCGGCTTCACCGGCTTCTTCCTGCCGACCGCCGAGCCGACCTTTGCGAACGGCCCCGCCTCCGTCTTCCCCGACGCGAAGAACCCCGAGCTGGCCCTGTCGGTGTGGGAGGGCAACCTCTTCCCGGGTGGGGCGCCGCAGTCGGTCTACACGCTCAACACCGACGAGATGAAGCAGGTGACCAAGGCCGACGGCTCGCCTGCCCTGGTCCGCCTCAAGCCCGGGGAGACCTACCAGCTCCCGGGCGACCGCGGGTCGATCACCTTCGACAGCGTCAAGCGCTTCGCGGGTCTCTCGGTGCGCACCGACCCCGGGGCACCCATCAGCCTGGTCAGCGCGATCCTCGCGACGCTGGGCCTGATCCTCGGCCTCACGATCAAGCGCCGACGCGTCTTCGTGCGCGTCCGCCCTGCAGCCACCGACCCGACGGCCGCCGACGGTGGCGCTGTGGGTCGTGCGGGCTCACCGGCTACCGTGGTGACCATCGGTGGCCTCTCCAAGGACTCCGACCCCGGGCTGGCCGCGATCGTGACGGGGATCGTCACCGCGATCGACACCGCGACCGCGACCACCGAGCCCGACCGCCCCGCAGAACGGACCGAAAGCTAGTGCCGAACTCGCTCGCCGCCAACGCCAACATCGCGCTCTACGCGTCGATGATCGTCTACACGCTCGCCATGCTCGCGTTCACCTGGCACCTCGCCGCGCGCGCGCCGAAGGTGGCCGAGTCCAAGGCCGTCGCCGAGTCGACCGTCGCCGAGCGTGAGCTCGTCGGCGCAGGGGCCGCGGCAGCGCCACCGGCACCCGCCGAGCGTCGCCCCGCGACCCCCTACGCTGCGGGGCCGGCCTTCGAGGAGAGCCTCCGCAGCCGACAGCGGGGCAGCATCGCGCTGATGCTGACCTACCTCGCGTCGGCGCTGCTCGTCGCGTCCGTGGTCATGCGCGGCATCGCCGTGTCGCGGCCCCCGTGGGGCAACATGTTCGAGTTCGCGACGGCTGCGGCGGCCGCCGTCGGTGTCGCCTACAGCGTGCTGGCCCGGCGCAACCGCTGGGAGTGGCTCGGCGTCTTCATCGTCACCCCGATCCTGCTCGTGCTCGGCCTGTCCCTCACCGTGCTCTACACGGAGGCCGGCGAGCTCATGCCGGCCCTCAAGTCGTACTGGCTGGGCATCCACGTCTCCGTCGCGTTCCTCGCGGTCGCCTTCTTCACCCTCGCGTTCGCGATCGGGGTGCTCTACCTGGTGCGCCTGCGCCGTGAGGAGAAGCCGCCTGCGAAGCCCGGCGTCCTCGAGTCGCTGCCCTCCGCTGCGGCCCTCGAGCGGACGGCATACAGCCTCAACATGGTCGGCTTCATCCTCTGGACGTTCACGCTCATCGCCGGCGCCATCTGGGCGAAGCAGGCGTGGGGCGCCTACTGGCAGTGGGACCCGAAGGAGGTGTGGACCTTCGTCATCTGGACGGTCTACGCCGCCTACATGCACGGTCGCGCGACGGCCGGCGTCGACCCGCGAAAGTCGATGTACATCGCGCTCGCCGGCTACGTCGCCGTCATCATCAACTTCACCCTGGTCAACCTCGTGTCGACGTTCGTCGGCATGCACAACTACTCCGGCATGAGCTGAGGGTCTGAAACCGTGGTCCGCTACACCCTGCTGCGCATCCTGATCTTCTTCGGGTTCCTCTTCCTCTTCTGGCTCATCGGCCTGCGCGACCAGCCGTGGCTGCTCCTCGGCCTCGCGGCGATCGCGTCGGCGGCTGCGTCCTACATCCTGCTGCGCGGCATGCGCGACGAGATCACCGCCAAGCTCGTCGAGCGGCACGAGGCGAAGGTCGAGGGCCGCCGTCCGCAGGTCGACCCGACGAGCGACGAGGCGGCCGAGGACGCGGAGGACGCCGGGTACGACGGGCCGCGCAGTCCCGGTCGCTGATCGCCGTCACGCCGTGAGGCCCAGCCTCGCGGCGATCCTGGTGGCGGTGGCACGGGCGTCGTGGCCGACGCCGAAGAGCAGCGCCGAGCGTCGGCTGCGAAGGAAATGCACCCCGACGAAGTGCAGGTCGGGCGCCACGATGCTCTCGCCGTCCTCGTGGCGGGGGAAACCCTGCTCGTCGACGAGGCCCGCCACGTCGATCCACTCGGCGTAGCGGCTGCGGAACCCGGCCGCCACGACCACCGAGCCGATCTCGCGTACGGGCAGGCTCTCGACCGCCTTGGGCGCGAACGGGCCCGGGTCGGGCACGGCCGGCGGCTTCCGACCCGCGCGCGTGCAGGAGTCGACGATGAGGTCGCGGATGCCGTCGTGGGCTGCGTCGGACGCCGAGAGGGTGACCTCGAGGTCGGGTGCGAGGTGCACGGTCGTGTCGTCGGCGCCGACCAGGTGGCCACCGAGGCGCACGCCGAGGGCGTGCAGCGTGCGGAAGCTGAGGTCGTGGCCGCCCCCGCGACCGGTGACCTGTGGATTGGCCCCGAGGCGCGCGGCCGGCGACGCCAGATCGGTGACGCGCTGGTCGAAGAACGGGGTGTCGAGGAGCCACTCGAAGACGTCGCGCCCTTCCGTACGCCGGGGGAACCAGGGCGCCCGGCCACAGGCCATGACGACGTCGCGCCCGGACTCGGCGAGCTCCTCGGCGATCTGGCACGCGCTCTGCCCAGAGCCGACGACGAGCACCTGACCGTCGGGGAGGGCGGCCGGGTTGCGGTACTGCGAGACGTCGAGGCACGCCGGCCCGGCTGGAAGCGACCGCAGCGCCGCCGGCAGGTTCGGCCGCTGGTAGGCGCCGGTCGCGACCACGACCACCCGACTGCGCACGGTGCCGTCGTCGGTCACGAGGTCGTAGCCGCCGTCACGGCCGGGCCGCAGCGCGCGTACGGGCGTCTCGTGCCGCACCTCAGCGGTGAGGCGCGACGCGTAGTCCTCGAGGTGGCGGGTGATCTGCTCGCGCGACATGAAGCCGTCGGGGTCGTCGCCCTCGTAGGGCGCCCCCGGCAGCAGCAGGAGGTGGTTCGGACCGACCAGCGTGAAGCTGTCCCAGCGATGGGCCCACGACGATCCCGGCGACTCCGCCTCCAGCACCACGTGCTCGACGCCACGCAGGGCCAGCTCGTGGCTCGCCGCGAGACCGGCCTGCCCGGCCCCGATGACGACGACGTCGATCTCCTCGTGCACGCCTCCACGGTGGCACTCGCGCGGCGAGCCGTCAGCCGAACGGGACCGACTGCGCCGACGTATGCCGTCGCGCCGGTCACGACGACCGCTTCGACCCGCTTCGGTCAGGTGCCGGGGTGAAGTGCTTCGGAGGTTTCTTGGGTCAGGCGCGGCCGAGCGAGAGGCCGACGGCGAGGAGCAGGGACCAGGCCAGCAGGAACTGCCCGGTGCCGGCCAGCGCCGGGATGAGGCCTCGGCCCGTGGCCCTGCCCACGACGGCCTGCATCGGCTTGATCACGAGTGGTGCCGCGAGCAGGGCGAGCAACGCCCACGGCGAGGTGAAGGACGCGAGCTCCGTCATCACGAAGGCGACGCCGACCAGGGCGACGTAGAACCAGCGGGTGCCCGACTCGCCCATGCGCACCGCCAGGGTGCGCTTGCCGTGCTGGCGGTCGGTGGGGATGTCGCGCAGGTTGTTGGCCACGAGGATCGCCGACGACAGCGCACCGACACCGATGGCGCCCCACCAGCCCGCCGCGGTGGGCGGCGTCATGGTCGCCATCGTGCCGAGGGTGGCGACGAGCCCGAAGAAGACGAAGACGAACACCTCACCGAGACCGAGGTAGCCGTAGGGACGGGAGCCACCCGTGTAGTACCAGGCTGCGACGATGGCCGCCGCGCCGATCGGGATCATCACCCAGAGGCCGGAGAGCCCGACGAGGGCCAGGCCCATGAGCGCGGCGAAGAAGAAGCAGGAGAACGCGGCGATCTTCACCGAGCGGGGAGCGGCGAGGCGCTGACCGACGAGCCGGACCGGTCCGACGCGTACCTCGTCGGTGCCGCGGATGCCGTCGGAGTAGTCGTTGGCGTAGTTGACCCCGACCTGGAGGGCGAGGGCGACGACGAGGGCGAGGACGGCATACGCCCACACGACGTGGCCGGTCTGGTACGCGGCTCCGGTGCCGACGAGGATGGGGGAGACGGCAGCGGGCAGCGTTCGTGGACGAGCGCCCTGGATCCACTGGGACAAGGTGGCCATGGGGTCTGGGGGAGTCCTTCTACAGCTTGCGGAGGAAGTCGGGGTCGTCGTCGGGGCCACGCGGGCCTGCCGGGCCTCGGGGGCCGGGCGGCCGGCGCCCGGGACCGCGCGGGGCGGGGCCGCCGCGGGCGTCGCTGCGGCCGGCGACCAGCCAGAAGACCGGCCCGAGCACCGGGACGAGCGTCGCGAGGAGCCAGACCGGCTTCGGCATGATGCGCACGAGCCGGCTGTTGGTCTGCACGCAGTCCACGAAGGCGTAGATCGAGGCGAAGACCACGAGGGCGACGAGCACGACGCGTGGCACGTTGATCTCCTTCGTCGACCGGGTGGACACCCCCATCTTGCCACCGCTCAGGCGGAGCCCTGCACAGCGCGTCGGATGGCCGGCCGGTCGGGCTTGCCCGGGCCGCGCTGAGGGATCGCCGGGAGCACCAGCACGCGCCTCGGCAGCGCCGCGTCGGGCAGGATGCCGCGCAGCCGCTCACGCACCTGCCCGGTCGTCAGGTGGCCCGTGGGGTCGACGAGGGTCACTGCTGCACAGACGGACTCGCCCCACTCGGGATCCGGCAGGCCGACGACCACCACGTCGAGCACGTCGTCGAGGTGCCGCGACATGGCGTCCTCGACGACCCCGGGGTTGACCTTGAGGCCCCCGGTGTTGATGACGTCGTCGGCTCGTCCGTCGATGACGAGCAGGCCGTCGTCGTCGAAGTGCCCGAGGTCGTCAGTGCGGAACCACCTGACGCCGTCGAGGTCGACGGTGAAGGCGTCGCGGCTCAGGACCGACTCGCCGAGGTAGCCGTGGGCGACGGTGTCCCCACCGAGCACGACGTGCCGGTCGTTGTCGACGTGGATGCGGCTCACGGGCAGAGGGGTGCCGTCGTAGACGCAGCCGCCCGCGGTCTCGCTCATGCCGTAGGTCAGGCTCAGGTTCACCCCGGCGTCGCGGGCCCGCTCGACGAGCGCGGCCGGCGTGGCTGCACCGCCGACGAGCACGCCGTCGAAGCCCCGCAGTGCCTCGAGGCCCTCGGGATCGTCGACGAGCCGCGTCAGCTGGGTCGGCACGAGCGAGGTGTAGCGGCGTCGGGCCGACCCCGTCGGGCGCACGGCTGCAGCCGCTGACGCGAACGCCTCGGGTGAGAAGCCGTCGCGCAGGTCGAGGACTGTCGGAGTGGCCCCCGCCGCGATGGACCGCAGCAGCACCTGTAGACCCGCGATGTGGTGCGCAGGCATCGCCAGCAGCCAGGCGCCGCTGCCACCGAGCACCTGGTGAGTCGCCCACGCAGAGCGCTCGAGCGCCTCGGCGGTGAGCAGGGCGCGCTTGGGTCGACCCGTGGAACCCGACGTGCCGATCGCGACGGCGAGCCCGTCGGGCAGGTCGGAGGGGCCGTGGGACGGCACGGAGGGCGGGGCGTCGGCGGCGGCATACGGGAGCACCGGCGAACGGCCGGCCAGCGCTTCCTCCAGGGCGGGCAGCACGTCGAGGACGTCCGGTCCGGCCGGGACCGGAAGCAGCTGCAGCGCCGTCATGGACCCCATTGTGCCTGCGGTCCCGGCTCCCCTCGGACACGACCCATCGCTCGCGGCCCGGGGGAGTGCGGCGGGCTACGACCTCGTCGTCACGACTGATCCTCCGACCGTCGGCCCCAGACGGCGAGCTCGCCGCCAGGCATGCAGACGACCATCTCGCCGTGCGGTCCGTTAACGTTCCATGACTCGATGTTCAGGTTCACCCGGCAGGAGACCTGGGCGTCACTGAGGTTGATCGCGAGGTCGTTGGCGGGTGAGAGAAGCACCCCGGTGACCTCCTGGCCGAGCAGGTCGCCGAGAACCTTCGGCGGGACCTCCACGGACTGGTGTTTGTCGATGTGGACCGGGGCTTGGCCGCGGTGGGTGACGTAGACATCACCTTCGAGGTCGAACTGTCCGCCGCCGCTCGTCCACAGGCGGACCATCCAGTCCAGCTGGACGCGGGAGATCGTCATTCCAGTGAAATCAGGGATCATTCTCGTTCCTTGTCGTTTCTTGACCACGTCACCAGCTCGCCTCCGGCGATGCACACGATCTTGGCGCCCCCGGCGCCGCTCAGCTCCCACGACTCCCAGTGTTCGTCCGGGTCCACGGTCAGGCGCGCCTTCGCGAGGCTGACCTCGAGACGCCCGTTCGGGGATACGACCACTGAGCTGATCGACTCCCCGACGAGGCCACGAATGAGACCGGTGTCCGCCGTATCGGGCGGTGCGTCGTTGTCGATGACCTGTGGCGTATCGCCGTCGAGTTCGAGGACGGTGTGCCCGGCCAGACGGAACTCCCAGCGGTTCTCTGTC
The DNA here is from genome assembly GCA_966081555.1 of uncultured Terrabacter sp. Lineage (GTDB taxonomy): Bacteria > Actinomycetota > Actinomycetes > Actinomycetales > Dermatophilaceae > Terrabacter. Next base: position 11,468 of record CBHRRQ010000010.1, read on the forward strand.
CAGAGCTCGACGGCGTACTCGTGCCGAATCGCGATGACGATGTCACCGGCGAACTCGGGGATCATGGGGCCCATCCTCTCGGGATGTCGAAGGTGCCATCTGCGCGGATGGGCAGGTGGGTGAGATCGTCGCCGGTGGGCTTGCCGTCAAGGTCGATCGGCTGACCGTGCTCGTTGTAGAAGCGCACGTAACCGTTGGGGTAGCGCCAGGTGGGATCCATGATGCGCATCGAGTTGACGTGCGTGTTGCCTTGGACCTTGAGACCGACGAAGTCGGGATCCTGCCAGACCTCTCCCTTCCCGTTGTCCGATACACGGCCCTTCCAGTTCGAGCCGGCGACATCAGGCCGGGTCGAGTCGGGCAGGGGGTCGCCGGCCTTGCCGCGGCCCACGGTCGGCGCGTCGGCCTCGGTGAGCCAACGGTTGTCGTTGGCACGGGCGTGCTCGCCCAGGCTGGTCGCGCCGTGCGCGACGGCGCCGACCCCGCCCGCTGCAACGGCGGCCGCCGCCACGTTGAGCGGCACACCGACGACCAGCCCCACGCCGGTGGCATCGAGTGCCGTGCCGCCGATCTCGCCGCCCGCGCCGAGGATGATTCCGCCCGCACCCAACGCCATCTCGAGCAGGTCCCCGGGGTGCTCGGCAACGGCCTGACCGACGTCTGCGGCGCCGTTCACGAGAGGCACGGCCGTGTGGTTGTAGGTCCAGGCGGCTGCTCCACCGGCGCCCTCGAGCGCGTCCTGCCAGAACCGGCGCGGCTCGCGCGGCTGGACGTAGCCGACGCGCGGTCGTTCGGCGACGTCGATGCGCTCCTGGACGAAGTCGAGGTCGCCGATGAACGCCCCGCGGACGTCGGGAGCGCAGCCGGTCCCGGTCGAGGGGGAGGCAAGCGAGCCGGAAACCACCGTCGTCCCGTCGCGCTGGACTACCTCGGCGGTCAGTGCGTCGAGCCGGCGGGCACATCGGTGGGCCGAGGCCGTGAGCTCGTCGAGCACCGCCCCGTGCGCCCGGTGCACGGAGGCGAGGGCAGCCTCACGGTCGCGTCCTGCGAGTGCCACGGCAGCGGCATACGTCGTCGGGTCGGTCGCGCCGGCCCGGGCGGCCGCAACACGACGCGCGTGCTCGTCGACAGCCTCACCGACCCGACGGCGCAGCGCATCGACGTGGGAGACCGCGCGCTCGAGCGCGGCGGCATGGCGTTCGAGCCCGTCAGCGGCATAGGCGAGGTGCGGCACGACCCGGCGGGTGCGCGCTGCCAGCACCGCCAGGTCAGCGCGTGCTCGGGTGGCCGCGTCGCCCTGCCAGACGAGCGCGAGCTCGGCCTGGGCTGCCGCGCCGAGCCCACCGTTCGCGAGTGCCCTTGCGCTCAGACGGCGCAGGTCGCGCGCCGCCGCCCGGAGCGTGACGGGGTCACCCTCGGGCGTCGCGAGCGACGAGGCCCGCTCGGCGAGACGTGTCATCGGGCCGGGCGCACCGCGCCGGTGGGGCCGTCTGCCGACGCGAGCATCGTGGCGGCGTGGACCTCGGTCGCGTGCGCAGAGATCGCCGTCTGGTCGAGGGCGTCACCGAGTGCGCCGAAGGCGGTCGCCGCCGCGCCGAGGGCCGCGAGGTGGGTCGCGGCGAAGCCGGCCAGTGACGCACTGAGGGCAGGATGGGCCTTGCCGCACGCCACCTCCGCGAGCCGGCCGGCCCGCGCGAATCCCGTTGCACAGTCGGCGATCCCGGCGCCCGCCGTGAGCAGCGTGGACCCGACGCGTCGCGTTCCGTCCGTGTCGATGGCGTAGCTCATGGGTCGGAAACCTACGGGCTGTCGCGCCTCCCGCCGGAGAGTTCTCCACAGCCTCGACTCGGAGGCAGGTCAGTGGGCGGGACGGGGAGAGCTCCGGGCAGGTCGTGCCCGGTGCCGCTGCCGCGCGGCCATCACGACGGTCCACACCAGAGCCGCCGCGCACACCGGGAAGCCGACGTACGGGTTGAGCGGGAGCACGATGCCGAGCGCCCCACCGATGACCAACAGCACCTGCAGCATCGTCTCCGACCACGCGAAGACCGACGTGCGCACGTTCTCGGGGACCTCGCGCTGCACCAGGGCGTCGAAGCAGAGCTTGGCCAGCTGGGCGGACAGCCCTTGGACCAGCCCGAGCACCACGAGCGTCCAGACGCCGTACCAGATGCCGGTGGCGAGGCAGCTTAGCGTCGCCGCGAGCACCGACACCATCGCGATGCGCTCGGGCCGCTGGTCGCGCACGACGTTGCCGACGACGCTGCCGAGGCTGTTGCCGACCCCGATCGCCACGGCGATGAACGCGAGCACGAGCTCCCCGCGGAACCCGTCGATGGGGTGCTCCTTGGCGAGGAAGGCCATGAACATGATGAGGAAGCCGGTGAGCACCCGGGTGCCGCCGGTCGACCACATGGCGTGCATGACGGGCCACGGGATGGCCTGCTTGCGTCGGCGGAAGCGGCCGATGGGCCCGAGAGAGTCGACGGTGAGCGCCTCGTGCTCCGAGGGCGTATGCCGTCCGGCCCCGTCCGAGGTCCACCCTCGTCGGGTGCCCCGCAGCGAGTCGGGGCCGCCGGGCTCGACCCGACGGGCCGCATGAGTGGGCCTGACGGCGATGGGGGCGGTGTCCTCGATGTGCACCTCGCCGGCCGCGGAGTCGACCTGGGCGGGCAGCCGGATGGCCTGCACCGTGCCGACGACGAAGACGACGAAGCCGATGCGCAGCGCCCACGCCGGGCCGGCGAGCATGCCCAGCCCGCCGAGCACGCCGCCGAGGAGCGCCCCGACGACGCCGGCCATCGAGACACGCGAGTTGGCCCGGACGAGCGTCGTGCCGGCGGGCAGCAGGCGCGGCACGGCAGCGGCGCGCGTGATGTTGTAGGCGCGCGACGCCACGAGGCAGCCGAGGGCGGCCGGGAAGAGCCAGCTGCTGTCGTTGTTCACCGCTTCGGCGAGCACCCAGCAGAGGAAGGCGCGAGAAGCGAGGGTCGTGCCGATCGCCCAGCGGCGGCCGTGCGAGATGCGGTCGAGCAGCGGGCCGATGAGCGGCGCGACGAGGACGAAGGGGACCATCGTCAGGAGCAGGAACGTCGCGACGTCGCCGCGTGCCTGGGCTGTCTGGGGGTTGAAGAAGAGGGTGCCGGCGAGGGCCAGCGTCATGATCGTGTCGCCGGCGGTGTGGCTCGCGTGCAGCTCCGTGACCCGGGCGAGGCCCGTCTCCCCGGCGCCGCCCGAGTGCGTGAACGCGTGCGCCTTCGTCGCGGCGAAGCGACCGGTTCGGGCCGTGGCGCGGGCCGTCCCGGTGGCCGCTCGCCCGAGTCCCCGCCCGATGGCGCGGGTGGCGTTCAGCGCGGTGGTGCTCGGTGGCTGTCGGAAGCTCGCCGGTCGGCCTCCCTCGGGCACGTCGGGATCCGGGCCGCCCTCCGGTGGATGACGCCGTGGGTCGTCGCTCGCGGGCGCGCGCCGTCCGCTGCCGGCGCTGCTGTCGTCGCGAGGTCCCACCCCATCATCCTGCCTCCTCGACGGGCCCGAGGTGGGAGCGACACCGGAGCCGGTGCGGAGCCGGTGGCCATCGACACCGAGTGCCCCGCGCCTGACTCCGGAAGGACAGCGAGGGGGCCGACGCCGCGGACCGTGGCTGCCGCAACTCGCCCGAGACGATGACCGATACGTCCCGCGAGGCCTCGCTACGCTCGACGGGTGAGAACCGTGGGGGACGCGGGGTTCGAGGGGGTCGGAGGGGCCGACGAGGGAGTCGGTGGCAACGAGGGGGCCGCGGGTTCGGCTGCCGTCGGCCGCCGACGATCGCGCACGCGCGTCGGTCTCGTGCTGGGCCTCGTCTGGCTCGTGGCGCCGCTTGTCCTGTTCCTGCTGGATCGTTCGATCCTCTTGTCCGGCAACCCGGCTCACGTGATCGCGCTGGCCGCCTGCGGCTTGGTCGGCGTGGTCCTCCTCGTCAACGACAAGCCTGACGAGAGGCGGCCCCGCCGCCGCCGGCCCCGTTGGCGGCGCGTGCTGGGGCAGGTCGTGGGAGTCGTCGCGACGGTCCTCGTGCTCGGAGCCCTCGTCTGGTTGCGGCCGTTCCCCGCAGCGCCCTCCGCGGTCTCCTCCCTGGCGGGTGGGCCCGACGTGCGTGTCACCGACGCTGCGGCGAGCATCACGCTCGCGCCGAGGGCGAGCACGCCGAACCGCGGGCTGGTCTTCCAGCCCGGCGCGCGCGTCGACCCGCGCGCATACGTCCCGATGCTCTCGCAGGTGTCGAGGCAGGGAGTGCTGGTCGTCATCGTCAAGCAGCCCTTCGACATCGGACTGCTCGCGACGCCGGCGCCGCAGTCCTTCGTCGACGAGCACCCGGAGGTGCAGGCCTGGGCGGTCGGTGGCCACAGCCTCGGCGGCGTCGCGGCGGCGCGGTTCGCCCTGGACCACCCGCGGCTCGTCAAGGGGCTCGTGCTGTGGGCGTCCTACCCCGACCAGTCGCTCGCCGGCCGCAGCGACCTGCAGGTCGCCTCGGTGAGCGGGACGCGCGACGCGTTCACGACCCCGGCCGACGTCGCGGCGAGCCGGGCCCTGCTGCCCCGCACGACGGCATACACGATGGTCGAGGGGGCTGTGCACTCGTTCTTCGGCGACTACGGCCAGCAACCGGGAGACGGGTCGCCGACGGTGTCACGGACCGAGGCGCAGCGGCAGGTCGTCGACGCGACGGTGCACCTGATGCTGTCGCTGTGAGCCCTACGGCTCAGAAGTACCAGGGGAACGGCGACCAGTCGGGGTCGCGCTTCTCGAGGAACTGGTCGCGGCCCTCGACCGCCTCGTCGGTCATGTAGGCGAGGCGGGTCGCCTCGCCGGCGAAGACCTGCTGGCCCATGAGGCCGTCGTCGGTGAGGTTGAAGGCGAACTTCAGCATGCGCTGGGCCTGCGGGCTCTTGCCCATGATCTCGGTCGCGACCTGCAGCGCCTCCTTCTCGAGGTCGGCGTGGTCGGCGACGACGTTGACGGCGCCCATCCGGTGCATGTCCTCGGCGGAGTAGGTGCGGCCGAGGAAGAAGATCTCGCGCGCGAACTTCTGACCGACCATCTTGGCGAGGTAGGCGCTGCCGTAGCCGGCGTCGAAGCTGCCCACGTCGGCGTCGGTCTGCTTGAACCGGGCGTGCTCGCGGCTCGCGATCGTGAGGTCGCAGACGACGTGGAGCGAGTGGCCGCCCCCGGCCGCCCAGCCGTTGACGACGGCGATGACGACCTTCGGCATGGTGCGGATGAGTCGCTGCACCTCGAGGATGTGCAGTCGGCCGCCCTGAGCCCTCACCCGGGCCTGGTCGACGGTGTCCGCGGTGTCGCCCTCGGCGTACTGGTAGCCGGAGCGGCCGCGGATGCGCTGGTCGCCGCCCGAGCAGAAGGCCCACTTGCCGTCCTTGGGGCTGGGCCCGTTGCCCGTGATGAGCACGACACCGACGTCGGGCGTCATGCGGGCGTGGTCGAGCGCGCGGTAGAGCTCGTCGACGGTGTGCGGGCGGAACGCGTTGAGCACCTCGGGCCGGTCGAAGGCGATGCGGACGACGCCCGACTCGGCGTGCGGACGGCCCTCGACGGGGCGGCGCCGGTGGTAGGTGATGTCGGTGAGGTCGAAGCCCGGCACCTCGTCCCACTCGGAGGGGTCGAAGATCTCGGAGACGGTCGCGCGTTCGGTGCTCACGGCGCGCAGCCTACGCGGACCCCGGTGTGCCGCCCGTGTGGCCCGGCGCACACGGTCGGGTCGTCGGCCGCCCGAGAACCGCCAGCCCGAGGGCCGCGGGGTGGGCGGCCCGCCGGGTCAGGCAACCCGAGAACCGCCAGCCCGAGGGCGTATGCCGTCCGTCTCAGTGGCGCATCTGGCGTGGCCCGCCGGTCGCGCGCGGCCACACGCGGCCCGGGCGGGGCAGCCACCGCGGAACGGTGGCGACGTAGCGGGCGTACTCCTCACCGTGCGCCTCGCGCAGCGTGGGCTCCTCGTAGAGCGCGACGAACGCGGTGACCGCGACGACGAAGAGGACGGCATACGCGAGAACGACCCCGCTGCGCCAGAGCAGCGCCTGGCCCATGATCACGGCGAGCACGGCGACGTACATCGGGTTGCGCACGAAGCGGTAGGGGCCGGTGACCACGAGGTGCTCGGTCGGGGCCGTGGGCGAGGGGGTGCCGAGGCCGTCGCGTGCGAAGCGGGCGAACGCGGCTGCGAGCCCTGCGACCCCGAGGCCGACGAGCAGCCAGCCGGCGACGGTGCCGGGCGTAGACGTGGCCCAGGAGTCGCGCGCGGAGGCGCCGACCAGCCACGGGATGACCCCGCCCACGGTGACGGGCACGGCGGCGAAGGCTGTCGTGCCGAGGGCTGCGGATCGGGCGTCCACGGCTTCCTCCTGTGCGGTCGGTGCCACGGCCTCTGGGGACCACGCTACGGCTGCGCGGCGGTCGGCCGGACCGGGAAGGCCAGGGCCGTGCGGCTAGCGTGACGGCATGCCGATCCCTCCCTACGTCCTGCACCTGCGATCGATGGTGGGCACCGAGCTGCTGTGGATGCCGGGCATCACCGCGGTCGTGCTGCGCGAGGGCGCTCGCGGCGTGGACGAGGTGCTGCTCGTGAAGCGCTCCGACAACGGCCACTGGACCCCCGTGACCGGCATCGTCGACCCGGGCGAGGACCCCCACGTCACCGCGGTGCGGGAGGTCGCGGAGGAGGCGTGCGTCGTCGCGGAGGTCGAGCGCCTCGTCTGGGTGGCCGCCACCGGCGTCGTCACGCACGTCAACGGCGACCTCGGGCAGTACCTCGACCACACGTTCCGGTGCCGCTGGGTGCAGGGCGAGCCCCGTCCCGGCGACGACGAGTCCACGGACGCCAGGTGGTTCGCGCTCGACGCCCTCCCACCGATGGCCGACGTTCACCGCGAGCGCATCGCGGTGGCGGCGGAGAACCCGGCGGACGTACGGCTCGGGCGCTGACCCTCGACCCTGTCCGCTCGGCGCCGGGCGGGTGGGGGAGGACGCCGGGCGGAGTGACATCTGTCAGGGGCAGGTCGTGACAGGGGACGCAGGGGGTGGGCCCTCTTCATGCCTAGCGTGGAGGAACGCCGGGTCGTCCGGCGGAGCAACGGAGGTCATCGTGTTCGTCCCACGCACGTTCATCGTCGCCGGCATCGCCCTCATCGCGATCTCGCTCGGCGCCTCGGGCCACGGACTCTGGTGGCTCATCGGTCTCGTCTGGGCGTTCGGCTGGATGCGCGACGGTCGCCGGTCCTGCCACGCCGGCCGGCGCCGGGAGCGCCGTGAGCGGCACGAGCGACACGGGCGCCCGCTCGACGACGGTCGCGACGCGCAGCTGCCTGCGGCGCGTGATGGCCGGCCTGCAGCGGCCCCCGTGGCCGCCGGGCCTGTGGCGCAGCCAGACCCCACCCGCGACCGCCACGAGGCGTTCCCCGTGCGCTGACCGGCGCGTGAGGGTCCGTCGGTGATGATGGGGGCATGACGCCCCTGCCCAGCGCCGCCGACCTGCTCGCGTCCGCCCACGTCGTCGCCCTGCCGATGCGGGTGCGCTTCCGCGGCGTCGACGTGCGTGAGGCGGTCGTCTTCGAGGGTCCTTGCGGCTGGGGTGAGTTCGCGCCCTTTCCTGAGTATCCGGACGACGAGGCGGCTCGCTGGCTGGCTGCCGGCATCGAGGCCGCGTATGCCGGGTGGCCGGCGGCCGTCCGCGACGCCGTGCCCGTCAACGCGACCGTTCCTGCCGTGCCGGCGGACCGGGTGGCCGACGTGCTCGCCCGGTTCGACGGCTGCACGACGGCGAAGGTCAAGGTGGCCGAGCGGGGTCAGGGCATCGACGACGACGTCGACCGGGTCGCGGCCGTGCGCGACGTGATGGGCGCGGACGCCCGCATCCGCGTCGACGCCAACGGTGGCTGGGACGAGAGCGGAGCGGTGGAGGCGCTCACGAGGCTGGCAGCCTACGACCTCGAGTACGCGGAGCAGCCTTGTGCAACCGTCGAGGAGCTCGCTCGTCTGCGAATGGCATTGGCGCGCAACGACATCGAGGTCCCCGTTGCCGCCGACGAGTCGATCCGCAAGGCCGAGGACCCCGTCCGCGTCGCCCGCCTCGGCGCGGCCGACCTCGTCGTCGTCAAGGTTGCGCCGCTGGGAGGGGTCGCGGCGGCACTCGAGGTCGTCGAGGCCTGCGGTCTGCCCGCCGTCGTCTCGTCCGCCCTCGACACGAGCATCGGGATCGCGGCCGGCGTCGCCCTCGCGGCCGCCCTGCCGCAGCTCGACCACGCCTGCGGCCTCGGAACCGTCAGCCTCTTCGCGCGCGACGTCGCGCGGGTCGCGCTGCGGCCCGCATCGGGGCGGCTCGTCTCGACCCGGCCGGTGCCCGACGCAGTGGCGCTGGAGGAGCTGGCCGCCCCGCCGGCACGCCAGCAGTGGTGGCGCGACCGGCTCACGAGGTGCCATGACCTGCTCGCGGCGGGGAGCCCGCGGTGATCAAGGCCTGCCTCAACGGCTCGCGCACCCGCCGTCAGCACCGGGGGGTGCCACTGACGCCACAGGAGCTCGCGGTGGCAGCTGCCGACGCGGCTGCTGCCGGTGCCTTCATGGTGCACGTCCACCCGCGCGACGAGTCGGGTCGGGAGACCCTCGAGACGCGCCACGTCGTCGACGCCGTGGTCGCCATCCGTTCGCGGACGCCCGGGCTGCGGGTCAGCGTGTCGACGCGAGACGGCATCGTCGACAGTGCCCGGCGCAAGCTGGCGCACGTCGCGGAGTGGCCCTCGCCCGACCTCGGCGGTCCCGACTGCGCGAGCGTCAACTGGCACGAGGAGGGCGCCGTCGAGGTGGCGCAAGCCCTGCGCGACAACGGTTCCGGCGTCGAGGCCGGCATCTGGACGCCGAAGGCCGCGAGCCTCTTCGTTGCCACGAACTGGCCGTGGCAGGTCGAACGGGTGCTCGTCGAGCTCATCCCAGGCGTCACCCCGGGCTCCGACGGCCCGTGGGCCGCGGAGCGCATCCTCGCCGCGCTGGGCATGTCGCCGGTGCCGGTCGTCGTCCACGGCGAGGAGCGCTGGACCTGGCCCGTGCTGCGCTGGGCGCAGGCCGCCGGCTACGACGTGCGCGTCGGGCTCGAGGACACCCTGCACCTGGCGAGCGGGAGGGAGGCCCGTGACAACGCCGAGCTCGTGCGAGCCGCGGCGACGTCCGAGCCCAGCACGCCGTCGCAGTGGCCGGTGCCGGACCCACCGGGCTGAGTGGGGACCGGCCGGTCGCTCAGCGTCGCTCGTCGTCGCGCGACAGGGCCTGCTGGGCGAGCGAGCGCAGCCACGCCGCTTCGGCCCGGCGATCGGCGCGTGACACCGCCACCTCGAGGACCCGGATGCCGGTGGGTGGCTCGGCCAGAGCCCGGGACAGCCGACCGAGGTCCTCGACGCGTTCGTATGCCGTGTGGTGCGCCGCGCAGAGCGCCGCCAGGTCGGTGCCGTGGGGGGTCGCGAAGACACGCTCGAAGGCGCTCGCGTAGCGCGGGTCGCCCTGCTCGAGCGTGCTGAAGATGGCCCCGCCGTCGTCGTTCAGCACGACGAAGGTGAGGTCGGGCCGCGGCTGCCCACTGCCGACGAGCAGGCCGTTGCTGTCGTGCAGGAAGGTCAGGTCGCCGAGGTAGGCGATGGTGCGCGCCGCGCGGGGACGGCCGAGGGCGATGCCGATCGCCGTGGACACCATGCCGTCGATGCCGGCCAGGCCGCGGTTGCCGACGACGAAGCGGTGCTGCAGCGGCGGCCAGGGCGCCCCCATGACGTCGATGTCGCGTACGGCGTTGGACGAGCCGACGACGAGCGAGGTGTCGGCCCCGACCGCCGCGGCGACGACGGCGGCGACGGAGAGTGGGGACGGGCCCGCGTCGAGACCCGGTGCACCTTGCGCATCTCCTGGTGCGGCAGCCAGACCGGCGTCGATGAGGGCCGAGAGCCGCACATCGGCGTCGTGCCAGGAGCCGAACCAGGCGGGGTCGTCGGCGGCCTCGACGCGGGGGACCACGTCGAGCACCCGGGCGACCCGGCCGGGGTCGGTGGCCACGCCGTCACGGCCGCGCACGGCCAGCACCTCGAGCGCCGGGTCGCTGATGAGGCTCGTGACCGGGCGGGAGAGGGTCGGGTGGCCGACGACGACGACGCGCTCGACCCGGGCCCGGAGGTCGGTCGTGAGCAGGAGCCGGCCGGTGCGCAGCGCCTGCCGTCCGATGCGTGCCCCCGACGTCGGCTCGGCCACCATCGGCCAGTCCGCGGCCTCGGCCAGCATCCGGGCCGCGGGACCGGCGTCGTCACCGGCCACGACGACGGTGCGCGGACCGAGGGGCAGCACCTCGCCGTCCGTCGCGAGCGACACCGACGGCTCGACGTTCACCCCCGGCGCCGAGGCCAAGTCCGCCCCGGCGGACTTGTCGCGCGAATCAGGCGCCGATGCGGCCTCGAGCTCCGCCGTGGCGGAGGTGTTGTGGGGAAGCGGGCCTGGTTCGGCCCGCAACTCCGCCGTGGCGGAGTTGTTGTGGGGAATCGGGCCCGGGTCGGCACGAAACTGCGCCGTGGCGGAGGTGGCGGGCTGTTCCGCCCGGGCGTCGGCGTCGGGGCGGCGCCACCAGGTGGCCGGGTCGGGGTCAGAGGGCAGGAGGTCGCCGTCGAGCTGGACGTTGAGCTGCGACGGCCCCCGCCGCGAGCAGGCCTGCGACACAGCGGCATCGAGCTCGGTGTCGGACACCGTGGGGGTCAGGTCGGCGCACTCGGCGAACACCCCGAAGAGGCCCGCCTGCTGGGTGGTCTGGTTGGCTCCGGTGCCGCGCAGCCGGTCGGGCCGGTCCGCGCTGACGACGACGAGCCGCCGGCCGGTGTGGTGCGCCTCCATGACGGCCGGCAGCAGGTTGCCGACTGCCGTGCCCGACGTCGTGACGACGGCGACGGGCCTGCGGGAACCGGTGGTCAGGCCGAGCGCGAGGAAGGCCGCGGACCGCTCGTCGACGCGTACGTGCAGGCGCACGTCACCCGCGCGGTCGGCCGCATCGAGCGTCAGGGCCAGGGGAGCAGACCGTGAGCCCGGCGCGAGCACGACGTCACGAACCCCGTTCAGCCACAGGGACTGGACGAGCCGGAGCGCCAGCTCCGAGGCCGTGCGGTCAGCGGACACGACGACCGGTCAGTCGCTCGCGAGCGCGTCGCGCATGGGGATGAGCTTGGCGTTGGACTCGGCCACCTCGGACTCGGGATCGGACCCCGCGACGATGCCGCAGCCGGCATACAGGGTGATCTGCGACGGGTCACCGGGGGCGAAGGCGCCGCTGCGCAGGGCGATCCCCCAGGCTCCGTCGCCGTGGGCGTCCATCCAACCGACGGGACCGGCGTAGCGGCCGCGGTCCATGTGCTCGAGCTCGGCGATGAGCTCGACCGCCCGCGGGGTCGGGGTGCCGCCGACGGCGGCCGACGGGTGCAGCGATGCGGCGAGCGTGAGCGACGAGGCGTCGTCGGCGCTGACCGCTGCGACGTCGGTCGCGAGGTGCATGACGTTGGGCAGGTGCAGCACGAAGGGGGCCTCGGGCACGTTCATCGACGAGCAGTGCGGGGCCAGGGCCTCGGCGACCGAGCGGACGGCGTACTCGTGCTCCTCGAGGTCCTTCGACGAGCGGGCGAGCGAGCCGGCGAGGGCGGTGTCCTTGTCGTCGTCGCCGGTGCGGCGGATCGTCCCGGCGAGCACGCGCGAGGTGATGAGTCCCTGGTCGCGCCGGACGAGCAGCTCGGGCGTCGCGCCGACGAGGCCGGCCACGGCGAAGACCCAGGTGTTCTCGTAGCGCTCGGCGAGGCGCCGCAGCAGCCACCGCGGGTCGATGGGGCCGGATGCCGTGGCCACGAGGTCGCGGGCGAGGACCACCTTGTCGACCTCGCCCGCTCCGATGCGCTCCACGGCCTCGGCCACGGCATGGGCGTAGTCGGCGGGGGAGACCGACCCGTCGGCGAAGGCCACGCCACGGGGCGGCTCGGGATCGTCTGAGAGAGAGGGCTTCTCGAGGAGCGTCAGCTGCGGGTCGAGCGACACGGTGGTGAGCCAGGTCTGCCCGTCACGGCGCCCGACGATGGTCGAGGGGACGACGAGCCGGGCCGCCTCGGCCGAGTCGTCGGCGAAGGGGAACGACCCGAAGCAGACGAGACCGCTGCCGGGGCATCCGACCTCGTCGCGCACCACGGCGTGCCGGCTGATCTCGCGCCACCACGCCTCGGCCTCGCGGAAGCGTCCCTCGCCGCGCGCCTCGAACGTCAGCGCGGTGCCCCAGCCGACGAGGCCGTCGCCACGGCGCACCCACGAGACGAGGTCGTCGTGCGCGTGGTCGGCCGGCAGGTAGGCGAGGAGGGGGTCCGCGGCCTCGATCGGGACGGTGCGGACGACGACCGTCGGCCCCGCGGAGGGGGACGGCGCTTCGGGGACTGGAAGCGTGGACATCGGTTGCAACTCTACGGCCGAACGACCCATGCCCCTGCCGCGTGGCAGCCCCGTGCGACCGAACGCACACGCGCCGGTGCGAGGATGAGCGCATGGGTCGTGCGCAGCTGGACAAGAAGCCGGTCGACGTCGCGTCGATGTTCGACACCGTCGCCGAGAAGTACGACGTGACCAACGACGTGCTCTCCCTCGGGCAGGACCGGCTCTGGCGCCGCGCCGTCGTCAAGGCCGTCGACGCGCGCCGCGGCGAGCGGATCCTCGACATCGCGGCCGGCACCGGCACCTCGAGCGAGCCGTGGGCCGACGAGGAGATCGAGGTCGTGCCTGCTGACTTCTCGCTGGGCATGCTCCGGGTGGGTCACCGTCGCCGCCCCGACATGGCGTTCACGGCCGCCGACGCGATGAGCCTGCCGTTCGCCGACGAGAGCTTCGACGTCGTCACGATGAGTTTCGGGCTGCGCAACGTGGCCGATCCCGAGGTCGCCCTGCGCGAGTTCCTCCGCGTCACGAAGCCCGGGGGGCGTCTGCTCGTCTGCGAGTTCAGCCAGCCGGTGAACAAGGTCTTCCGCACCGTCTACACGAACTACCTCATGCGCGCCCTGCCGCCGGTTGCCCGCCGCACGTCGAGCAACCCCGACTCGTACGTCTACCTCGCCGAGTCGATCCGGGCCTGGCCCCCGCAGGGCGAGCTCGCGAGCATCATCGAGGGCGCGGGCTGGCAGCAGGTGGGCTGGACCAATCTGACCGGCGGCATCGTCGCGCTGCACCACGGCACGAAGCGCTGAACCGCGAGGCAATCGCGAGGCAACCGCCGACGTATGCCGTCGCGTCGGTGCCGGGCCACCTGTGGCCTCTCGGGGGAGGGGAGAAGGGGCCTTGTTAGGCATGCCTTATCTGACAACGGCGAAATCGCGGGAATAGACTCCCTCGAGAGTTCGTGAAGATCTTCACAAGCGGTTCGGAAGCGTGCAGGAGAGATGACCAGTTCGAGCGTGGCGCCCAGCCCCGGTGAGGGTGGCGGTGCACCCGTCGAGCGGGCCGACGTCGTCGTCGTCGGTGCCGGCCCGGGTGGCAGCGCCACCGCCGCGTACCTCGCCGACCACGGCCTCGACGTCGTCCTCGTCGAGAAGTCGGCGTTCCCCCGCGACAAGATCTGCGGCGACGGCCTGACCCCGCGCGCCACCAAGGAGCTCATCTCCCTCGGCGTCGACACCACGGGCTGGCAGCGCACCAAGGGCCTCCGGATCAAGGGTGGCGGGCACACGCTGCAGCTCGACTGGCCCGAGTCCGACGCCTTCCCCGGCTACGGCATGGTGCGCACCCGCTCCCAGCTCGACGAGGCCCTGGCGCGCCACGCCGAGAAGCGCGGCGCCCGCCTGCACGAGCGCACGAGCGTCACCGCCCCGGTGCGCGACGGGGCCGGCCGCGTCACGGGTGTCACGGCCAAGCGCCTCGACGACTCGGGACGCGCCACCGGTGAGACCGTCACCTACCGGGCGCCCGTCGTCGTCGCGAGCGACGGCGTCTCGAGCCGTCTCGCGACCGCCGTCGGCCGGCCGAAGCGCGAGGACCGCGTCATGGGCGTCGCCGTCCGTGCGTACTACACGACGCCGAAGCGCGACGACTACCTCGAGAGCCACCTCGAGCTCTGGACCCGCGACGACAACGGCAACCGCATCCTCATGCCCGGCTACGGCTGGCTCTTCCCGCTCGAGGACGGCCGCACCAACGTCGGCCTCGGCACGCTCGACACGACGGCCGCCTTCCAGAAGACGGACTATAAGGACGTCATGCGCCGCTGGGTCGAGGACATCAACTCCGAGTGGCAGCTCGAGCACGACGAGTCCGCGGGCCCGATCCGCGGGGCGGCGCTGCCGATGGGCTTCAACCGCACGCCGCTCTACGCCGACGGCCTGCTGCTCGTCGGCGACTCCGGTGGCATGGTCAACCCGTTCAACGGCGAGGGCATCGACTACGCCCTCGAGGCGGCCCGCGTGGGTGCCGAGCTCGTCGCCCAGGCGATGGCGCGACCCAGCGACGCCGAGCGCGAGCGGGTGCTGGCGGCATACCCGAAGGTCATGAAGGACGAGCTCGGCGGCTACTTCACGCTCGGCCGCTGGTTCGCCCACGCGATCGGCAACCCCGAGGTGATGCGCCTCGCGACGAAGTACGGCCTCCCGCGCACGAAGCTCATGCCGTTCCTGCTCAAGATCATGGCCAACCTCGCCGACCCGGCGGGCAAGGGTGCGAGCGACCGCATCATCCACACCCTCTCGCGGCTGGCGCCGAGCGCATGACCCACGTCGTCGCCGACGCCACCGGCACCCCCGTGACCACCCCCATTGTGACGCCGAGCACAATCGTCACAGACGCCCCTAGGATGGGTGCGCCGCGCATGTTCGCCCCTGCTCTGCACGTCTCGCACGACCGAAAGGCACGTGACCTCGGATGAACTCCTACGTCCCGATCCTGTTCATGCTGGGGCTCGGCTTCGCGTTCGCCGCGCTGTCGGTCTTCACCTCGCTCGTCGTCGGCCCGAAGCGCTACAACCGCGCCAAGCTCGAGGCCTACGAGTGCGGCATCCAGCCGACGCCGCACGCGGCGGGCGGCGGTCGCGTGCCGATCAAGTACTACCTGACGGCGATGCTCTTCATCATCTTCGACATCGAGTCGATCTTCCTCTATCCGTTCGCGGTGGCCTTCAACAAGCTGGGCCTCTTCGCGCTGGTGGAGATGGTCCTGTTCATCCTCACGGTCTTCATCGCGTACGCCTACGTCTGGCGTCGCGGCGGCCTCGAGTGGGACTGACGCCCGTTGCCGCACGTGAGCGTCCGCACCAGCGGGCACGCGTCCACCGGGTCCGTCAGGAAAGGTAAGGAGTAAGCAATGGGTCTCGAAGAGAAGCTCCCAGCCGGGTTCCTGCTCTCGACCGTCGAGGGCCTCGCCGGCTACATGCGCAAGGCCTCGATCTGGCCGGCCACGTTCGGCCTCGCCTGCTGCGCCATCGAGATGATGGCCGTCGGCACCCCCGACTACGACATCGCCCGCTTCGGCATGGAGCGCTTCTCGGCGACTCCGCGCCAGGCCGACCTCATGATCGTCGCCGGCCGCGTCAGCCAGAAGATGGCACCGGTCGTGCGCCAGGTCTACGACCAGATGCCCAACCCCAAGTGGGTCATCTCGATGGGTGTCTGCGCCAGCTCGGGCGGCATGTTCAACAACTACGCGATCGTCCAGGGCGTCGACCACATCATCCCGGTCGACATCTACCTGCCGGGATGCCCGCCGCGGCCCCAGATGCTGCTCAACGCCATCATCGAGCTGCACCACCAGATCCAGACCTCTCCGCTCGGCGTCAACCGCGAGGAGGCGGCCCGGGCTGCCGAGGCCGCGGCGCTCTCCGCGACCCCGACCCACCAGATGAAGGGCCTGCTCGCATGAGCGACGGCGAGAAGAAGGACACGACCCCGGCGGTCAACGCCGACACCACCAAGGACCAGACGTCGGGCATCACCCCCGGTGAGGTCGAGCTGGCCCAGCCCGGCGGCGCCGCCGAGCCGAAGGTCGTGGGCATGCGCCGCGGCATGTTCGGGGCCACCCGCGGTGCCGACACCACCGGCTACTCCGGCCTCCTGCGACCGATCCTCATCGCCGGCGAGGCCGAGCGCCCCTACGGCGGCTACTTCGACGAGATCGCCGACAACCTCGAGCGAGGCCTCGTCGGCGGCACCGCCTCCTACGCCGAGGCCGTCGCGAGCGTCGTCGTCGACCGCGGCGAGATGACGCTGCACGTGCGCCGCGAGCACCTGCCGGCCGTCGCCCGCGTGCTGCGCGACGACGCGTCGCTCCGCTTCGAGATCTGCACCGGCGTCTCCGGGGTGCACTACCCCGACCGCGTGGGCGAGGAGCTCCACGCCGTCTACCACTTCCTGTCGATCACCCACGGTGGTCGGCGGGTCCGTGTCGAGGTCAGCTGCCCCGACGACGACCGCCACATCCCCTCGATCGTCTCGATCTACCCGGCCAACGACTGGCACGAGCGCGAGACGTGGGACATGTTCGGCATCGAGTTCGACGGCCACCCGGCCCTGACCCGCATCCTCATGCCCGACGACTGGCCGGGCCACCCGCAGCGCAAGGACTACCCCCTCGGCGGCGTCCCCGTCGAGTACAAGGGCGCCACCGTCCCGCCGCCCGACCAGCGGAGGTCGTACAACTGATGAGCACGCACACCGAGTTCACCCAGACCGAGGTGCCCGAGCCGGGCGCCAACGACGTCTACGCCACGTCGGCGGCCGACGAGTCCGCCAGCGAGGGCGCGCACGTCTTCAACGCCGCCGGCGGCGACTGGAACGACCTCGTCGACGAGGCCACCTCGCTCAACGAGGAGCGCATCGTCGTCAACATGGGGCCGCAGCACCCGTCGACGCACGGCGTGCTCCGCCTCATCCTCGAGATCGACGGTGAGACGGTGACCGAGGCCCGCGCGGGCATCGGCTACCTCCACACCGGCATCGAGAAGAACATGGAGTACCGCAGCTGGGTGCAGGGCGTCACGTTCTGCACGCGCATGGACTACCTCACGCCCATGTTCCAGGAGGCGGCCTACTGCCTCGCCATCGAGAAGCTGCTCGGCATCACCGACCAGATCCCGCAGCGCGCCAACGACATCCGCGTCCTCATGATGGAGATGACGCGCATCAGCAGCCACCTCATCTGCCTCGGCACCGGTGGCATGGAGATGGGCGCGACCACCGTCATGACCGTCGCGTTCCGTGAGCGCGAGCGGCTGCTGCGGGTCATCGAGATGGTGACCGGCCTGCGCATGAACAACGCCTACATCCGCCCCGGCGGCGTGGCCGTCGACCTGCCCCCGGGCTCGATCGACGCGCTGCGCGAGATGGTGCCCGAGGTCCGCCGCGGCCTCGGCGAGCTCGAGGCGCTGCTCAACGAGAACCCGATCCTCAAGGGCCGCACCGTCGACGTCGGCGTGCTCAGCCTCGCCGGCTGCATGGCGCTCGGCATCACCGGTCCGGTGCTCCGTTCGACCGGCCTGCCGCACGACCTGCGCAAGCTCGACCCGTACTGCGGCTACGAGACGTACGACTTCGACGTCGTCACCCGCACCAGCCAGGACGCGTACGGCCGTCTGCGCATCCGCATCGACGAGATGTACCAGTCGCTGCGCATCATCGAGCAGGCCACCGACCGTCTCCAGGAGAGCGACGGCCCGGTCATGGTCGAGGACAAGAAGATCGCGTGGCCCGCGCAGCTCGCGCTCGGCAGCGACGGCCTCGGCAACAGCCTCGACCACATCCGCGAGATCATGGGCACCTCGATGGAGTCCCTGATCCACCACTTCAAGCTCGTCACCGAGGGCTTCCGGGTCCCGCCGGGTCAGGCGTACGTCGCGGTGGAGTCGCCCAAGGGCGAGCTCGGCTGCCACCTCGTCTCCGACGGCGGCACGCGCCCCTACCGCGCGCACTTCCGCGACCCGAGCTTCAACAACCTGCAGGCCGTGGCCGCCATGTGCGAGGGCAGCCAGATCGCCGACGTCATCGTCGCCGTGGCCTCGATCGACCCCGTCATGGGAGGTGTGGACCGTTGAGCGGTCACGACGCTTCAGGCCACCTGCACGTCAGCCCCGAGTCCAAGGCTCCGTATGCCGCCGACGTCCTCGAGAAGCTGTACGCCGACGCCGCCGAGGTGGTCGGGCGCTACCCGCAGAAGCGGTCGGCGCTACTGCCACTGCTGCACCTCGTGCAGTCGGTCGACGGCTACGTCACCGGCCGCGGCGTGAGCTTCTGCGCCGAGGTGCTCGACCTCACCGAGGCCGAGGTCAGCGGTGTCGCGACCTTCTACACGCAGTACAAGCGCCACCCCAACGGTGAGTACACCGTCGGCGTCTGCACCAACACGCTCTGCGCGATCATGGGCGGCGACCTGATCTTCGACCGGGTCTCCGAGCATCTCGGCATCGGCCACGACGAGACCACCGAGGACGGCAAGATCACCCTCGAGCGCCTCGAGTGCAACGCCGCGTGCGACTACGCGCCGGTCATCATGGCGAACTGGGAGTTCTACGACAACCAGACGCCCGAGAGCACGATCGGCCTCGTCGAGGACCTCCGTGCCGGCAAGGACGTCGCCCCCACCCGCGGTGCGGGCAAGGTCTGCACCTTCAAGGAGGTCTCGCGGGTGCTCGCGGGCTTCCACGACGGCCGCGCCGACGAGGGTGTGGGCGCCGGGCCCGCCTCTCTGCTCGGCCTCAAGATCGCCAACGAGAACGGCTGGGTCGCCCCGGGTTCCAACGGGTCCCACGGCTCCGATGCCGCCTCCGACGGGAAGGGCTCGAAGTGACCGACACGCTGACCCCGATCCTCACGAAGTTCTGGGACGACCCCCAGTCCTGGACCCTCGCGACCTACGAGCGTCACGACGGCTACAAGGCCCTCAAGAAGGCGCTCGACATGGAGCCCCAGGCGATCATCGACGCCGTCAAGGACTCCAGCATCCGCGGTCGCGGCGGCGCCGGCTTCCCGACCGGCATGAAGTGGTCGTTCATGAGCCCGCCCGACGGCGGCCCGCGCTACCTCGTCGTCAACGCCGACGAGTCCGAGCCGGGCACGTGCAAGGACGTGCCGCTCATGATGGCCAACCCGCACTCGCTCATCGAGGGGGTGGCCATCTCCTCGTACGCCATCGGCTGCGAGCACGCCTTCATCTACCTCCGCGGCGAGGTCGTCCACGTCTACCGTCGCCTGCTGCGCGCCGTCGAGGAGGCCCGTGCCGCGGGCTACCTCGGTGACGACGTGGGTGGCAAGGGCGTCAAGGTCGACATCACCGTGCACGCCGGCGCCGGCGCGTACATCTGCGGCGAGGAGACCGCGCTGCTCGACTCGCTCGAGGGCCGCCGCGGGCAGCCGCGCCTCAAGCCGCCGTTCCCCGGCGCGGCCGGCCTCTACGCCCGGCCCACGTCGGTCAACAACGTCGAGTCCATCGCCTCGGTGCCCGGGATCATCCTCGAGGGCGCCGACTGGTTCAAGGGCATGGGCACCGAGAAGTCCACGGGCTTCGGCATCTTCAGCCTCTCGGGGCACGTCACCAACCCGGGCCAGTTCGAGGCGCCGCTCGGCATCACGATGCGTGAGCTCATCGAGCTCGCCGGTGGCATGCGCGGCGGCAAGAAGCTGAAGTTCTGGACGCCGGGTGGCTCCTCGACGCCGATCTTCACCGACGAGCACCTCGACGTGCCGCTCGACTTCGACTCGGTCGCCGCGGCCGGCTCGATGCTCGGCACGCGTGCCCTGCAGGTCTTCGACGAGACCGTGTCGGTGGTGCGCGCCGTCGCCCGCTGGACCGACTTCTACGCCCACGAGTCGTGCGGCAAGTGCACCCCGTGCCGTGAGGGCACGTGGTGGCTGCGTCAGATCATGAACCGCATCGAGAACGGCCAGGGCACGCAGGACGACATCGACAAGCTCGTCGACATCTGCGACAACATCCTCGGCCGCAGCTTCTGCGCCCTCGGCGACGCGGCGACGAGCCCGATCACCTCGGCCGTCAAGTACTTCCGCGAGGAGTTCGAGGCCGGCATGCACACGCCGGCGCACGAGCTCTTCCCGCCGCAGAACTCGGTCCTCTTCCCCGTCCAGACCAAGGAGTCCAGCGGGATGGTGTCCGCATGACGACGACCGCCTCCACCCCCACGGAGACCAAGCCCGACCAGGTGAGCCTGACGATCGACGGCGTGCCCGTCAGCGTCCCCAAGGGCACGCTCGTCATCCGGGCCGCCGAGCAGGTCGGCATCGAGATCCCGCGCTTCTGCGACCACCCGCTGCTCGACCCGGTCGGGGCCTGCCGCCAGTGCCTGGTCGACGTGGCGATGCCCGACCGCGAGGGCAACGTCCGCCCGATGCCGAAGCCGCAGGCCTCGTGCACGATGACGGTGTCCGAGGGCATGGTCGTCAACACGCAGCACACCTCGCCGGTCGCCGACAAGGCGCAGCAGGGTGTCATGGAGCTGCTGCTCATCAACCACCCGCTCGACTGCCCGGTCTGCGACAAGGGTGGCGAGTGCCCCCTGCAGAACCAGGCGATGAGCGCCGGCCGCCCGGTGTCGCGCTTCGAGGACGTCAAGCGCACCTACCCGAAGCCGGTCAACATCTCCTCGCAGGTCCTGCTCGACCGCGAGCGCTGCGTGCTCT
>CBHRRQ010000011.1:0-31204 GCA_966081555.1 uncultured Terrabacter sp.
AGGCGGGGTCGGCAACCGACACCCGCGCGGCACGGACGAGCCGGTCACCGATGCGGTATCCCGGCTGCAGCACCTGGACGACTGTGGTGCCGGTGGCACCCTCGGGCAGCTCGGCCTCGACGTGCATCAGGGCCTCGTGCACGTTGGGGTCGAACTCCTGGCCGGCCTCGCCGAGTCGCTCGCCGCCGTAGCGGCCGAGCGTCGCCTCGAGCTTGTCGGCGATCGCCGCGAACGGACCCGCGGCGAGGTCGCCCGCCTGCCGGGCCATGTGGATGTCGTCGAGGACCGGCAGCAGCGACTCGACGACGCTGCCGACCGCGGAGTGGCGGATGACCTCCCGGTCGCGGTCGACGCGCTTCTTGTAGTTGACGTACTCGGCCTGCAGTCGCTGCAGGTCCGCGAGCAGCGTCGCGGCCATGGTGTCCTCCTCGGCGAGGGCGACGCCCTCCGACTCCTCGGACTCCTCCGCCGCGGCCGACCCTTTGGGGGCGTGGTCGTACTCGTCCTCACCGCCGGGCTCGGACGAGGCGCCGGAGCCGCCCTCGTAGTACGTGTGGTGGCGCTTGCCGTCGGCCGGCGCCTCCTCGGCGGCCGGCCCCGGGGCGCCGGCAGCGTCACCGCTGCCGGCACCCTGTGCACCCGTGGCTGCACCCGTGGCGGTCACGTCGGGCTGCTCGCCCGTCGGGCCGTTGCCGGTGGGGTCGGTCGACTCGGTCACTTGGCTTCCTTGGCCTCGTCGTCGTCGACGACCTCGGCGTCGACCACGTCGTCGTCGGCACCGGCGGACTCGCCCGCCGAGCCGCCCGCGTGCGAGCCGTCCTGGGCGTCAGCGGAACCCGCCGCGCCGGCGCTGGCCTGCTCTGACGCGTAGACCGCCTGGCCCATGGCCTGCGACTTGGTGTTGAGGTCCTCGACCTTCGCCTTGATGTCGTCGGCGCTGGCCTCGGAACCCTCGGCGATGGCGGCCTTGAGGTCGGCGAGCGACTCCTCGACCGGCGTCTTCACGTCGGCGGGGATCTTGTCGCCCGACTCCTTGAGGAAGTTCTCGGTCGAGAAGACGAGCTGCTCGGCCTGGTTCTTGACCTCGGCCTCCTCGCGACGCTTCTTGTCCTCGTCGGCGTGCGCCTCGGCGTCCTTGACCATGCGGTCGATCTCGTCCTTGGACAGGGCCGAGCCGCCGGTGATGGTCATCTTCTGCTCCTTGCCGGTGCCCTGGTCCTTGGCACTGACGTTGACGATGCCGTTGGCGTCGATGTCGAAGGTGACCTCGATCTTGGGCACGCCGCGCGGGGCCGGCGCGATGCCGGTCAGCTCGAAGGTGCCGAGCGACTTGTTGTGCTGGGCGATCTCGCGCTCACCCTGGAAGACCTGGATGAGGACCGACGGCTGGTTGTCGTCGGCGGTGCTGAAGATCTCCGAGCGCTTCGTCGGGATCGCGGTGTTGCGCTCGATGAGCTTGGTGAAGAGGCCACCCTTGGTCTCGATGCCGAGCGAGAGCGGCGTGACGTCGATGAGCAGGACGTCCTTGCGCTCACCCTTGAGGACACCGGCCTGCAGGCTGGCGCCCATGGCGACGACCTCGTCGGGGTTGACGCCCTTGTTGGGCTCCTTGCCGCCGGTCAGCTCCTTGACGAGGTTCGAGACGGCGGGCATGCGGGTCGAGCCGCCGACGAGCACGACGTGGTCGATGTCGGAGACCTTGATGCCGGCGTCCTCGATGACCTTGTGGAACGGGGCCTTCGTGCGGTCGAGCAGGCTCTTGGTCATCTGCTCGAACTGCGCGCGCGAGAGCGTCTCGTCGAGGTGGATCGGGCCCTCGGGCGTCATCGAGATGTACTGCGCCGAGATGTTGGTGCTCGTCGCGGTGGACAGCTCCTTCTTGGCGCGCTCGGCCTCGTCGCGGAGGCGCTGCATCGCGATCTTGTCCTTGGAGAGGTCCTGGCCGGTCTTGTTCTTCACCTGGGTGATGAGGTGCTGGACGACGACGTCGTCCCAGTCGTCGCCACCGAGGTGGTTGTCGCCGTTGGTGGCGCGCACCTGGATCGTGGCGAAGCCGTCCTCGGCGTCCTTGCCGACCTCGAGGAGGGACACGTCGAACGTGCCGCCACCGAGGTCGAAGACGAGGATGAGCTCGTCCTCCTTGCCCTTGTCGAGGCCGTAGGCGAGCGCCGCGGCGGTGGGCTCGTTGACGATGCGCAGCACGTTGAGGCCCGCGATCTCACCGGCCTCCTTGGTGGCCTGACGCTCGGCGTCGTCGAAGTAGGCGGGGACGGTGATGACGGCGTCGGTCACGGTCTCGCCGAGGTAGGACTCGGCGTCGCGCTTGAGCTTCTGGAGGATGCGGGCGCTGATCTCCTGCGCCGTGTAGGTCTTGCCGTCGATCTCGGGCGACTTCCAGTCGGTGCCCATGTGGCGCTTGACGGAGCGGATCGTCCGGTCGACGTTCGTGACGGCCTGGCGCTTGGCGACCTCGCCGACGAGCACCTCGCCGTTCTTGGAGAACGCGACGACGGACGGCGTCGTGCGCCCGCCCTCGGCGTTCGCGATGATGCTCGGCTCGCCGCCCTCGAGGACGGAGACGGCCGAGTTGGTGGTACCGAGGTCGATGCCGACGGCACGTGCCATGGGTGACTCCTTGATGGTCTGGATGGGTCCGGTGTCTGCCGATCCCGGGGTAGCTGTCCGGAAACTGGCCCTCGCTCAATGTGCTCCGCCCGACCCGTGATTGTCAAAGCCGGACTCGCAAATCTTGCGTTCACTCGACTCAACTCTTGGTTCGCGGGAATTGTTCCTCACCCGCAGACTTTTCGCCGAGGACCGTGAAGCGGGTCAGACGACGCGGCGCAGCTCGAACGCCTCGCGCAGGGGCGTGACGTCGGCGGCCGGCACGTGCTCCCGCGCCAGGGCGTACGTCTCGTCGACGAGGGCGACCAGCGCCTGGACGGCGTCGTGCGGGGCAGCGACGAGCAGCCGCCGGACGCGCGCGGCGAGACCGTCGGGCCGGTGCGGCAGCAGCGACTCCTCCCAGTCGAGCCACTTGTGGAACGGGTGCGGCATTCACACCCGGTTCAGGCCGAACAGCGCGTCGAGCACCCCCTGCACGCCCTCGAGCAGGTCGCGGTGCAGCAGCAGCACGTCGTCACGGTCGGCGAGCATCTCCAGCCGCTCGCGGCTGCGCAGGTCGAGCCCCTGCTCCACCATCGCCACGGCGAGCGCCTCCGGGTAGTCGGCGCACCGCGCCCGCCACGTCTCCACGACGCCTGCCCCGTGCAGCGGTATGCCGTCTCGCAGGGCCGTCACGCGCACCTGCAGCTCCGCCTCGGTGTCGCCGTCGAGCGCCCGGTCGAGGTAGCCGTCGATGGTGGAGGTGACGAAGCCGCTGACGTCGATCTTGACGCCGTCGACGAGCAGCCCGTCCGCCCACTCGTGCTCGTCCTCCTCGGCATGGACCCGGTGGAAGCCGGCGCCCTCGACGGCCGCCTCGCGGTCGGCCGGGGACGGCGGGGCCGTCCAGTAGACGTCGAGCTCGATGTCGGACGCCTCGTCGGCGAGGCCGCGGGCCACCGACCCTGCGACGAGCGCGGCGGCGACCCGGTCGTTGGCGGCATACGCCCGGACCGCCCGGCGCGCGATGGCGACCCGGCGCGCGACCTCGTCGACCTGCCGGGTCGTCGTCATGACGGGGACGCCGCAGGTATGCGCACGCTGGCCACCGTCGTCAGCACGGGGTGCGCGTCGTCGCCGTCGCGCACCTCACCCCCGCGCCACACGATGGACAGGTCGCGCCCCTGGACGGTCAGCTCGGCGAGGCAGTTGTCGAACCACGGGCCGTCGGTGACCCGCCACGGGTACGCGGGGTCGGGCACGTGCTTCGAGTGGCCGGCGACGAACCGCATCGGCCGCACCAGGCCACGCGCGAAGAGCGACATCATGACGCGCACGCCGCGCGGCATCGGGTTGCGGATCGGTGAGCAGACGGCCTGCACGATGCGCGAGCGGGCACCGTGGCGCGCCCTGGCGTCCACGACCTCGGCCACGTAGGAGTTGTGCACGTCGCCCGAGAGGAAGACGACGGTGGCCGGCGGCTTTCCGCGCTCCCCGCGCGCCACCTGCATCACGGACTCGAAGACCTCGACGAAGCCGTCGTTGAAGGCCGCCCAGTGCTCGAGGTCGATCGACTGGCGGGCCTTCTCGGCGCCGTCGGCGATGAGCCTGCCGTGGGTGCCCATCGCGAGCACCTCGTCGATCGCCTCGAAGTCGTGCAGGCCCGGCGGGAGCATGAAGGGCAGCGAGGTGCCGATGAGCAGGTGCTCCACGTCTCCGGTGAGCTGCTCGTCGAGCCACCGCATCTCGTCGGGGTCGAGCATGGACCGGTGGTGCGGCTCGAGCACCCGCGCGGCCCGGGAGTCGACGACGACGAGCCGGCTGTCGCCGAGGTCACGGCGGAAGCTCCAGCGGTAGACCTCCGGGTGCCGGTCGGAGCGCCGGGCGAGGTCGAAGACGGCGTCGGTGAGGTCCAGCTCGGAGGCGGTGTCGACCCAGCTCGCCTCTGCCGCAAGCACCTTCGCGTAGATCTCGTCGTCGGCCAGCTGCCCGGGCGACAGGTTGCCGATGTGCTGGTAGACCCAGTACGACGAGAGCCCGCCCATGAGCCGCTCGTGCCACCACGCCGTCCTGTTGATCTCCTCGTGCCAGGTCCACGACGTGTTCCAGTCGTCACGGATGTCGTGGTCGTCGAAGATCATGCAGCTCGGCACGGTCGACAGCAGCCAGCGGTTGGCGCCGTCGTTCCAGGCGAGCCAGTAGAGGTGGGCGTACTCCTCGTAGTCCTTGATCTCCTCACCCGGCGGCTGCTCGATGTCGCGTCGGCTCGCGATGAACTCGCGCATCGCCTCGGACGTCTCGTCGGCGTAGACCTGGTCGCCGAGGAAGGCCACGAGGTCGGGCCACTCCTCCTCACCGCGGGACAGGGCGAGGGCGAGCGTGCGCAGGGCGTCGACGCCGTTGGTGCGGTGCCCCTCCCGGTCGTGCGGCACCGTCGTGCGGCACGAGCCGAAGAGCAGCCGGGTCGGCCGCGAGCGGTCGATGGTGCTGATGCGGGAGGGCGGGAAGGGGCTGTCGGGCTCCGGCCAGGCGAGAGACCCGTCGACCGTCACCGTGTAGTCCCAGCTGCCGCCCGGCTCGAGGCCGTCGACGACGACGAGCGCGTAGTGGTGTCCCTTGACCGAGAAGGTCGGGGCGCTCCACGAGCGGCCGTCGGCCTCCACGGCGACCCGGGCAGGCCCCGGCGTCTCGACCCACACCGTCGCGTCGGTCTCGCCGACGTAGCGCAGCATGGGTCCGAGGACGAGGGGATGCTCTTGGTCGGTCATACCCAAGGCTTACTGCACGCGAGCCTGCCCGTGGGAGGAATCGCCTGTCAGGTCGCTGTGCGGTCACCCTGCTCCGGGGCCGGGTGCTCGTCGGGACCGGCCCCGAGGTGGGTCTCGAAGAAGGCGAGCGTGCGCTGCCACGCGTCGCCGGCCACCTCCGCGTTGTACCTCGACGGTGAGTCGTCGTTGAAGAAGGCGTGACCGACGCCGTGGTAGACGCGGGCCGTGAAGTCCACCCCGGCGTCCGCCATGCGGGCCTCGAGCTCGGGCACGCCGTCGGTGATCCCGTGGTCCTCCTCGCCGTAGAACGCGAGGACCGGGCACGTGATCGTGGCGGGGTCGGCGTGCTCGGGGAACGTGCCGTAGAAGGGGACCGCCGCGCCCAGCCGGGGGTCCGCGGCCGCGAGGGCGTACGCGTACGTGCCCCCGAAGCAGAAGCCCACCACGGCGACCCGGCCCTGGCCGCCCCGGTGGGGCCCCCGGGCGGGGGCGCGCGCGGGGGGGGGCGGCCCGGGCCCCGCCGCGGACACCGGCGGGGGCGCCGGCGGCGGGGGCGCCCGCAGCGCGGGCGGGGCCGCGAGCCGCTGCTCCTCGGTGCCGCGCGAGACGAGGTCGAAGAGCCGGGAGCCGACGTCGGGCGTGAGACCGACGTGGCGCAGCAGGTCGGGAGCCACCGCGACGAAGCCCTGGGCCGCGAGACGGTCGGTGACGTGCTTGATGTGCTCGGTCAGCCCCCAGATCTCCTGGATGACGACGACGGCGCCGCGGGGCTCACCCCTCGGGTCGGCGCGATAGGCGGTGAGGTCGTGCTCGGGGAAGTCGGTCATCGTGCCCATGCCACAGTCCTACTCCCTGCCGCCGGCTCGCGGCGTGGCTCGGTGCGGTCGAGCGGTGCACGACGCCCTCGGGCGCCCACAGCGGCGTCCGTGAGTCGGCTCATGGGTCCATTCTCGGCACGGCACCGCGCGCAGTCGCACACCTCGGGGTCGGCGACACCGCGTATGCCGTGTGCAGGCGTCCCTGACAGCGGCCGCCTGCCGTGGAGTGTGAGGATGGCGCCGTGCCCGACCAGCCCGCTGCCGTCGCCGACGCGATCGCCCACGTGACGAGGCTCGCCACCGGAGAGGCGCTGCCGTCGGACCTCCGCGTGACCCTGAACTTCCACCCCGACCGGCTCGTCGGCGGTGGCACCGTGCTCGCGGCGATCGCGCGCGACGGCGTCTACCGCTCCCAGTTCGAGACCGGCACGAGCAACGGCGGCCTCACGGCCCACCCGGGGGGCGACCGCTGGGCGTGGGAGAGCCGGATCTTCGGGGGCGCCTACGACGAGGCCGACGCGGCGCTACGGCCGAAGTACGGCGCGCTCGACCGGCACCGCTCCCCCGTCGGCGCCGCGCCGCGCTTCGGCTCTGCGCACGTGCGCCTCGCGCCGCACACCCTCGCAGCCACGACGTTCTGCTTCCCCGACAGCGTCTTCCACCCCGAGCACTTCGGGGTGGCGTCCGCGTACGCGTTGAGCGCGCTGGCCGATGCGCGCCCGGCGCTCTTCCCGGGCGAGAGCGAGCCCGACCCGCTCGATGACTACGTCGAGGCCCACGTGCACGGTGTCGTCGCCCTCGCGACCGACGTCGAGGCGCTCGTGCTCGACCCGTCGTTCCGGGGCACCGAGGTCGAGGACGACGCGCGGGCGTGGGAGCGCCTCGGCGTCGCCGTCGAGTGGCACGACGGGTGGGTGCTGCCCGTCGACGAGCTGCGCGCGCACCCCGACTACCGCGGCCCGGAGTTCGTCGAGCTGGGCGAGTCCGTCGCCGTCGACGGGGTGCTGACGCCCCGCATCGTCGGCGACGCGATGCGCACCGGCCGGCATGACCCGCAGCACCTCAAGCGGGTCTGGCACCTCGTCGCGAGGTTCGGACAGTTGTCACCACCGTCGTGACCGACGGCGTGCGAGGCGTCGACGAGAACCCGAACCGGCACGGCGGGTCGACCCGCGCCAGCGAACCCAGCGGAGCACCCTCCAGGCTCCCCGTCATCGCGACCACCCGGTGCAGGTCGGTCGCACCGTAGAACTCCTGCCGGCCCTCGAGGGCCGTGCCGCGGGTGCGCACCCCACGCAGGGCGACGCGTGCCACCGGGTCGACCACGCTGGCCCACGCCGGACTCGCGGCGACGCGCGAGGGCACGACGCGCAGCAGCCGGCCCAGCGGCATACGCCCCCCGACCGTCAGGTCGAGCGCCAGCGACGGCGAGCGCACCTGCCAGTGCCCGGCGGCCCGCGTCACGGCGAACGGCTCGAGGCGCACCTCGTCGAACGCGTACGTCGACTCGATGAACGCGGCGACCTCGGCCGTGGGCGCCAGCAACAGTCGGTGGCCGTCGGGGCGCTCGACCATCGCGTCGCCGAAGGACCCGAGCGGTGTGCGGTCCCACGACCCGACGACGACGCGCACGCCGGACGTCGAGCCAACCCCGGCGATGCGGCCGTGGAAGCGGTGGACGCTCATGCGGTCCGGTTCACCGTCTCGACGATGCCCTCGACGATCTTCGAGTAGTCGTCGGTCGGCGACCCACCGAGCACCGACCCCCACGCCGGCACGAGCTCGGCGCCGTAGCGGTGTCCGTAGCCGTCGGGCGGGTCGTGCCCGACCGCCATGTCGGTCGTCAGCTGCCAGAAGGTGACGAAGGGGATCCACGTGACGTCGGCGTTGACGTCGCGGCCCCGCGGCTCGCGCAGCCAGTCGGGCTCGGCCCCGAGCAGGGCCGGGTTCCACCAGACGACGGGGTCGGACGGGTGCTGCGCGTAGACGAAGCGCGGGAAGTCCCACGCGCCGTAGTCGCGGCCGTAGTAGTCGTGGGTCAGCTGGTCGCCGCTCGCCGCGAAGCGGATGTGGCGTCCGTCGTCGACGACGGGCACGATCTCGGGTGAGCCCTCGTTGCGCCGCGCGGTCAGCGACTCGGCGATGTCGGTGAAGCTCGGGGTGCCCACCCACACCCCGCCCTGGGCCCGCGCCATCATGTCGTCGGCATCGGCGAAGGCGGCCTGACCCCCGTACGCCCCCAGCGACTCCCCGCCGACGACGAGCCGCGGACGCTCGTCCTCGGGCAGCGTCAGCCACACGGCATACACCTTGTCGAAGAGGGCCTTGCCCGCCTCGCGGGGGGTGTCACGGTCGGTCATGATCGACATCGCGCTCGGCAGGTAGGAGTACTGCATCGCGGCGATGGCGCTGTCGCCGTCGGCGAGGTACTCGACCGACTGCGCCGACCAGTCGTCGACCCAACCGGTGCCCGTCGTCGTGAACACCGCCAGCACCCGGCGGTGGAAGGCGTTGGTGCGCTTCAGCTCGGCCACGACCGCGTCGGCCACGTCGGGCACGGTGCGGTCGGCCGTGCGGCCCGCGTAGACGCGGATCGGGTCGATGGCGCCGCGCCCCGTCGCCCGCGAGATCTCCGACGCCGTGGGCGCGCTCGTGACGAACATCTGGCCCTGGTAGCCGAGGGTGTCGTAGCGCTCGAAGGACCCGCGGCCGCCCGACAGCAGCGGTGAGGTCGGCGCCGACCGGCCGCTGGGCGAGCTCGAGTTGACCTGGGCGGCGACGCCGGCGAACGCCTGCATGCCGCGGTGGAAGAGCACGCTGTCGGTCACCCACGCCGTCGCGAGCGCGACGACGACGACGGCGATGACGCTGGCCAGCGCGCGCGGCAGCACGTGGCCCGCGGCCTCGGCGAGGTGGTGCGTCGCGCTGCGCAGCCCCCGCGCGATGGCGAGGAAGACGACGGAGATGGCGGTGGCGAGCGCGAGCGCGAGGGCCCAGTCGACGGGGTCGAGGGGCGCCAGCCGCACGACGGCGGCTGTGCGTGCCTGGGCGCGCACGTTCGAGACGGTGAGCCCGAGCACGGCCACCCCGCCGAAGACGGGAGCGGCGACGAGAAGCCAGTGGCGGGCCTCGCCGCTGACCATGACGCGCAGGTCGATGAGCCGCGCGACGGTGCGCACCACCCACGCCACGGTGACGCCGAGGGCGTAGCCGGCGACGGCGCAGAGACCGCTGATGAGGCCCTGGTAGTACCACGTGCGCGGCAGCAGGCTCGGCGACATCGAGGTGAGGAAGTAGGCAGCACCGAAGAACAGGCCGGTGCGCGACAGGTGCCACCACGGGCGGCCGGCGCGCCCCGGTGCGCGCGGACCGGACCCCAGGGACATGCCTCAACAGTAGGTGCGGGCGTGGGCCGGGCGCCTCCGGTTTGCCCCCTACGGGAACACTCCGACCGTCGGCGCCCGGCAGGATGGGGACATGCGCCACCTCGACGAGCGGACCACGAGCTTCACCCGCGACGGCCTCACCTTCGACGTCACCGACACGGGTCCGATCGGCGGCGAGGTGGTGGTGCTGCTGCACGGCTTCCCGACCGACCGCTCGAGCTGGGACCGCGTCGCCGCCCGCCTGCACGAGGTGGGGCTGCGCACCCTCGCGCCCGACCAGCGGGGCTACTCCCCCGGCGCCAGCCCGAGCGGGCTCGACGCGTACCGCCTCGACGAGCTCGTCGCCGACGTGCTGGCCCTTGTCGACGCGTCGGGGCCGGAGCGGGTGCACCTCGTGGGTCACGACTGGGGCGGCGCCCTCGCGTGGCTGGTCGCAGCGAACCACCCGCACCGCATCGCCTCCCTCACCGTCCTCTCGACGCCCCACCCGGCGGCGATGGGCCGGGCCTGGCGCGGCGGCCTCGAGCAGAAGCGCAAGTCCTGGTACATGGCTGCCTTCCAGGTGCCGTGGGCACCGGAGCGGGCCCTCGCGGCGACCTTCCACTCCGTGCTCGCGCGCACCGGGCTCCCGGTCGAGGACCGCAGGAGGTATGCCGCCCGGCTGGCCCGGCCCGACGCGCTCGCCGGGCCGATCAACTGGTACCGGGCCGCCCGCCGCTCGCACGTGCGGGCGCACCACGTCGAGGTGCCGACCACCTACGTCTGGGGCAGCCGCGACCCGTTCCTGGGCCGCACCGCCGCCGAGCTGACCCGGGAGCACGTGACGGGCGACTACGAGTTCGTCGAGCTCGACGCCGGGCACTGGCTGCCCGAGGCCCACGACGACCAGGCGGCCTCGGCCATCGTGCGCAGGATCACGCGCGATGTGGGGAACACCGACGCGCGCCGGTAGGTTCAACGTCCGTGAAGATCGACATCTGGTCCGACATCGTGTGCCCGTTCTGCTACCTCGGCAAGCGGCGCCTCGAGGCCGCCATCGCGCAGTTCGAGCACGCCGACGAGCTGGAGATCCAGTGGCACAGCTTCGAGCTCGACCGAGGTGCGGAGCCGGTGTCCGACGTGCCGCTCGTCGACCTCGTCGCCAGGAAGTACGGCACGAGCCGCGAGCAGGCCGTCGCCCAGCACGAGTCGATGGCCGCTGCCGCGGCCGAGCTGGGGCTCGAGTTCAACTGGCAGCAGGCCCGCTACGGCAACACCTTCGACGCCCACCGTGTCGTCCACCTCGCAGCCGAGCACGGCCTCGCCGCCGCCGCCCACGAGCGGCTCATGCGCGCCTACTTCACCGAGGGCCTCGCCGTCGGTGACCGCGACACCCTCGTCGGCCTCGCCGCCGACATCGGGCTCGACGCCGACGTCACGCGTGCGATGCTCGACTCCGACGACTACGGCAACCACGTGCGCAGCGACGAGGCGACCGCGAAGATGCTCGGCATCGAGTCGGTGCCGTTCTTCGTGCTCGACCGCAAGTACGGCGTGTCCGGTGCGCAGCCGGTCGAGGTCTTCACGAACGCGCTCGAGACCGCCTGGTCGACCCGGCACGAGGTGCCTGAGCCGGTGGCCGTCGGCGGCGGCTGCGGAGGCGGCTGCGGTGCCGGCGGCTGCGGAGGCGTCTGCGGCGCCTGAGGCCGACACCCCGACCTGCTCCAAGCCGCCCACCGGGCGTCCGGGCGCGTAAGGTACCGGTCGCCGGTCGACGAAAGGCGCTCATGGGCAGGCACAACGACCCCGCGGACCGCGGTTCGCGGCGCGCGGTCGTGCTGACGCTGGTCGCCTCGGCGCTGCTCGTGCTGGGCGGCGTGGCGGTGCTGCGCTCCGCGGGCGACCTGCGACTCGGTCACGCCGGGCAGACCGGCCGCACCGGCCAGTCCACCCCGTCGGCCACCAGCACCATCGGCGAGACGGGAGAGCCCGACCCCGCGTCCGCAACGCCCACGTCGCCGGCCCTGCCCACGTCGCCGGCCGCTCCCACGACGTCGCCGACGGCCACGCCCGCGTCACCGGTCACGCCGTCGCACTCCTCGCCGCACGACGAGGTGGCCCGCGCCGTCGTCACGATCGTCAACGCGGAGCGCGCCCGGGCCGGCTGCGCGCCGGTCACGTCCCACGCCGTGCTCACCCTCACCGCCCAGGAGCACAGCGAGGACATGGCCGCCCGGGCCTACTTCTCGCACACGAGCCCCGACGGGCGCACCTTCGGGCAGCGCATCCGCGCGGCGGGCTGGGCAGGTGGCGCGCTCGCCGAGAACATCGCGGCGGGCCAGGCGGACGCTGTGGCCGTCATGAAGGACTGGATGGGCAGCGCGGGTCACCGCGCGAACATCCTCAACTGCACCTACCGCAACATCGGCGTCGGCTACGCGACGGGCGGCCGCTACGGCACATACTGGACGCAGGCGTTCGGGGCGTGAGCCTCCCCTAGGTTGGGGCCATGCAGCCGTGGCACTCGCAGGACCGGCACGTCGTCCGCCTCGACTGGGGCCCCACGGCCGCCGAGGGACTGACCACGTATGCCGTCGCCGCCGGTTCCCCGGTGTGCGCCGTCGTCGTCGACGTGCTGAGCTTCACGACGTGCGTGTCGGTCGCCGTGGACGGCGGCACCGCCGTGCACCCGTACCCGTGGAAGGACGACTCGGCCGAGGCCTTCGCCGCAGCGCGCGGCGCGACCCTCGCGGTGCCGCGCAGCCGGTCGCGGCACGGGGGTGGCGTGAGTCTCTCGCCCTCGTCGATCCGCGCGGCCGGCCCCCTGCGCGACCTCGTGCTGCCCTCCCCCAACGGCTCGACGATCGCCGCCCGCCTCGCGGGGGCGGGTGCGCAGGTCGTGGCGGCGTCGCTGCGCAACCGCGCGTCGGTCGCCGCGTGGCTCGTCGACTGGCTCGGCTCGACGGTCGGAGCGGGAGCGCCGCCGGCCGTGGTCGTGGTGCCGGCCGGGGAGCGCTGGCCCGACGGCTCGCTGCGGCCCGCCGTCGAGGACCTCTGGGGCGCCGGCGCGGGCGGCGCCGCCCCCCCCGCACGGCTCGAGCACCGTGCCGGCCCGCTGCTGCTGAGCCCAGAGGCCGAGGCAGCGGGCACCGCGTGGCTCGCGGTGGAGGACCGTGTCGGCGAAGCCCTCGCGGGCTGCGCCAGTGGCCGCGAGCTCGTCGAGCAGGGCTGGCCCGACGACGTCGCCGTCGCAGCAGAGCTCGACTCGTCCGCGGCGGTGCCGGTGCTCCGGGAAGGTGCCTTCACGGCATACGGCCGCTGAAGCTTTGGCCCAGCAGCGCGCTACTGCCCGATCGCCGTCCAGAAGGCCGACGCCGCCCGGGACGGACGGCCGGTGCGGCGCTCGGACCAGTCGGCCGACGTCATGAGGGCGGTCACGGCGTTGACGCCGATCCAGCGCAACGGCTCGGGCTCCCAGTCGCGCGAGGTGCGCCCGGCCCACGGGAGCGTGGCGAGGCCCTCGGGGTCGTCGCCGCTGATCATCGCCGCGAGGGTGCGGCCCGCGAGCGCCGACGTCGCGACGCCGTCGCCGACGTAGCCGCCCGCGAACGCGAGGCCGGTGTGCCGGTCGTGGCGCACCGACGGGAACCAGTCGCGGGGCACGCCGAGATTG
This sequence comes from uncultured Terrabacter sp., assembly GCA_966081555.1. GTDB lineage: Bacteria > Actinomycetota > Actinomycetes > Actinomycetales > Dermatophilaceae > Terrabacter. Next base: position 13,229 of record CBHRRQ010000011.1, read on the forward strand.
CCGCCCCAGGAGTGGGTGAAGGTGACGCCGTCGAGCACGGGGAAGAGCTCGACGAGGATCCGCCGCAGGCTCGCGTGCACGCGCTCGTCGCGCTCGTAGAGGGGTGAGACCTTGGAGGCGTAGTGGTACGGGGCGCCCCGGCCGCCGAAGGCGATTCGGCCGTCGCGGGTGCGCTGACCGTAGATCGTCAGGTGCCGGTTGTCGGCGAAGGTGGTGCGGCCCTCGAGGCCGATCTGGGACCACACGTCGTCGGGCAGCGGCTCGGTGGCGGTCATGAGCGAGTAGATCGGCGCGATGGCGCGGCGGCGGCCCGCGACGGTCGGCGTGTAGCCCTCGGTGGCGAGCACGACGTGCTCCGCGCGCACCGTGCCGTGGGGTGTGACGACACGACGGCTGCGCACGTCGACGGCGTTGGTGCGCTCGTGGACGACGACGCCACGCCGCTCGACGGCGTCGGCGAGGCCCCGGACGAGCCGGGCCGGGTGGATGGCGGCACAGTGCGGGGTGAACGAGCCCCCCAGCGCATCGCTGACCGCGGCGATCTGCGTCACCTCGTGCGGATCGAGCAGCCGGTGGTCCTCCTCGCCGAAGCCCCACGTTCCGTGGTCGGCGGCCTCCTCGCGAAGGCGTTCGAGCTGGGCCGGGTTGCGGGCCACGGACAGGTAGCCGCCCTGCTCGAAGTGGCAGTCGATGCCCTCGGCGACGGTCACCTGCCCGATCTCGGCGACGGTCTCGTGGAGGCGGTGCTGCATCCGCACCGCCGCGTCGCGGCCGCGCTCGGCCGCCATCCGCTTGAGCGACGCAGGGAAGAGCGCGGAGCACCAGCCGCCGTTGCGGCCCGAGGCGCCGAAGCCCGCCACCTCCTTCTCGAGCACGGCGACGCGGATCGTCGGGTCGGCCGAGACGAGGTGGTATGCCGTCCAGAGTCCCGTGTAGCCGGCCCCCACGATCGCGACGTCGACCTCGGTGTCCGAGGCGAGCGACGGGCGGGGCTCGATGTCGTCGATCGTGTCGTGCCAGAGGCTCAGTCCCCGGTAGCCGCTCGTGGTCCTGGAGGGCGGCAAGGCGGGAGGCATGGCGGGATCATGCCATCTCGGGACATCTCCGCAAGGTCTCCCATCCTGTGGATTTTGACTTGAATCCCCTTCCAACACCTACGGATTCCGCAGGTGCGCTCTCTCAGGCAAACCCTTCCGCCGAGCCGTCGTCGCGGGCAGGATGCGCACATGACCACCGTGGACCGCACCCGCCTGGCCGAGCTGCACGCCCGAGAGCGCCAGGCCTTCGTCGAGGCCCGGCCGCGGTCACACGCCCTGGCCGAGCAGGCTCTCGCCCACATGCCCGGCGGCGTGCCGATGAGCTGGATGGTCAAGTGGCCGGGTGACTTCCCCGTCTTCGTCGACGAGGCGGCCGGCGCCCACTTCACGTGCGTCGACGGCATCGACCACGTCGACCTCTGCCTGGGCGACACCGGCGCCATGATGGGCCACTCACCCGCGCCGACCGTGGAGGCCGTGACCCGCCAGCTCGGTCGCGGCATCACCACGATGCTCCCCACCGAGGACGCCATCGCGGTCTCGTCGGGCCTGGCGCAGCGGTTCGGCCTGCCGTTCTGGCAGTTCACCCTGACGGCCACCGACGCCAACCGGCACGCGATCCGCTACGCCCGCCACCTCACCGGCCGCAGCAAGGTCGTCGTGCACAACTGGTGCTACCACGGCTCGGTCGACGAGGCCTTCGCGACGCTCGGCGCGGACGGCGCCACGAGCGACCGGCCCGGCAACATCGGCGCGCCCGTGCCCACCACGGAGACGACGCGCGTCGTCGAGTTCAACGACCTCGACGCCCTCGAGCAGGCCCTGGCACACGGTGACGTCGCCGCCGTCCTCGTCGAGCCGGCCCTGACCAACATCGGCATCGTGCTGCCCGACCCCGGCTACAACGAAGGGGTACGCGAGCTCGCGACCCGCTACGGCGCGCTGCTCGTCAACGACGAGACCCACACCATCTGCGCGGGGCCGGGCGGCTACACCGGTGCGCACGGCCTGCAGCCCGACCTGCTCGTCATCGGCAAGTCGATCGGTGGCGGCATCCCCTGCGGCACCTTCGGTTTCAGCCAGGACATCGCCGACCGCATCGCGACCTCCGTCGAGCTCGAGGAGGTCGACGTGGGCGGCATCGGCGGCACGCTCGCCGGCAACGGCCTCTCGATGGCGGCGATGAAGGCGACGCTCGAGCAGGTCATGACGCCCGAGGCCTTCGAGCGCATGGTGCCGCTGGCCGACGCCTGGGCCGACGGCGTGCAGGCGGGCATCGACGCCGTGGGCGCCGACTGGCACGTCACCCGGCTCGGGGCGCGGGCCGAGTACAACTTCTCGGGCCGTCCGTCACGCAACGGGCAGGAGGCCCACGACGCCGACGACTTCGAGCTGCAGCAGTACCTCCACCTCTACGCGCTCAACCGCGGCATCCTGCTCACGCCGTTCCACAACATGGCGCTGATGAGCCCCGCCACGACGGCCGCCGACGTCGACGCCCACACCGAGATGTTCCACGCCTGCCTCAAGGAGCTCTTCGCCTAGGCTTCCCCAAAGCGGTCGCGAGACCGGTCGCCGCAGCCCTGCAACGCGGAGACCAGCGCCGGGAGGGCCCGGGCGGCCGTCTCGCGCCACACCACGTGGGCGACGTCGGAGACGTCGGTCTCGAAGGGGTTGAGCTCGGCGACGAACGCGCCGGCACCCCGGGCGAGGACGGGCAACCCGGCGGCCGGGTGCACGATCCCCGAGGTGCCCACGACGAGCACGAGATCGGCCTTCTCCACGAGGGCGACGGACTGCTCCCACGCCTCGAGCGGCAGCAGCTCGCCGAACCAGACGACGCCCGGCCGCACCAGGCCGCCGCAGTGCGTGCACATGGGCGGGTCGACGCGCTCGACCGGCTGCTCGGGCACGTCCACCTCCCCTGCGTATGCCGTCGCGCACCGTTCGCAACGGAAGCTCGACAGCGACCCGTGCAGGTGCACGACGTCGCGGCTGCCGGCGCGCTCGTGCAGGTCGTCGACGTTCTGGGTCACGACGCCGACCCGCGTCAGGCCGGCCCAGGCGGCGACCGCCCGGTGGCCGTCGTTGGGCTCCACGTGCGCGACGGCGCCGAACCGCGAGAGGTACCAGGCCCACACGAAGGCCGGGTCGCGCTCCCAGGCTTCGGGCGTCGCGAGGTCCTCGGCGGCATACTGCTCCCACAGTCCCGTCTGGGCGTCGCGGAAGGTCGGCACGCCGCTCTCGGCCGACATGCCCGCGCCGGTGACGACGACGACGCGTCGCGCGGCGACGGCCGCCTCGAGGAGCTCCTCCGGAACCAGCATGCGAACAGGCTCGCACGTCTGCGGCGGGGCAGGCCCCGCGAACGCGTCACGTCGGTAGCGTTGCCGCCAACGTCCCTCCGAACGCAGGAGCCCCGATGAGCGCCACGACACCCGAGACGACAAGGCAGCGACGGCGTACCAAGGTCGGCATCGTCGGGGCGGGAGCCGTGGGGGCCACCCTCGCCTACGCGACGCTGATGCGCGGCGCGGCCCAGACTGTCGCCCTCTTCGACGTCAACGCCGCCAAGGTGCGGGCCGAGGCGCTCGACCTCAGCCACGGCATCCAGTTCGTGCCGATGGCCCACGTCGACGGCTCCGACGACATCGAGGTCCTCGCCGACTCCGACGTCATCGTCTTCACCGCCGGAGCCAAGCAGAAACCTGGGCAGTCGCGGCTCGACCTCGCCGAGTCGACGATCGGCATCGTCCGCTCCATCCTCCCGCGGCTCGTCGAGGTCGCCCCCGACGCCGTGCACGTCATGGTGACCAACCCGGTCGACGTCGTCACGTATGCCGCCCTGCGGGTCTCGGGGCTGCCTCCCGAGCGGCTCTTCGGCTCGGGCACGGTGCTCGACTCGTCGCGGTTGCGCTTCCTGCTGGCCGAGCACACCCAGGTCGCCGCTCAGAGCATCCACGCGTACGTCGTCGGTGAGCACGGTGACTCGGAGCTGCCGCTGTGGTCGTCGGCGTCCATCGGTTCGGTGCCGCTGCTCCAGTGGCGCGCCGGCGACGCCAGCGCAGCGCTCGACGCCGCCACGCGCAGCCGCATCGCCACCGACGTCGTCGAGTCCGCCTACCGCGTCATCGAGGGCAAGGGCGCGACGAACTACGCGATCGGCCTCGCGGCCGCCCGCATCATCGAGGCCGTGCTCAACGACGAGCGCCGCATCCTGCCGGTGTCGTCGCTGCTCGAGGACTACTACGACATCAGCGACGTGTGCCTCTCGGTGCCCGCGATCGTGCACGCCGGCGGGGTCGGCGAGCGCATCGAGGTGCCGATGACCGACGAGGAGCTGACCGGCCTGCGCGCCTCGGCCGACGCGGTGCGCGCGACGGCGCGGCGTTTCGGCTTCTGACGGCTCCGGCGGGCGGACGGCCACCCGGAGCATGATGGGGCTGTGAGTCCCACCGCCGCCCCCGACCCCGACGGGACACCCGCCGGGACGATCGAGGCGACGGGTCTCAAGGACGACGCCCAGACCCGCACCACCTACCACCACGGCGACCTGCGCCGGGCCCTTCTCGAGGCCGGCACCGACCTGGCCCGCGAGGGCGGCCCCGACAAGGTGGTGCTGCGCGAGGCCACCCGGCGGGTCGGCGTCTCGGCCAACGCTGCCTACCGCCACTTCGCCGATCGCGACGCGCTGCTCGGCGACGTCGTGTCGCGGGCGCAGGCGCGGGCCGCCGACGTCATCAGCGCGGCCATGGACGCCGTGCCGTCCGACCTCGAGCAGGGCCCTCGGGCGCGGGCCCGCTTCCGGGCGGTCGGCGTGGGCTACCTGCGCTTCGCGATGGACGAGCCCGGCCTCTTCCGCACCGCGTTCGCGGTGCCGGTCGACCTCAGCCGGGCGGCCTCGGCCGACGCAGCCGGGGCCGGCGGGCTCACTCCCTTCCAGCTGCTCTCGACCGCCCTCGACGCCATGGTCGAGGCCGGCGTCATGTCGCCTGACCATCGTCCGGGCGCCGAGCTGCTGGCCTGGTCGGCCGTGCACGGCATGGCGATGCTCGCGCTCGAGGGCCCGCTGCGCGACCTCCCCCGCGAGGCCGTCGACGAGCTCGCGCCACGTCTCGTGCGCATGGTCGACCTCGGCCTCGGGCTGTCTGACGGCGGCGCAGAGGCCGGCGACGGCGGTGCCTAGGCTGGCCGCGTGACCAGCGACACCACCGACGGGCGCCCTCCGCTGCACGAGCTCGACCGCGACACCGCGGCGTTCTACCGGCGGCTCGCCCCCGGGCTCTACGCGCCGACCGTCCACGTGCAGGGCGCCTGGCGCGACGACGAGCAGCACATGGCCCCGGTCAGCGGCATCCTCGCCCACGAGATCGACCTGCACGAGCCCCGCGAGGGGATGCAGCTGGCCCGCATCTCCTTCGACATCCTCGGGATGATCCCGGCCCGACCGAGCCGGGTCGAGGTGCGCACCACCCGGCCCGGCCGCACCATCGAGCTCGTGGAGGCGACGATGCTCGTCGACGACCGCGCCGTCGTGCGCGCCCACGCCTGGCGGCTCGCCGCCCACGACTCCGAGCCGGTCGCCGGCGTCGAGCTCGAGACGATCCCCGGCCCCGACGAGCTCGACCCGTGGTCGGGCAGCGACACGTGGGACGGCGGCTACATCGAGGGCCTCGAGTTCCGCGTGGCCCCCGACCGGCGACCGGGCCGCACGGTCGCCTGGATCCGGGCCCTGAACCCGCTCGTCGACGGCGAGACCTGCTCTCCCACAGCCGATCTGGTGCGGCTCGCCGACACCGCCAACGGCATCGCGGTGCGCGTCTCGCCCCGCGAGTGGATGTTCCCCAACGTCGACCTCGCCGTCCACCTCTTCCGCGAGCCCGTACGCGGCTGGGTCGGCTTCGACACCCGCGTGACGATGGGCCCCACCGGCCTCGGCCTCACCTCGACGACGCTCCACGACGAGCAGGGGCCGGTGGGCCGCGCCGAGCAGATCCTCACCGTGCGCCGCCTCCCCGGGACCTGACGCCACGGCTGCTCCCGGGATCGGCGCGGGAGGGCGACAACCTTCTGCCGTCCGGACGCGTCTGGAAGGTGCAGGCACAGCGCGCCAAACGGGCAGGTGCCTGCCACAATGAAGGGCGCGATCGCGCCGACACACACGCCGCAGCGCGGTCAGAGACCAGGGGACACCATGAGGACGATCCGCATGGACAGCAAGCGCACCACCAACGCCGTCGCAGCCGCCCTCGCGGTCGTCGCCCTCACGGTGGCTGCACCCGCCGCGCGCGCCGACGACGCCACGGGCACGCCGACGCCGGCTGCGACCGAGACCACGAGCACGACGACCGCGAGCACGACGACCGCGAGCACGCCGTCGGCCACGGCCACGACGACGCCCACGACCGCGACCACGACGTCCCCGAGCCGCACGGCAGCCGCCACGTCGACCACCACGGCCACCGCGACCACCACGACCGCCACGGCGACGCCTGTCGCCGTCGTCCCACGCACCGCGCCCGTGACCAGGATCAAGGACCTCCAGGTCCGGCTCAAGCTCGTGGGCCAGTTCCCGTACGCCATCACCGGCATCTACTGGTCGGCCGTCGACCGGTCGGTGCTCGCCTTCCAGCACGCCAAGGGCCTCGCCGAGACCGGCGTCGTCGACCAGCCCACGTGGGACCTCCTGCGCACCCTGACCAACACGCCCGTCGTACTACCGCGCACGTCGTCGACGCTGCGCGTCAAAGACCTCCAGGTGCGGCTCAAGCTCAACGGGCGCTTCGCGTACGCCATCACCGGCGTCTACTGGTCGGCCGTCGACCGCTCGGTGCTCACCTTCCAGATCCTCTACAACCTCCCGCAGACCGGCGTCGTCGACCAGCGCACCTGGGACCGCCTCAAGGCCCTGACGGCCAGCCCGGTCGTCATCGGCCGCACGGCCGGGGCCGCCCAGCTCAAGGAGGTCCAGCTGCGGCTGCGGGCCCTCGGCGCGTGGGCCTACGGCATCACCGGGGTCTACTGGTCGGCGCTCGACCGCGCCGTGCTCACCTTCCAGCAGCAGCGCAACCTGCCCCAGTCCGGGGTCATCGACCAGCGCACCTGGTCACGCCTCGTCTCCCTCACCTACACGCCGGGCACGTTCGACCAGCACCGCTACAACGCCGGGCTGCGACCGGTGATGCCGACGGCCGCGTCGCTCGACAGCCGCTGCCGCACCGGTCGCGTCATGTGCGTCGACAAGGCCACCCGCACCCTGACCTGGGTCGTCGACGGCAAGCCGCTCATGGTCATGTGGGCCCGCTTCGGGCGTCCCGGCCTCGAGACGCGCGAGGGCACCTTCCGGGTGTCGCGCAAGTACGAGTACGTCATCTCGAACCTCTACTTCACGCCGATGCCCTACTCGATGTTCTTCTCCGGCGGCCAGGCCGTGCACTACTCGTCGAACTTCGCCCGGCTCGGCTACGCCAGCGCCAGCCACGGCTGCGTCAACATCGCCGACCACGCCCAGATCAAGTCGCTCTTCTTCAAGGTGCGCGTCGGCGACAAGGTCGTCGTCTACCACTGAGTCGTGAGCAAGGTCGGTCAAGCGGCAGGCGCCCCACGTCGCGGATGATCGTGACGTGAGCGCCGCCGGCCACACCCTCGCCGCCTGGCAACGGCATCCGAGCAGCTTGACGAGCCGATCGTGCTCTCGGTCGAGGACGACCCCGCCCCCTCGACGCTGCGGCGCGTCATCAGCCGGCTCGTCGGGCAGATGGCGATGTGGAACGCGACGATGGCGAGCCGCGAGTACGACTTGTCCGTCGAGCTCGACAAGCACGGCGTCGGCCGGCTCGGCTGGGGCGACCCCATCGAGTGGATCGACGCAGAGGTCCGGGCGACCTGAGCGCCCCGCAGCCGTCAGTCGACGGTCGCGGTGACCTTCGTGCCGAGCTCGACGGTGCGGCTCACGGTGCACCACTCGTCGTGCGAGCGCTTGACGAGCTTGGGCAGCATCTCGCGGGCCGCGTCGCCGCCGTCGCCCTCGGGGAAGCGCACCCGGAAGCTGACGTTGATGTCCTGCAGGTGGTTGCCGTGCTCGTCCTTGACCTTGTCGGCCGTCACGACGACCTCGAAGCTGTCGGGCTCGGCGCGCCGCGACGTCACGGTGTCGACGTCGACCGCCGTGCATGCCGCGATGCCGGCGAGGAGCAGCTCGACCGGCGAGAGCTCGTCGGTGCCGGAGCTCGTCGTGATCGAGCCGCCGCGGCGGTTGCGGGCGGTGTAGCGGCCCTGGCTGTCGCGGGTCAGGGTGATCTGGCGCAGGTCGTCGGAGCTCATGGGTGCAGCCTTCCAGAGAGGGACGGGCGGTGTCGGTCGGTGTCGGCCGGTGTCAGAGCCACGCGTCGGCGAGCAGCTCGTAGGAGCGCAACCGGGCCTCGTGGTCGTGGGCGCCGCACGTGACGATGAGCTCGTCCACGCCCGTCGCCTCGACGAAGCCGGTGAGGCCCTCGCGCACCTGGTCGGCCGTGCCGATGACAGAGACGCGCGTCATGTCCGAGACGGCCTGGCGCTCGGCGGGCGACCACGACGCCATGAGGCCCGCGATGTCGCCGCTCGGCTCGGGCAGCGCCGTGCGCCGGCCGGTGACGATGCCGTGGAAGCGCTGGAGCACGCTCGTGAAGAGCCGCTCGGCCTCCTCGGTCGTGTCGGCCACCATGACGTTGACGCCGGCCATGGTCCGCGGCTCGTCGAGTCCGCCCGGCTCGGTCGAGGGGGTGAACCGCGACCGGTAGACCTCGAGGGCGCTCATCAGCGCGGCCGGGGCGAAGTGCGAGGCGAACGAGTAGGGCAGGCCGAGGGCTGCGGCCACCTGCGCGCCGCCGTGGCTCGAACCGAGGATCCAGATCGGCACGCGGGTGCCCTCACCCGGGATCGCGCGCACCTTGGCGTCGGGGTCGGGGTCGCCGAGGTAGCCGATGAGCTCCTCGACCTCGCCGGCGAAGTTCATCGCCGCGGCCTCGTTGCGGCGCAGCGCACGCGTCGTGAACGGGTCGGTGCCGGGGGCGCGGCCGAGCCCGAGGTCGATGCGTCCCGGGTGGATCGTCGCCAGCGTGCCGAACTGCTCGGCCACGACGTACGGCGCGTGGTTGGGCAGCATGATGCCGCCGGCGCCGACCCGGATCGTCTCGGTGTGGTCGGCGACATGCCCGATGAGCACGGCGGTCGAGCTCGACGCCACACCGCGCATGTTGTGGTGCTCGGCCATCCAGTAGCGCTGGTAGCCCCACTTCTCGGCGTGCCTGGCGATGTCGACGGTCGAGGCGATCGCGTCTGTCGCGGTGCCGCCGTCGACGACGGGCACGAGGTCGAGGATGTTCAGCTGGGCTCTGGCAGGACTCACGTGGGTGCCAACCGACGCGCCGGGTCGAGGTATTCCGTCGCGGCCACCGCGACAGGTCACCTCGACCCGGCGGTCGCGGACCGGCGACCACCAACAGGTCGTCAGGGCAGGTTCAGCTGGGCGACCTGGTCGTCGTAGTCGGGGCAGAAGGCCTGGACGCCCGCGGCCATGAGCTGCTTGGTGCGCAGCGCGTCACCGGTGTTGGCGAGGGGCTTCGAGGTGTCGTCGACCGCGATGTCGCGCAGCTGGACGCCCCCGTTGCGCAGCGCCCAGCAGGTCGTGGTGCCGGTCTCGATGTCGTCCGCGACGCTCGCCCCCGTCACCGCGGCCCCGAGCTTGTCGGCTGCGATGACGAACTGGGCCTCCTCGGCCGAGATCGAGGGCCGCGCGCTGGCGACGTCGGAGGGGACGTCGGCGATGGTCGGGTCGGACCCGCTGCAGGCCGCCAGGGTGGCGGTGACGAGCAGGGCCGTCACGACACCGGCGACGCGGACCCGACGCGCCCGACGAGGCCGCGACGCCTGAGGTGCCTGCGGCGCACGACGCGACGCGACGGCATACGGGCGCGGCGCGAAGGCTCTGGTCAGGGCATCCATCGTTAGGCTGAACGTGTGAGCGACACCGATCGTCCCCGCGACACCGGCTCGGCGCAGCTCGCCTCGCAGGCGCCGCTGGCCCGGGGCGCGGTGCTCGTCTCGCTGTCGGGGGCGGTGTTCGGCTTCGTCTTCCTCCCGCAGCTGCTCGGGCTGGCGCTGGCCGGGCTCAGCCTCGCGCGCCGCGAGCCGCACGGGCGGCGGCCGGCGGTCCTCGCGGCCGCCCTGGCCGTCGCGTTCACCGTCGCGTGGGCCGTGGTGCTGGGCCTGCTGTTCAAGTGGTGGGCCACCTCTCGCTGAGCCCTACTGCGAGTACGTCGAGAGGAACTTCTCGAGGCGGCCGACGGCGTCCTCGAGGTCCTCGACGCGCGGCAGGAAGACGAGCCGGAAGTGGTCGGGCGTCGGCCAGTTGAAGCCGGTGCCCTGCACGACGAGCATCTTCTGGTCGCGCAGCAGATCGAGGGCGAAGCGCTCGTCGTCCTGGATGTCGTGGACCTTGGGGTCGAGCCGCGGGAAGAGGTAGAGCGCGCCCTGCGGCTTGGTCACCGACACCCCGGGGATCTGGTTCAGCATCTCCCACGCGACGTTGCGCTGCTCGAGCAGGCGGCCGCCGGGGAGGATCAGCTCGTTGATCGACTGGTAGCCGCCGAGGGCGACCTGGATGGCGTGCTGCGCGGGCACGTTCGCGCACAGACGCATGTTGGCGAGGATGTCGAGGCCCTCGAGGTAGTTGCGCGCGTGCTCCTTCGGGCCGGTGATGGCGAGCCAGCCGGAGCGGAAGCCGGCGACCCGGTAGGCCTTCGACAGCCCGTTGAAGGTGAGGCAGAGCAGGTCGGGGGCGAGCGCCGCCATCGACGTGTGGGTGGCGCCGTCGTAGAGGATCTTGTCGTAGATCTCGTCGGCCATGACGATCAGCTCGTGCTCGCGCGCCACCTGGGCGATGCCCTCGAGCACCTCGCGCGGGTAGACCGCGCCGGTGGGGTTGTTCGGGTTGATCACGACGATGGCGCGCGTGCGGTCGGTGACCTTGCTGCGGATGTCGTCGAGGTCGGGAGCCCAGTCGGCCTGCTCGTCGCAGACGTAGTGCACGGGGGTGCCGCCGGCGAGGCTCGCGGCCGCCGTCCAGAGCGGGTAGTCAGGCGCGGGGATGAGCACCTCGTCGCCATTGTCGAGCAGTCCCTGCATGGCCATCACGATGAGCTCGCTGACGCCGTTGCCGAGGTAGATGTCCTCGACGCCCACCGGCGGGAACTCGCGCACCTCGTAGTGCTGCTTGACCGCGCGGCGCGCCGACAGGATGCCCTTGCTGTCGCTGTAGCCCTGCGCGGTCGGCAGCTCCTGGATGACGTCGACGAGGATGTCCTCGGGCGCCTCGAAGCCGAACGGCGCGGGGTTGCCGATGTTGAGCTTGAGGATGCGGTGGCCCTCCTCCTCGAGCCGCTTGGCCTCGGCGAGCACGGGACCCCGGATCTCGTAGCAGACGTTCTGCAGCTTCTTGCTCTGGGTCACCTTGCGCATGAGCCCAAGCGTGGCACTCCCGTATGCCGTCGACCGCGCAATTCCCAGCATGTGGCCCGCCGCTTCGGTGATGTCCGTCTCAGGCACGCGGGGGTCGTGCCGCGCGTCGGCTCGGGTCAGTGCAGGAGGCAGCCGAAGGCCGAGGCCGGGCTCGTGGCCGTGAGCGAGTCGACGAGCGAGGCACCGTCGGTCGCGGCCACGTCGACGCTCACCTCGCGCCCGGCGAGGGTCCGGGTCAGCCGGGCGTAGGCGGGTGGGGTGGCAGGAGCCTGGGTCCACCCCTGCTCCGTGAGGGCGGCGACGAGCTCGCTCGCCTGCGGGCCCGTCGAGGGCGGGTAGGTGCGGGTGACCCGCCCGTCGGTGGAGTCGCGGCAGGGCGGGATCTCACTGTGCCCCAGTGGGGTAAGGCTGCGGTCGAGCACCTCGACCTCGTCGGCCACGGCCTGCCACGCGGCGACGTCGTCGCTGTGCAGCCGTCCCGACCACGCCCAGGCGACGACGGCGAGCAGCGCGAGCAGCACGACGACGAAGGCGATGGCGAACGGGCTGGTCCGCCGGCCCGCGCGGGCCGGCGTCGGGCGGTCGGCCGGGCTCGGCCGCGCGGGTCTCGCGTGGCCGGACCGGGCCTCGTCGACGAAGCCGGAGTCACTCACCGGGACAGTGTGGGACACGACCCGGCGGGCGGCGAGCTGTGGCGCCAACCTGTCGCCGATCCGTGACGCGAAGCCCGACTCGGGCGCGACTCACGCCCCGGGCAGCAGCGGCCGGTCGAGGTCGAGCAGGTGGCGCCAGTCGGCGCGGCGGGCGGTGCGCCACGCGCGGCGTGCGAGCAGGACGGCCACGACGAGCGCGAACGGCACCCCGACGACGGTGGTCGTGAGCCCGAGGCTGTAGCCCTCGGGCAGTGTCGCGAAGCAGACGACGGTGGCGACCGCAGCGAGCGGGGCCTCGAGCCGGTCGGCCCACCCGTGGTCGACCGACACGGCGAAGACCGGCAGCATCCAGAGGTAGTACCAGCCGAGGAAGACCGGGGCGAGCACGACGACGGCGAGCATCGCCCAGGCGATGCCGCGCACCGGTCGGCCGAGGTCGTCGGGGTCGGCGCCGGCAGCGGGTTTGAGGGCGGCGATCCAGATGACGACGAGGAGCAGCGCGAGCACGACGAGCGCGATCGCCCGGGCGGCGTCGATGCCGGCCTCGCGCCACTCGTCGCGGCCGAGCAGGTGCCCGACGGCGCCGACCGCCATCCCGAACGAGGTCGGCAGCGAGGTCCACTGCTCGTTCTTGCCCGGCGTCGACGCCGGGTTGAGCCACGCGAACCCGAGCCCCGTGACGATGCCTCCGATCGCCATCGGCACGCCTGCGCAGAGCAGGGTCAGCGTCCCCGCGCGCACGACCCCGCCCCAGCCGTATGCCGGCCCGCGGAGTTCGCCGCGGGGGGTCGGCGGGTCGTCGATTCCGGCCCGTCGACCGGCGCGGTGGGCCCAGAGGATCGCCAGGAACGGCAGCGCGATGACGGCGGTCACCTTGACCATCGCCCCGAGCGCGATGACGACGCAGGCGAGCACGAACCGGCCCCGGAGGGCGAGGGCGAGGCCGCCGAGCACGGCGGCGACCATGAGGGCGTCGTTGTGCGCTCCGCCGACGAAGTGGGCACCCACGAGCGGCGTGGCCACGCCGAGCCACACCGCGCGCACCGGGGACCAGCCGAGCCGCCGGGCGACGTCGGGAACGGCCCAGGCGAGCACCACCACGCCGGCGACGGCGAGGAGGCGGAGCAGCAGCAGGGCGACCCACAGCTCGCCGGACACGGACGCGACGGCGCGGGCGAGCAGCAGCCAGACGGGGCCGTAGGGGGTCGGGCTGTCGAGCCACGTCGGCGCGGTCGAGGCACGCCACGGCGAGTCGAGCTCGCGGACGACGTGGTCGTAGGGGCTCAGCCCCTGGTCCCAGAGCAGGCCCTGGGCGGCATACGAGTAGAGGTCGCGGCTGTAGAGCGGCATCGCCACGACGAGCGGCGCGAACCACAGGGTGACGGTGGCCCACCACCAGCGCACCGAGACGTCGGCCGAGCGCAGCCGCCACCAGGCGACCACCAGCGCCAGCAGGGCGAGCACCGACACCGACGCGAGCAGCGGCGAGCCACCCTTGGGTGTCGACCAGGCGACGCCGGGCCACAGGATGCCGGTGTTGGGCCGGGGCAGTGCACCGGCTCCCCAGGAGGCGGCAGCGAGCACCACGCCGCCCGCGCACCCGACCCACCGCCACACGGTGGGGCTCGTGCCACCGGTCGGCCGTGTCGTGCGTCCGGAGGTGACCGGAGCAGGCTCAGCCATGGGTGACGGGCTCGTCGCCCCATGCGAGCAGGCGCCAGCCCGTGTCGGGGTCGCCCTCCATGGTGACGACGTGCGTGTTGTCGAGGCGGCGATCGTCGAAAAAGTCGGCGGACAGCCCGAGCGACGCGGTGCACCACACCCGCATGGCCGCCCCGTGGCTGACGGCGACGGCGGACTCGTGCCCGTCGGCGGCGATCTGCGCGATGGCCGCGTCATAGCGCTCCATGAAGCCGGAGCCGCTGTCGCCGCCGGGGATCGTGTGCTCTGGGTCCTCGCGCCAACGGACCACCGCGTCGATGTAGGGCTGCCAGTCGGTCGTCATCTCCCAGTCGCCGGCCTGGATCTCGCGCAGCCCCGGGAGCACGACCATCTCGAGGCCGAGCAGCTCGGCCAGCGGGGCAGCCGTCTGCTGGGTACGCACGAGGTCGGAGGTGTAGATGGCGCCCAGGTCCTCGCCGCCGAGCCGGTCGGCAAGGGCCTTGGCCTGCGAGCGCCCCTCGTCGGTGAGGTCGAGGCCGGGCACTCCGGTGTCGAGCTGACGGGCCACGTTGGCGTGGGTCTGGCCGTGGCGCACGAGGAAGAGCCGCACGGTCAGAGGCCCTTGACGGTGACGCCGCTGAGGCACTCGACGCCGGCCTTGGGGCCGGTCCAGAAGTCGCGGACGGCGACGGGGGCGCTGGCGCCCGGGGCGAGCTTGACGTCGATCTCCTTGCTGGCGACCTGTGAGCCGTCCGACAGCTTGAGGATGAAGGCGGCCACCGTGAAGGTGTGCTCCTCGGTGTCGGAGTTGGCCAGCGTGCCCGTGAAGCTCCACGACTCCCCCCAGGGCTGGCACGAGACCCCGCTGAGGCTCGACGACGCGTCGAAGAGGCCGCCGTCGGTCGGCTCCACGGACGGGTCGGCTGCGTCGTCGGTGGGTGTCTCGGCCGTGATCGTCGGCTGCACGGGCACGCTCACGGTGGGGGCGACGGAGTCGTCGGGGTTGCCGCGGGACGGCTGTCCGCAGGCGGCGAGCGCCGAGAGGGCCAGCCCGAGCGCGAGCGCCCGAGCGGTGCGCGCAGCGGTGCGGGGGGCGCGGCTGTCGGCGAGCACCCGAGGGTGGCGGCCTGGCATGGGCACGTGGAGCCCCTTTCCTGTCGCGAGGTGTGCGCGGCCCATTGTGCCCCGCGGGGCGGTCAGGACAGCGTCAGCCGTGCCGCGACGGCGGCGGCCACGACGAGCAGCCCGGCCGCGAGGGCGAGCGTGTCGGGCAGGCGCCACGGCGCGGGGCCGGCCCAGGTGCGACGGGTGGCTCCGGCGAAGCCGCGCGCGTCCATCGCGAGCGCGAGGGCCGACGCCTGCCCCAGCGCTCCGACGAGCAGGCCCCCGGTGACGGCGACGGCCTCGCGGCCCCGGGCCACCGGCCCGCGGTCGGCGTGCGTGCCGCGCACGCGGCGGGTCGTCATGAGCTCGGTCCACAGCGTGTCGAACGCCTGGACGCGCTGCAGGGCTGCCGTCGCCGCGACCACCGGTCGGGCGGGCAGCCGCAGGCGCTGGGCGAGGTGGTCGCCGAGCTGCTCCGGCTCGATGAAGCCGACGACGACCGCTGAGGGCACGAGCAGGCACAGCACGCGGAGGGCCGCACCGGACGCGACCTCGAGATCGCGTCCACCGAGCAGCCACGCCGACCAGGCCACCCCGAGCACGGCGAGCGCGGCCGGGGCGAGGCGACCCAGCACCCCCCGGAGCCGACCGTGCGGCGCGCGTCCTCGGCCCGGTGCGAGAAGGCCGAGCAGGCCGAGCAGCACCTCGACACCGAGCACCAGGAAGCCCTGGCGCCAGCTGTCGAGCAGGGCCGGCAGCGGCAGCACGCACAGCGCGGCCGCGAGCAGGGCGAGCGGCCCGACGCGTGCCAGCAGGGGTCGTCGCTCGGGTGCGGGATCGGGAGCCGGCTGGGCGGGCGCCTCGAGCCTGACGACCCGGTCGGCGTCGTCGACGACTCCGGGGTCGTGGGTCGTGACGAAGACGGCCGCGCCCTCGTCGCGCGCGGCGCCGAGCACGCCCGCGACGGCGGCCCACGTCAGCCGGTCCTGGCCCACGGTCGGCTCGTCGGCCAGGACGAGGGCCGGGCCGTGGGCGACGGCGCAGGCCATGGCGAGGCGGCGCTGCTCACCCCCCGAGAGCTGTCGCGGGTCGACGTCGGCGAGGTGCGCGAGCCCCAGGGCCGCGAGCAGTGCGGCGGCCCGGCGACCCGCGCGCTCCTGGTCCTGCCCGAGCGCCAGCGGCGTCGTCAGCACGTCGTCGCGAACGGTGCGCCCGACGATGCTCGTCGCGGCGCGCTGGGGCACCCAGGCGACGACCCGAGCGAGGTCGGTGGAGGCCCACTCGTGCGGCGGCGCGAGGCGGTCGCGCGCGCTGCCACTGCCGCCTGCCTCCGCGGGGGTCAGCGGCAGCGCCGGCTCGACGGCGCCGGCGGTGGGCGCCACCAGCCCGCCGAGGGCCGACATGAGCGTCGACTTGCCGGCTCCGCTCGGGCCCACCAGGGCCACGGAGCGACCCGCGCGAGCGTCGAGGTCGGCGCCGTCGACGGCCAGGGTCGCCCGGGACGGCTCCCCCAGGCGTCTCGTGGTGTGCTCCACGCGGATCTCCCGCGCAGACACGACGACGCGGCCGTCGGTGACGCGCCCGGCTGCTGCATCGGGCGCCGGGTCCAGCGCGATGGCCAGCGGTTCGGGGTCCGGCACCCCCGGGACCCAGATCCCTTGTGCGGCAAGCACTTCACCGTGCTGGGCGAGGACGCGGCGAGGGTCACCGTCGGCCACGACCGAGCCGGAGTCGTCGAGCACGACGAGCCGGTCGACGAGGTCGAGCCAGCCGTCCAGGCGGTGCTCGACCACGACGAGGGTGAGCCCGCGCCGGGCCACGACCTCGGCGACGACGGCGCGCACGCCCGCCGCCGTGTCGGCGTCGAGCATGGCCGTCGGCTCGTCGAGGAGGAGCACGGACGGCTCCATGACGAGCGCGCCGGCGAGGGCGAGCCGCTGCGACTCGCCACCGCTGAGCGTCGCGGGTGAGCTCTCGGCGGGCATCGAGAGGCCGACCTCGTCGAGCACCGCGCGGACACGCGGTGGCATCTCGACCGCCGGCACCTGGACGTTCTCCAGCCCGAAGGCCACGTCCCGGCCGATGGTCGAGGCGACGACGCCGGCACCGGGGTCCTGGAGCACGAGACCCACTGATCCCGGAACCGACTGCGGCGCAATGCCGCCCACGGTCACCTCGCCGGAGAGCTCACCCGAGTCGGCAGTGAGCAGCAGGCCTGCGACGGCGCGCAGGAGCGTCGACTTGCCCGAGCCGCTCGGCCCGGCGAGCCGCACTCGCTCGCCGGGGCCGCTCTCGAGGTCGAGTCGCTCGAGAACCGGCCGCGAGCGCCCGAAGGGTCGCCACGTCAGGTCCTCGACGCGCACCCCGGCGCCGGAGCGCACGGCATACGCCCCGGCCCCGACGTGCTCGGCTCGTGGTCGCACCGGACGGTCAGACGGCACGCTGCTCGCGGACCTCCTGGCCCGGGGGGAACGGGTTGAGCGCACCGACCGAGGCGAGCCCCCGGGTCAGGCCGACGGAGAGGAGCGAGCCGAGCACCGCGACGCAGGCGCCGAGGAGGAGGAGGTATGCGACCTTGTAGTCCCAGCCCCAGTCGGTCCAGTACGAGTACCACTCGTAGACGGCCTCGAAGGCACCGCCGAGGAAGCCGCCGAGCAGCAGCGGCGCCCAGCGGTAGACCGCATACCCGAAGACGGCGAACCCGAGCTCGACGCCAAGCCCCTGGACGAGGCCCGACACGAGCGTGGTCAGGCCCCACTGCGTGCCGATGAGCGCCGACACGACGGCGGCCAGCAGCTCGGTGAAGACCGCGGCGCCGGGGCGGCGGATGATGAGCATGCCGACGATGCCGGCGACGAGCCACGGCCAGCTGAAGAGCGCTGCCAGAGGCGGGAAACCGGCCGAGACGGCGGCCGACGGTGCTGCGTAGACCAGGCCCCACGCCCAGTAGGCGACGCCGAACGCGACACCGAGGAAGGCGCAGGTGAGCAGGTCGATGGTGCGCCAGCGGGTCAGCGGCCCGC
>CBHRRQ010000012.1:0-29382 GCA_966081555.1 uncultured Terrabacter sp.
CGGCTACGCGCCGCAGACCACGTCTCGCACGACCGCACCCGTCGGTCCCGGAATCCTCACGTGGACAGCGCCCGTCAGCGGCGGCACGGCGCCGACGATCAGCGGCACGGCCCGGGTCGGCCTCACGCTCACGGCCAACCCTGGCACCTGGGGGCCCGCGCCCGTCTCGCTGAAGTACCAGTGGCTGCGCAACGGCGGCGTCGTCACGGGCGCCACCGCGTCGACGTACGTCGTCACCCCGAGCGACCGCACGGCCACGATGTCGGTCACCGTGACCGGCGCCAAGACCGGCTACACGTCGGTGGCCAAGACCTCGGCTCCCACGGCCCCCGTGGCCACCGGAGTGCTCACGGCCACACCGGTCCCGAAGATCACGGGCACCGTCAAGGTCGGCTACCGCCTCACCGCGACGGCCGGCACGTGGGGTCCGCTGCCGGTGACGCTCAAGTACCAGTGGCGCCGCAACGGGGTGGCGATCACCGGAGCCACGGCGTCCACCTACCTGCTCGGTGCCGCCGACCGCACCGCGAAGATGACCGTCACCGTGACCGGCATGAAGACCGACTACACGACCGTCGCGAAGACCTCGCTCGCGACTCTCGCCGTGGCGACCGGAACCCTCACTGCCACACCGGTGCCCAAGATCACCGGCACGACCCGGGTGGGCTCCCGCCTCACCGCGACCGCAGGCACGTGGTCGCCGGCACCCGTCACGCTCAAGTACCAGTGGCGCCGCAACGGGGTCGCGATCACCGGAGCCACCGGCTCGACCTACGTCATCGCGAGCTCCATGCGGGGCGCACGCATCACGGTGACGGTGACCGGCGCCAAGACCGGCTACTCGACCGTGGCGCGCACGTCGACGGCGACCGCCGTCATCAGCTGAGGCGGGCAAGGACTGCGGAGCGGCGGTGCTGGGGGCGGCACCGTCGCTCCGTGCCGTGCCGGCGACGGTGCACGTGGGTGACCAAGCCCGCACCCGGGCGGGGACGGGACGGCATACGCACGCTGGTAGCGTCGGAGCGTCCAGCGCCACACCGATGTGAAGGGTCCATCCCGTGAGCACTACCCCCGTCAAGGTCGCCGTCACCGGCGCAGCCGGCCAGATCGGCTACTCCCTGCTGTTCCGCATCGCGAGCGGTGCCCTGCTCGGGCCCGACACCCCCGTGGAGCTGCGCCTCCTCGAGATCACCCCGGCGCTCAAGGCGCTCGAGGGCGTCGTCATGGAGCTCGACGACTGCGCCTTCCCGACCCTCGCGAAGGTCGAGATCGGCGACGACGCCAACAAGGTCTTCGACGGCGTCAACCACGCCCTGCTCGTCGGCGCCCGCCCGCGCGGCCCCGGCATGGAGCGCGGCGACCTGCTCGAGGCCAACGGCGGCATCTTCGCCCCGCAGGGCAAGGCCCTCAACGCGGTCGCGGCCGACGACATCCGCATCACCGTCACCGGCAACCCGGCCAACACCAACGCCCTCATCGCGATGAGCAACGCCCCCGACATCCCGACCGAGCGCTTCTCGGCCCTCACGCGTCTCGACCACAACCGCGCGATCAGCCAGCTCGCCGCGAAGCTCGGCGTGCCGGTCACCGAGATCAAGAAGATGACGATCTGGGGCAACCACTCCGCGACGCAGTACCCCGACCTCTTCCACGCCGAGGTCTCCGGCAAGAACGCCGCCGAGACCGTGGGCGACCAGGACTGGCTCGCCGGCACCTTCATCCCGACCGTCGCCAAGCGCGGCGCGGCGATCATCGAGGCGCGTGGCGCGTCCTCCGCCGCCTCCGCCGCGTCGGCCACCATCGACCACGCCCGCACGTGGGTCGAGGGCACCGCCGACGGCGACTGGGTCTCGATGGCCGTGCGCTCCGACGGTTCCTACGGCGTCGAGGAGGGTCTCATCTCCTCCTTCCCCGTCACCGTCAAGGACGGGCAGTGGAGCATCGTGCAGGGCCTCGACATCGACGAGTTCTCCCGCGGCAAGATCGACGCCTCGGTGGCCGAGCTCGCCGAGGAGCGCGACGCCGTCAAGGGTCTCGGCCTCATCTGAGCCCACCCCGCACACGACGAAGGGCGTCGGTCACTACACGGTGACCGGCGCCCTGCGCGCCCCCCCGCCCGCCCGGGGCCCCACGCCAACCGCAATCGACAAACCGCCCCGACACGGGCCGGAGCGTTCTCCCGCTCGAAGGTTGGCGACGCGCGGGCGTATGCCGCCCGATCAGTTGGCGGTGCGCGTGACGGACGTGCGCGCGGGCACGTCGGCGTTCAGGTTGACCGTCGCCGACGCGATGAGCACGCCGAGGCCGAGCGCGACGAGGATCGCGACGTCGAGGGATCGTGAGCGCACGTTGAGGCCGCCGGCCTTGCGGGACGGGCGAGCCACGAGCCGGATCACCGCGCCGATGAAGAACGCCGCGGCGACGATGCGCCCGCCCCACCGCACGTCGAGGAACGAGATGACGAGCACCCCTGCCGCGGCGAGGCCCGCGACGAGGTACCACCAGCTGAGGACGACGAAGCCGCTACCTCGCCACTGCACCGGCGCTCAGGCCCTCAGGCGCCGGCGGCGCTCGAGGCCTCGGCGGCCTCGACGATGTTGGTGAGCAGCAGCGCTCGCGTCATCGGGCCGACACCGCCCGGGTTGGGGCTGACCCAGCCGGCGACGTCGGCGACGTCGAGGGCAACGTCGCCGGCGATCTTGCCATCGACCCGGCTCACACCTACGTCCAACACCGCGGCACCGGGCTTGACCATCTCCTTGGTGACGATGCTCGGCACGCCGGCCGCCGCGATGACGATGTCGGCCTGGCGCACCTCGGCCGCGAGATCCTTCGTACCGGTGTGGCACAGCGTGACCGTCGCGTTCTCGCTCTTGCGGGTGAGGATGAGGCCGAGCGGGCGGCCCACGGTGAGCCCGCGGCCGATGACGACGACCTTCGCGCCCGCGATCGGCACGTCGTGGCGGCGCAGCAGCTCGATGCAGCCCATCGGCGTGCACGGCAGCGGCGCCGGCTTGCCGAGCGCGAGCCAGCCGAGGTTCATCGGATGCAGGCCGTCGACGTCCTTGCTCGGGTCGACCCGCGAGAGCAGCGCCATCTCGTCGAGGCCGGTCGGCTGCTGCACGAGGAAGCCTGTGCACTCCGGATCGGCGTTGAGCTCGTCGATGACTGCCTCGACCTCGGCCTGCGTGGCCGTCGCCGGGAGGTCGCGGCGGATGCTCGTGATGCCGATCTCGGCGCAGTCCTTGTGCTTGGCGTTGACGTACCAGTGGCTGCCTGGGTCGTCGCCGACGAGCACGGTGCCGAGGCCCGGGACGACGCCCTGCTCGCGCAGCCGAGCGACCCGCTGGGTCAGCTCGACCTTGATCGCCTTGAGGGTGGCCTTGCCGTCGAGGATCTGTGCCGTCACGGTGCACATCCTGCCACCCCGCCCCCGACCTCCGAGAATGCCGTCGGCGCACCGCCCTCGGCTGGTTGAATGGCGCAACGTCCGTCCACGCGAAGGAGCCCGCGCCCATGACCCGTGCCCCACGTCTCGTTCTCCAGGCGATGAGAGGCGATCGGACGGCACGACGGGCGCTCGCGCATCGGGTGCTCGAGCCGGCCGGACTTCGCGTCGAGCCGCTCTACCACTCCCTAGACGCGCACCGGTCGCGGCTCATCGCCCAGCTCGGAGTGGCACGTATCGTCGACGTGGGCGCGAACATCGGCCAGTACGCCACGCACGTCCGCTCCCTCGGCTACACGGGTGACATCGTCAGTTTCGAGCCCAACCCGGCAGCCTCCGGCGAGCTGCGGCGTCGTGCTGCAGCTGACGCCCGATGGACCGTCGAGACCTGCGCCCTGGGACCGGCCGAGGGCGACGCCCGACTCAGGATCACCGTCGATGGGCTCAGCACCTCCCTGCTGCAACCGGACGGCGGCGCCGACTACACGTTCATGGCGGAGGACACCGGCCAGGAGGTCGTCACTCCCGTCCGGACGCTCGACTCGTTCGGGCTAGCCGACGACGGTGCGCCCACGCTCATCAAGCTCGACGTCCAGGGCTACGAAGGGGCCGTGCTCGACGGCGGCCCGGAGACGCTCGCCCGCGCGGTGGCCGTGGAGGCGGAGCTGAGCTTGATCCCGCTCTACACGGGCCAGATCCTGATCGAGGACATGCTGGCGCGCCTACGCGCGAGTGGCTTCACGCCGGTGACCCTCACTCGCGGCTTCACCGACCCCGAGACGCACGAGATCGTCCAGATGGACGGGTTGTGGGTGCGGCGCGACCCGACCCGGGCCGGGTCCGTTGGCTGACCGACGTGGCCTCCGACCCACCGATCGGTGTGAGAGACGGGTCGTCATCGCCGCGCCCTGGTCGGTCGACCCGGTCACGGCAGCGGAGTTCGAGGGGAGGGGTGGCGTCGAGGTCGCGACGGGCAGTCTCGACTTCGGCGTGGGTCGGTGGCGCGCGTCAGCGGGCCACGCGACGGACGCCCTCCGGGCGGTGGTCCGTGCTCGTCGCGCCGACGCGCTCGTCCTCATGACGGCAGGCGACGAGGTGCTCGTCGCCGGGCTGCTGCTCCGAGCGCTCGACATGCTGCCGCGGTGCAGGCGGACCCGTCTGGTCGTCGTCGACTTCCTGCTGCCCCGGTCGACGGCGGGTCGTTGGCTACGACGGTTCGCGCTCGCCCGCGTCGACCGTTGGTTGTGCATCCGGTCCGGCGACCGGGAGACGCTGGTCCGCACCTTCGACGTCGACGCCTCTCGCACCGCCTTCGTCCCGTTTCCCGCGCCGCCACCTTCGGACGGCGCCGGACCAGGCACAAGTGCACCCGACAGCTCCTACGTGTACGCGGCGGGCAACGCACACCGCGACTGGCCCCTGCTGATTGCGGCGGCTTCGAACGTGCGGTCGAAGATCGTCATCATGGCCGACGGAGGTCACCCGGCATTTCGAGATCCCCTGCCCGACAATGTGTCACGCGTCGACATGGAGGCCCCCGCCGAAGCCCGCGAGCTGATGCGCGGCGCAACTGTCGTCGCCGTCCCCCTCGTCGACACGCCCCTTCCCGCCGGACCGCTCGTCCTCGTGGATGCCCTGGCGGCAGGGAAGCCCGTCGTCGCGACGCACGTGAACGGCACTCGCGACTACGTCGTCGACGGCGAGACTGCACTGACCGTGGCACCGGGAGACCCCGACGGCCTCGCCGACGCGCTGAACCGGCTGATGGACGACGCTGCCCTGGCGAGCCGGCTGGGCGGGAACGCCCGGCAGTGGGCCGCCGCGCGGCTCGGCACCACGACGTTCGTGCACCCGGTGCTCCGCGCGGCGCGACGGCCTACGAGAGCTGACGACGCCCCGGCACCCTCGGGGCACCGGGGCGTCGGCCCGATCCATGCGGCGCTCAGGTCACTTCAGGTCGCTGAGCGGGACCTCCGGGTCGGTGAGGCGGTCGCGGTCGACGACGGTGCGGTCACGCACGAGCCGTTGCACGTCGTCGATGGTGTCCCACACGTTGACGTGCATGCCCGCGAGCACCCGCACGCCGTCACCCTCGGGCAGCACCCAGAACGCCATGAACTCGTTGCTCATCGGGTCGCCCCGCAGCACGACCTCGGCGCCGCTGCCGCGCGGCACGTAGCCGGCGTACTCGAGCCCGATGTCGTACTGGTCGGAGTAGAAGAACGGGATGGGGTCGTAGGTGACGTCCTGGCCCGCCATCGACCGGCCGGCCGCGAGACCACCGTCGTGGGCGTTGGCCCAGTGCTCGACGCGCACGTTGGTGTCGAGCGTCGTGCTGCGCCAGTTGGCGACGTCGCCGGCCGCCCACACCCCGTCGGCCGAGGTGCGCAGGGCCGGGTCGGTGACGATGCCGTTGTCGGTCGTGATGCCGGCGCCGTCGGCGAGCCCGGTGTTGGGCGTGATGCCGACCCCGACGACCACGGCGTCGGCCGGCACGGTGTCGCCGGACTTCGTGACGACGCCCGTCGCGCGGCCCTCGCCCTCGATGCACTTCACGCCCTCGCCGAAGCGGAACTCGACGCCGTGCCCGCGGTGCAGGTCGGCGAACCAGCCGCCGATCTGCTCGCCCATGACCCCGAGCAGCGGGGCGGCCTGCGGCTCGATCACGGTGACGCTCGCGCCGGCCTCGGCGGCCGCGGCAGCCACCTCGAGGCCGATCCAGCCGGCGCCGACGATGACGATGCGGGCGTCCTTGGTGAGGTGCTTCTTCAGCTCCTGCGACTCCTGCATCTCGCGCAGGTAGAGCACGCCGTCGAGGTCGGCGCCGGGCACGTCGAGCGCGCGCGCCGACGAGCCGGTCGCGATGAGCAGCTTCTCGTAGCCGAGGGTCTGGCCGTCGGCGAGGCTCAGCGTGTGGTTGCCGGCGTCGAGCGACGTCACCGCGGTGCCGAGGTGCAGCTCGACACCGTTCTCGTCGTACCAGTCCTTGTCGTGGGTGAAGGCGCTGTCGGGCTCGTCGTCGCCCTTGAGCACCCCCTTCGACAGCGGCGGCCGCTCGTAGGGCAGCCGGTCCTCCTCGGCGACGAGGGCGATGCTTCCCTGCTTGTCGCTCTCGCGGATTCCCTCGATGGCCTTCGCCGCGGCCAGCCCACCGCCGACGAGGACGTATGCCGTGCGCTCCTGCTCTCCGGACGTGTCAGTCGTCATGTCCACACCTTCACACGCCGACCGCGTGCCGTCGAGCAATTGCGATCAGGCTCTTGTCGAGTCTGCTTTCAGGACGTCCAGGCGCGCCAGAGGGCGGCGTACTCCCCGTCGCGCGCGACGAGCTCGTCGTGGCTGCCGAGCTCGGCGACCCGGCCGTCGATGACGACGGCGATGCGGTCGGCGTCGTGGGCAGTGTGCAGCCGGTGCGCGATCGCGACGACGGTGCGTCCGGTGAGCAGCGCGTTCATCGAACCCTCGAGGTGACGGGCCGTGCGCGGGTCGATGAGCGAGGTCGCCTCGTCGAGCACGATGGTGTGCGGGTCGGCGAGGATGAGCCGGGCCAGCGCGACCTGCTGGGCCTGCCCGGGCGTCAGCGTCTGGTGACCGGACCCGAGCTTCGTGTCGAGCCCCTCTGGCAGCCGCTCGACCCAGCCGAGGGCGTCGACGGCCCGCAGCGCCTCACGCACCTGGTCGTCGGTGGACCCCTCGCGGGCGAGCACGACGTTGTCGCGCACCGACCCGATGAAGACGTGGTGCTCCTGCGTGACGAGCGCGACCTCGGTGCGCAGCTCATCGAGCGGCAGCGACGTCAGCTCGACGCCACCGACGGTGACGGATCCGGTGCGCGGGCCGTGGATGCCCGAGAGCAGGCGGCCCAGGGTCGACTTGCCCGAGCCGCTCGGCCCGACGATGGCGAGGCGCTCCCCCGTCGAGAGCGACAGGTCGATGCCGTGCAGCACGTCGTGGTCGGCGCGGTAGGCGTAGCGCAGGTCGGAGCCGACCAGCTCTGGGCCGGAAGGGTGCTCCTTACCGGCCTCGCGGTCGGGCGGCACCGTGGCGATGCCCAGAAGGCGGGTGGTGGAGGCCACGCCGACCTGCACTCGGTCGACCGTGTGGATCAGCATGTCGAACGGGCCCCACAGCGCCTCGGTGTAGAGGATCGCCGTCGTGATCTGCCCCAGCGTCGCCCAGCCCTGCGCATAGCCCAGCGCCCCGAAGAGCAGCACGAGCACGCGCGGCAGGCTGAACGCGACGTCCATGACGGCGAAGAGCAGGTTGCGCAGCGTCATCGTGTAGCGCTCGGCCTGCCCCGACACCTCGATGTCGTCGTCGCCGCGGCGCAGCCGGTGGCCGGCCAGGCCCAGCGCCTCGACGGTGCGGGCGCCCTCGACGGTCTCGGTGAGCGTCGTGTTGATGCGGGAGTAGGTGCCGCTCTCGGTGAGGTAGCCCTTGGCAGCGCGCCGCAGGTAGCGGCGCACCTGGATGAGCGCGAGCGACATGAGGATGATCGACGGCAGTGAGAGCACCACCGAGTTGCTGACCATCGCGACGAGCGTCAGCACGACGGTGATGGTGGCGACGATCGACTCGGGCAGCGCCCAGCGCACGCTCTCGCTCATCGTGCCGACGTCGCGGGTCACGCGCGTCACCAGGTCGCCCGAGCTCGCGCTCTCGACCCGCGACAACGGCAGGCGCAGGATCGCGCGCACGACGTACTCGCGGGCCGCGGCCAGCACGCTCTGGCCCAGCACGGCCGACGACGTCTTGGCCGCGAGCGTGAACAGGCCCTGCAGGACGACGAGCCCGGCCACGACGAGCGCCGCGGTGTTCGCGCCGGCGAGGGCCGCGTCGACCCGACCGGCCCGCACGTCGGTGACGGTCGAGTCGACGAGCTCGCCGAGCAGGCGCGGCACGAGCAGGCCGGCCGTGGCAGCGAGCGCGTTGGCGACGACGACGGCGATGACGAGCAGCCGCTCCTGCCCGAGCAGCCGGCCGATGAAGCGCACGACGCTGCGGTTGTCGGCGATGGGCAGCCCCTTGCGGGCGTTCATCGTGTCGGCGACGAACTCCTGCGCCCGGCGCTCACGCAGCAGGTGCCGGCGACGCAGCGCCGCAAGCCGCTCGGGCACGGTGCCCGCCTCGGGAGGGCGCAGCTCGTCGGGCACCGCGGGCACGTGCACCGCGCCGTCCCAGGTGCGCGCCGACTCGGCGGCGAGCTCGGGCGGCAGCAGCGAGACGTGCGTGGGCGACGGGTCGGGCGAGACGGCATACGTGCTCGTGGCCGTGCCGTCGGGGCGGCTCATCGGGACTCCTCGGCGTGGTGGGCGAGCACCGACACGTCTCCCTCGCCGCGCACGACGACGGAGCGGTAGGCCGGTGAGTCGGCGAGCAGGTCGGCGTGGCGACCGCGCGCGGTGACGACCCCGCCCTCGAGCAGGAGGATCTCGTCGGCGTGGTGGAGCAGCAGCGGCGAGGCGGTCATGACGACGGTGGTGCGGCCCTCGCGGTGGGCGCCGAGGCGTTCGGCGATGCGGGCCTCGGTGTGGGCGTCGACGGCCGATGTCGGCTCGACGAGCACGAGCACCTCGGGGTCGGCCGCGAGCGCGCGCATGAGGACGAGCCGCTGGCGCTGCCCGCCGGACAGGCCGCGGCCGCGCTCCTCGAGCTCGCCCTGCCAACCGCCCGGCAGCGCGTCGAAGACGTCGTCGGCGGCAGCGGTGTGCAGGGCGCGCTCGGCCTGCTCGAGCGTGAGCCGCCCGAGCGGGTCGACGGCCGTGCGCAGCGTGCCGGCGAAGACCTGGGGCGACGTGTCGCTCACGAGGATGTGGCGGCGCACGTCGTCGAGCGGCACCTGCGAGAGGTCGACCCCGTCGACGGTCACTCCCCACGGCTGGCGGGCGCGCTCCTCGTCGCGGCGCGCCTGCTCCTCGCGGGCGACGGCACGGGCCGAGCGCTCGCGGCGGGCCGCACGGCCCTTGAGCTCCTCGGGGATCTCGTCGCTGACGAGCGCGCCCTCGTCGCTGGGCAGGTAGCGGCCGAGCCGGTCGGCGAGCGCCGCCGAGTCGTCGGGCACGGCCGACACGACCATCGTGAGGATGCCGGGGCGGATCACCGCGCCGGACGCCTGGTCGACGATGTCGCCGGTGCGCAGGACGGCCGGCTCGTCGGGGTGCACCCACGGCGGCCGCTGGCCCAGCACGGCGATCGCCTTGCGCGCCGAGACGACAGAGCGCGTCCACTTCTGGGCGAACTCCACGAAGGTGCGCATCGGCTGGATGAGGAAGAGGCCGTAGCCGAGGAAGCTGACGAGCTCGCCGACGGTCAGGCGGCCCTGGGCGACCTCGCGGGTGCCGAGCCACATGAGCGCGACGACGAACCCGCCGGAGAGCAGCACGCCGACGGACTCGACCGCGGCGAGCCAGCGGCCCGCAGAGACACCGGACTGGCGCACGCGCTGCGACTGGCCGGCGTAGTTGCCGCCGAACGTCTCCTCACCCCCGATGCCGCGCAGGATGCGCAGGCCACCGACGATGTCGGTCGACATCGACGTCAGCTCGGAGTTGCGCGACCGCTCGACACCCTGCCAGCGCTGCATCGGACGCAGCAGCGGCATACCGAGCACGACGAGCAGC
Source organism: uncultured Terrabacter sp. (assembly GCA_966081555.1). GTDB lineage: Bacteria > Actinomycetota > Actinomycetes > Actinomycetales > Dermatophilaceae > Terrabacter. The sequence goes on from CBHRRQ010000012.1 coordinate 10,069, forward strand.
GGCGCCGAGACGAGCACGAGCACGCCCATCCGCACGGACGTCGTGAGCACGATGCCGGCGACGGCGAGGTAGGCGACGAGCTGCGAGATGGCACGCGTGGTGATCTCCATCAGCGCGCCGAACTGGTCGCCGTCGCTGCCACTCACCGACAGGACCTCGCCCGTCGGGGTGCGCCGCGTCAGCACGTGCCCGAGCTGGAGGGCCTTGCGGGTGACGAGCTTCGTCGTGCCGTAGAGGGCGATGAGCCACTCGCGCACGATGACGGTGTGGAACGCGATGCCGCTCGCCGCGCCGAAGAGGGTGACGGCCGCGAGCGCCAGCACCCAGCGCGTCGTCACCGCGGTGTCGCCCGCGACGATGCCGGTGTCGATGGCGCGACCCACCATCCAGGGGCCCACCGTCTGCGGCACCATCCAGATGAGCGCGACGGCGAGACCGGCGGCGAAGAGCCCGCCGTTCTGCCGCACCATCCACCAGAGGAAGGCTCGCGGCGTGCGGGTGTCGGGCGTCTCGGCGCCGCGGTCGGTGTAGGCCCGGGTCTGGGGCGGGAAGTCTCGCATGGCCCGTCCACCCTAGGCCGGGCCACCGACACCGACCCACCGGTTTTTCCACCGTCGAGTGCCCACTTTGCGACGCCCCGCACTCGTCGAGTGCCCAGTTCCCGACGCCTCGCACTCGTCGAGTGCCCACTTCGCGCTCCCGCACTCGTCGAGTGCCCATTTCCCGACGCCCCGCACTCGTCGAGTGCCCAGTTCCCGATGCGTGTGGTGAGCTCATGGCTCGATTGCCCACACCCACCCGGGCACAACTGCGACTGTCCACAGGTCTGCTCGAGGCCCTCGCCCGAAAGCCACATCCGGTCCAGCGTCGCAGCATGGCCTACTCGCTTCCGGCGTCTCCGTTCACCGTCGCGCAGGGTCGAGCCCTTGGCTTCACCGAGCGCCAGCTCGCATCGGCGCACCTTAACCGCCCGTTCCGAGGCGTCCGATCGATCACACCGCCCGCGAGCCTCATCGAGAGAGCCGAGGCCCTGCAATGCGTACTTCCCGAAGGCGCCGCCTTCTCGCACACCACGTCTGCGCAGCTCCACGGCCTCCCCCTCTCGTACGCGCTGGAGGCCGACGAACGCTTGCATGTGATCCGTCGCATCGACCGGCCGCACATCCGACGTGATGACGTCGTGGGACATCGGGCCGTCCATGCGCGTCGGACGACGACTGTCCACGGGCTGCCGGTGGTCGGGCTTGCCGACACATGGGTCGACCTCGGCGAGCTGGTGGGGCGAGGCAAGCCGATGGGCCTCGACGACGCCATCGTCATCGGAGACGCCTGCGCCACCAAACTGGAGAGCGTCGCTCCGCTGCGGACGGCGCTGGCTCGACGCATACGGCCGCGGGGCAAGGCGTTGCTGACGGAGGCGCTCGAGCTGATCCGGGTCAACTCGTGGTCGCCGCGCGAGACTCAGGCACGGATCATGTTCGTACGTGCAGGACTTCCCGAACCGACGCCCAACAAGCCGATCTTCGCGTCGTGGAACCCCGACGTTCTGCTGGGTTATGGCGACCTGGTGTGGGAGCTGGATCTTCCTGACGGTCGCAAGGTGCGCGTGATCGGCGAGTACCAAGGAGCGGAGTTCCACTCAGGGAAGGAGCACAGGACACGTGACGAGACGCGTGCCCGGCGCTTCACTCTCGACGGCTGGACCGTGAGGGAGATCTGGGCAGCTCAGATGGCGGGGTCCAAGGCCCGGTGGGCCACCATCCGCCATTTCGCCCAGGAGCTGGGCGTCGAGGAGTCAGCGTTGTCCCTCGAGGACACCGACCCACACTTCTTCTCCCGCCACGCCATCGAGGCGGCCATCGCGCGTGACGACCGTTGGCGAGCACGGATGGCTTGAGCCCCGCGAGTGGGCCTGGGTCTCGACTGGACGGGTGCCGTCGGGAAGTGGGCACTCGACGAGACGCGCGCGTCGGGAAGTGAGCACTCGACCTGGTGCGCGCGTCGGGAAATGGGCACTCGACCTGGTGCGCGCGTCGGGAAGTGGGCACTAGACGGGGTGCGGGGGTGGCGTCCGTCAGGCCTGGGCGGCCCTCGCGAGGGCTGACAGGGCCTGGGTGAAGCACTGCTCGGGCGGCGTGACGAGCCCCGCGCCGACCTGGCCGGTGCCCGCGACGCGGCCGGCCATGCCGGTGTTGATCTGCGGCAGGATGCCGGTGCGCGCCACCGAGGTGACGTCGATGCCGGTCGGCGTGCCGCGGAACTCGAGGATCGGCACCTGGTATGCCGCGTGCTCCCCCGTCGTGATCTCGTACATCGTCTGCGTGGCCCGCAGCGCGAACGGCACGTCGCCGCCCACGAACTTCACGATCGCCGGGGCGGCCGCCATCGCGAAGCCCCCGATGCCCGCGGTCTCGGTGATCGCGGAGTCGCCGATGTCGGGGTTGGCGTCGTCGGGACCGTAGGAGCCGAGGAAGAGGCCCTCCGGGGTGTTGGCCGGGCCGGTGAACCACTCGTCGCCCGTGCCCGAGACGCGGATGCCGAAGTCGGTGCCGTTGCGCGCCATGGTCGTCACCACCGACGAGCCTGGGATGCCATGGGCGGCAAGGGTGCCCAGCTTGCATGCCGGCATGCCGAGGTTGAGGAAGAAGTGCTCGTTGGCACCGGAGAAGCGGACCGCTTCGGCGATGTCGCTTGACGGCGCGTCGGCCGTGATCATGGTCGGCAGCAGCTCGCGCAGCAGCATGAGCGAGCCGGCGCGGTTGCGGTTGTGGCCCTCGTCGCCCATCTGGAGCATCTGGGCGATGATCGCCTTGATGTCGATGCCGCCCTCGCGCTCCACACGAGTGCGCACGGACTGCTGGAGGATCGGCCCCAGCACGGTGTTCATCCACCGCAGCCGGTCGATGACCTCGGGACCGTACGCGCCGTAGCGCAGCACCTTGCCGAGCCCTTCGTTGAGCGAGCACCACGACGTGTTGTCGTGCACCTCGTCGCGCAGCTCGTAGACCCACATCGACGGGCTGATGACGCCGGCCATGGGTCCGACCGCGTCACGGTGGTGGCACGGCTCGAGGGTGATTCCGTCGCCCCTCTCGAGCTTCGCCTCGGCCTCCTCGGCCGTTTCAGCGAGACCCTCGAAGAGCATCGCGCCGATGAGCGCTCCCTTGAGCGGCCCTGAGGCACGGGCAAACTCGATCGGCGGCCCTGCGTGGAGGAACGTGCCGCGATCGAGGCCGAGGGCCTCCGAGGCTGGTCGCACGTCGACGAGGTCGGCTCCGGCAGCGACCATGCGGCGCAGGGCTTCGGCGTTCGCCGCGTCGCGCCTCGGGTCGGCGAGCACACGCGCAAGATCACCGGACGTGCCGGCCATCGGCGGCTGCCAGGCCGCCTCGGCGACCGGGACCGCCTGCGCCCGAAGGGCATCCGCGAACAGGGAGACGCCGACCGCCGCGACGGACACGTCCTGGGTGAGCAGCCCGCCCAGCGGCTCGGCTCCGTCCGCTGCCCAAGGCTTCCCGCCTGTGTATGCCGTCTCGACGGTCATCGGGCCCAGCGGCCACGTCTTCTGTCCGAGCAGGTGGATGGCGTGCCGCGTCGCGAGCGCGTTGGACAGCATCACGGTGGCGCCCGCCTCGACGAGAGTCTGGGCGCACCGCTCCAGCCCCTGGGGGTCGCCCGTCGTGCCCGTGAGCGACACGACGACGGGCAGGTTCCGTGAGCCGGCGGCCGCGGTCTCGCGCGCCGCGCGGATGGCGTCGGCCAGCTCCGGGGCCGGGTCGGGGTGCGCCCCGTGCCCGAGCACCAGGTCGAGCAGCAGCACCCCGCAGGTGGGGTCGGCGGCCTCGGCGGCGATGCGCTCGAGGCGCAGCGACGGGTCGATCATCGGGTGCGCGCGCCCCTGGGTCATCGAGTCGTCGCCGAAATCGATGACGACGTGGCCGCTGTCGCGCAGGTCGGCGCCGAGGGCGAGGTCGGGGCGCAGCGGGATGTTGGAGCGCACGTCGCCGAGGTACTCCGCGGCGATCAGCATCGCCTCGTCGGCGAGCGTGCCGCCGCAGAACAGTCCGCGCAGCGACCCGGTCCCGATCTCGTCGCTCGACGCCCCGGTCCAGTCCGGCCAGTCGCGTTCCGTCGTGCCGCCCGAGGCACCGGAGCTCCCGAGCACCGACTCGACCGCGGCAGTGAGGTCCGGGCGCCCGGCGCCGAGCGTCGCCCAGTGGACCGGCTTGCCCAGCCCGGCGGCATACGCCTCCAGGTCGGTGAGCACCTCGGGGGCCGGCGGCTTGGACACGATGACGACGGACTCGGTCGCGGGGTCGGCGGCGAGCGCGGCGAGCGCCTGCTTGGTGGAGCGGGCCGCGACCGCGGACGAGAGGTCGCGGCCGCCGACGCCGAGGCAGTGGCTGATGCCGACCCCGGCCGCGTCGAGCAGGCACATGACCTGCTGCGCACCCGTCCCGGATGCCGCGACGATGCCGACGGAGCCCTGGCGCACCACGTTGGCGAAGCCGAGCGCCACACCACCGACGACGGCGGTGCCGCAGTCGGGTCCCATGACGAGCACGCCAGCGCGCGCGGCGGCGTCCTTGAGGCGCACCTCGTCCTCGACCGGCACGTTGTCGGAGAAGACGAGGACGGACACGCCCGCCCGGACGGCGTCGAGAGCCTCGGTGGCCGCGTGCTCCCCCGGCACCGAGACGAGCGCGAGGTCCGCGCCGGAGAGCCGGACGGCGCCGCCGAGCGTGCGCGGCTGCGGCGCCTCACCGAAGCCCGAACCGCCTGCGGCAGAGCGCTTCTGGGTCAACGCACCCTCGAGCGCCGACAGCCCGGCGGCCACACCGTCCTCGTCGCCGCGGACAGCGACGACGAGGTCGTTCGGGGCCGAGTCGGGCACGTCGAAGCCCATGCCGCGGATCACCTCGAGGTTGAGCTCGGTCGCCATGGCGACCTGCGCCGCCTCGACCCCGGGCGCCGAGGCGACCGTGCGGGAGACCTGCATCAGGGTCACCGAGTCGAAGTAGGCACCGCTTCTCAGCTCGACGTGATCAGCCACGACAGGCTCCTTCCTGGGGGGTGGTCTCGAGGGAGGCGTCGAGGGCACGCAGCGTGCCGGTGACGCCGGACAGCAGGTCACGGCCGGACGAGTGCCCGATCGCAAGCACCCGGTCGACGAGCTCGGGCGCGGCGACGCCGGAGACGAGGCCGGTGACGAGGCGCACGACGTCGGGCACGGCATACCCCGCCCCGGCAGCCACGAGAAGGGCGGCCGACAGGCTCGTCGTCGCGGCCAGTCGGGCGCGCACCTCGGCGAAGACTGCCGCGTGCGCCCGGCGGGCCCGGGGCACGTCGACCGCACCCAGGGCGAGGAGCACGCCGCAGATCGCGTCGTCGCCACTCGGCGTCAGTCCGCGGCCGGCGCCGAGGAGCCCACGCACGCCGGCGTCGACCGAGCGCCCGGCGAGCGCCGTGGTGGCGAGCTCAGAGGCCAGGTCACCGAGCACCCCTGGCTCTCGCAGGCCGGTCGGTGGTCCGGGGCGCCGCGCGGCCGGCCGCACGCGTGGCGGGTGCTGCAGCCTCGCCGCAACGACGTCAGCCCGTGGGAGGCCTACGCGGCCCTGCCCGACGACGACGTGCGCGCCGGCCTCGAGGCCCCAGTCGACCTCGGCGGTCGGCAGCGCGAGCCGGAGCCCGATCGGCAGCGCCAGGGCGTCGGAGGCGAGCACCGCGAGCACGCGCTCGTGCGCACCGAGCTCGACGTAGAGGCAGGTGGGGAACGCGGCCACGACACGACGCCGGCGTGGGGCACCGGCGACCTCGGCGGCCACGAGGGGCGACACCGAGGCGGGCAGCAGCGTCACGTCGAGGCCGTCGTCCATGGGCGCGTGCACCTCCCGCCGTTCCCGCGCGTATGCCGCACGTGCGCCGCGGATCGCCCGGCGCGGTCCGCTGACGTGACGCTATCCACGCGGCGTAGGGTGCGCTCATGGTGAAAGTTGCCAACGATCGAGTCCGTGCAGATGGGGACTTGCCAGAGGCAGGTCCCCGCGACGACGTGGTCGCGGGCGTCCGGGCGGGCGACGGTGTGGCCAGCACGGCCGGCGCGGCTGGTGTGACAGACATGGCCGGGGCGCAGGCGTCCGGCGACGGCGCGGCTCCCGGTGCGGGTCCTTCCGGCGATGCCGGCGAGGCGGACGTGTCGGGCATCTCGCTGCGCCTCATCGCAGGGCTCGCGGCCACGGCCCACGGGTCGGTGCGCTCCGAGCCCGGCCGGCTGGACGTCACGGTCGACAGCACGGCGCCGCTGCGCACGGCCCTGCGCGACGCATCGGCCGGCACACGGCTGACCCACCGGCTCGTGCTGGCGGACGCCGCCGCCCTCGCGGAGCACGGCCGCGGCCTCCACGACGTGCTCACCGCCCTCGAGGGCGCCTCGGCCGCGGGGATCGTCGTCTCCGGCCTCACCGGTCGCCCCGCAGCAGCCGTCGCCAAGGCCGCCGAGGCGACCGGCCTCCCGCTCATCGACGTGCCGCTCGACCACATAGCGACCTTCACCACCGAGGTGCTCACCGCGATCCTCGAGCACCAGACCGCCGTGCTGCGCAGGCTCGAGGACGCCGACCGCGCGCTCGTGCAGATCGTGCTCGCAGGCGGCTCGCTCGACGACCTCTGCGAGCAGGTCGTCGGCTTCCTCGACGGCGCGGCCATGGTGACGACGACCGACGGCCGCGTCATCGCCCGCGCAGGGTCGCAGCGTGAGCTCGAGCACGCCCTGTCCCTCGAGTGCTTCGACCGCACCGGCCGCCTGCTCACCGAGAGCGAGCCGATGGGGCCACGGCCCGACGGCCCGACCGCCAACCGCGCCGCGGTGCGCATCGTCGCCGGCCACCTCGACCACGGCGTGCTCATCGCCTTCTGCAGCCACCGGCACCTCACTGTCGACGACGTGCGCCTGCTCGAGCGCGCCGCCACCGTGGCCGCGCTCGCCATCACCAAGGACCAGGCCGTCTCGGCGGTCGAGAGCAAGTACCGCGCCGAGTTCCTCCGCGACGCGCTCGCCGGCCGGGCCGGGTCGCCCGCCGACGCCGTCGCACACGCGAGCTCGCTCGGCTGGGACATCAACCGGCCGATGGTCGTCGTCGTCGCCGAGACCGACGAGGACGACGACCGGTCGACCCGCGACGCCGACGAGGTGCGCTTCCTCCAGCAGCGCTTCGCCCGCGCCTGGACGCACGCGGTCACCGTGCGCGACGCCCGCTCCCCCGTCATGGGCTTCAGCCGTGAGGTCGTCGCGCTCATCGGCGTGCCTCCGCAGGCCGACACCGACCAGGTCATGCGGGTCGTCGGCGAGTACGTGCGCGTCGTCCGCGGCGACGGCGGCGGCGGCCGGCGCAGCTTCTCGGCCGGCGTCTCGCGGCCGTTCGTCTCCGTCGCCTCCCTGCCCCAGGCCTACGACGAGGCGCTGTCGGCGGTCACCGTCGGGCGCCAGATGCACGGCGACGGCGCCCTCACCCACGTCGACGGTCTCGGCATCTACCGGCTGCTCGCGCTCATCCCCGACGGCGCCGACCTGCGACGGTTCGTCTCCGAGTCGCTGCGCGAGCTGGCCACCGACGAGTCGCCCGAGTACGCCGGCCTGCGCGAGACCCTCGGCGTGCTGCTCGACACCAACCTCAACGTCGCCGAGACGGCCAGGCTGCTCTTCTTCCACTACAACACGCTGCGCTACCGCATCGGCAAGCTCGAGAAGATCCTCGGCCCGTTCACGACCGACCCCGACCTGCGACTGACCCTCGCCCTCGCGCTCAAGATCCACCAGATGCGAGGCATCTGAGGCCTCACAGCCCCGGCCGTATGCCGCATGGCTCCGTTCGTGGAGCTTCGAACCCCCTACAGCGGGAGTGATCTTCCACATCCTCGCCCTGTGGATGACGCGCCCTCGCCGTTGCCGCCAAGGCGATCGGCCTCGAGCTCACCAGCGCCGAGCGTCTGCGCCAGGCGCTGGCCGAGCGTCCGCGCCAAGGTGACCGCGCTCCTGCTCGAGGTTCTGGCCCACGTCACGGCCGGCTGTGAGAGTCCGGCCGAACGCCGCTACATCCGGACGCCGAGCGCGCACAGGCTCCCACCCGGCAGGTCCCAGTCACCTTCCGGCAAGGCCGGTCGTCGTGATCGTGAGTACGAGTGGGCGCTGCCGCTTCGTGGAACATCGGACCCCCGAGGGGGAGCGAACTTCCCGCAACGTCGCAGGACCCGACAAGTCGGGCAGAGGGCATACGTCAGGTAGTGCCAGAGGCACTCCGTCGGCGTGTATCAACGTTTGACGAACGCAATCCCCTGATGTGGGAGTAGTTTTCGCCCATCCCGGAGTGGGACGTGACCCGCATCACCCGATGCGGCAACCATAGGAGTCGGAATGGCTTTGGGCTGGAAACTTCACGGGGACGGCAGGACCATGGGCCCCGACGACGTCGTCGCTCCTGACGAGCGACTGTCGTGGGGCAAGACCGTGGGCCTCGGCGCCCAGCACGTCGTCGCGATGTTCGGTGCGACGTTCGTCTTCCCCCTCGTCATGGGGCTCAACCCGCAGCTCGCGATCATGATGAGCGGCATCGCGACGATCTGCTTCCTGCTGATCGTGGGCGGCAGGGTGCCGAGCTACCTCGGCACGTCGGCGAGCTTCGTCGGCGGCGTCGCGGCCATCCGCGCGCAGGGCGGCACCTCGCAGGAGGTCACCGGCGCGATCCTCGTCGCGGGCCTCGTGCTCGCGCTCGTGGGCATCGCGATCCACTTCCTCGGGTCCTCGATCCTGCACCGGGTGCTGCCGCCGGTCGTCACCGGCGCGGTCGTCATGCTCATCGGGTTCAACCTCGCGCCCGTCGTCGCCAACATCTACTGGCCCCAGGACCAGTGGGTGGCGCTGCTCGTCATGGCGTTCACGATCATCTGCGCCGTCGCCTTCAAGGGCTTCATCTCGCGCATCGCGGTCTTCCTCGCGCTCATCTTCGGCTACGTCATCTCGTGGATCTTCGACAAGGTCTTCGGCCAGATCACGAGCTTCGACGCCGGCGCCGGCAAGGTCACGACGCACTTCCGCACCAACTTCGACAACCTCGCGAGCCAGCCGTGGTTCGGCCTGCCGCCGAGCACGGGCACCCTGGGCGCCGACGGCAAGCCGCTCGTCGGCATCCACGCACCGTCGTTCTCGGTCGCGGCGATCCTCCTCGTGCTGCCGGCCGTCATCGCGCTCATCGCCGAGAACACCGGCCACGTCAAGGCCGTCGCCGAGATGACGAAGTCCGACCTCGACCCGTACATGGGTCGCGCCATCGCCGCCGACGGCGTGGGCACCGTCATCGCCTCCTCGGTGGGTGGCTCGCCCACGACGACGTACGCGGAGAACATCGGCGTCATGGCCGCGACGCGCGTCTACTCGACCGCGGCGTACTACGTCGCTGCGATCGTGGCCATCGTCTTCGGTCTCTCGCCGAAGTTCGGCGCGCTCGTGTCGTCGGTGCCCGGCGGCGTGCTCGGCGGCATCACCGTCGTGCTCTACGGCATGATCGGCCTGCTCGGCGCGAAGATCTGGAAGGAGAACGGGGTCGACTTCGGCAACCCCATCAACCTCGTCCCGGTCGCGGCCGGCATCGTCATCGGCATCGGTGACGTCAAGCTCGTCTTCACCGACAGCTTCACGCTGAGCGGCATCGCGCTCGGCACCATCGTCGCCGTCGGGGCGTTCCACGTCGCCCGCGCCGTGGCGCCCGCCGACCTGCGAGAACGCGCCGACGCGGCCGGCGGGACCATGATCTCGCTCGGCCAGCGCGAGGGTGACTACGGCGACGCAGACGGCATCGACGACCTCTACCAGGACGCCCCCGGCGGCCCGGACCGGCGCCGCTGACACCTCCTGCAGCCTGGCGCAACGCACGTCGCTGTGGGCCCTCGACGCCCAGTCGGGGGCCCACAGCCGGTCAGGGCAAGAGTTGCCAAAAGCGCACGGTCAGCGATGCACAACGATCACTAGTACGAAGCCGGATCGGAAGGCAGGATCAGTTCGGTGAAGCCCGCCCCCTTCGAGCACCACGCCCCTCTCAGCGTCGAGGAAGCCGTCGCCGTCCTCACCGAGGTCGGACACGACGGCAAGGTCCTCGCGGGCGGGCAGAGCCTCATCCCGATCCTCAACATGCGCCTGGCCTCACCGGCCCACCTCGTCGACATCCACCGCGTCGCGGGCCTCGACGCCGTCGAGGTCACCACCGGGGCCGTGCGCGTCGGCGCCCTCGTGCGCCACGCCGGCCTCGAGCGCTCCGAGGAGGCGTATGCCGCCCTCCCCCTCCTGCGCCAGGCGCTCGTCAACGTCGCACACCCGGCGATCCGCAACCGCGGCACCACGGTCGGCTCGATCGCGCACGCTGACGCCGCGGGCGAGATGCCGGCGATCCTCGCCCTCACCGAGGGTGTCGTCGAGGCCGCAGGACCCTCCGGCTCCCGTGAGATCCCTTGGCGCGGCTTCTTCCTCGGCGCGCTCGAGACGTCGCTCGAGGCCGAGGAGCTCGCCGTGGCGGTGCGTTTCGGCCGCTTCGCCGCGGGCACCGGAACCGCGTTCGTCGAGGCGGCACGCCGGCACGGCGACTACGCGATGGCAGGTGTCGGCGTGGCCGTCACCGTCACCGACGGCGTCGTGTCGGGCGCCCGGGCCTCGTTCGTGTCGGTCACCGACGTGCCGTCGGTGCTCGACCTCGGGCCGGCGCTCGTCGGCGTCGAGCCCGGTGGCGACGCGTGGGCCGCCGCCGTGAGCGCCGCGGCCGACGCAGTACACGAGCACGTCGACCCCGAGGGCGACATCCACGCCACCGCCGAGTACCGCCGCATGCTCGTCACCGAGCTGACCCGCCGGGTGCTCCCCCGAGCCGCCGCCCGCGCCGTGACGGAAAGTGGGCACTCGACCGAGGGGGGAGCCGACGCACCCGTCTCCCGCACCGCCCCGTCGAGTGCCCAGTTCCCGACGCGGGAAAGTGGGCACTCGACTGGATCTGGAAGGACATCATGACCGACGTGACGCACACCGCCGGCGAGACGCTCCACGACGTGACGGTCACGGTCAACGGCATACGCCGGTCGGCCCGGGTGCCGGCGCGCCGCCTCCTGTCCGACTTCCTCCGCCACGACCTCGAGCTCACCGGCACGCACGTCGGGTGCGAGCACGGGGTCTGCGGCGCGTGCACCGTGCTCGTCGACGGCGCCCCGATGCGCTCGTGCCTCATGTTCGCGGTCACAGCCCAGGACCACGCGATCACGACGGTCGAGGGCCTGTGCTCGGCTCCCGACGCGCGTGTCGCCCCGACCGGAGAGTCGATGAACCCCGTCCAGCAGGCGTTCGCCGAGTGCCACGGGCTGCAGTGCGGCTTCTGCACGCCCGGGTTCCTCACGACCGTCACGGCCTACCTCGACGAGAACCCGTCACCAACGAGCGAGCAGGCACGAGAGGCGATCTCGGGCAACCTGTGCCGCTGCACCGGCTACCAGAACATCGTCAAGAGCGTGCTGCGCGCCGCCGAGATCAAGGCCGAGCGAGCCGGCGAGGAGCGCGCATGACGACGCAGATGTTCGGCGCGCCGATCAGGCGCAAGGAGGACCCCCGACTCGTCACCGGCGGTGGCCGCTACCTCGACGACCTCGGCAACGACGCCCTCGCCGCCGCCTTCGTGCGCAGCCCGCACGCGCACGCACGCATCGTCGACATCGACGCGTCCGACGCGATCGAGATCGAGGGTGTCGTCGGCATCTACGTGCACGAGGACCTCCCCGGACGCGTCGGCGAGCCGCTCCCGCTGCTCATCCCGCACCCCACCCTGACCCACGGCCGCACCGGCTACGCTCTCGCGCGCGACGAGGTCAACCACGTCGGCGAGCCCGTGGCCATGGTCGTCGCGACCGACCGCTACGTCGCCGAGGACGCCTGCCAACGCATCCGCGTCACCTACGAGCAGCTGCCCGTCGTCGTCGGCATCGAGTCGGCGCGCGACGGCGAGCGCCTCGTCCACGACGACGTGCCCGGCAACGTCGCGGCCCACATGCTGCAGGAGGTCGGCGACGTCGGCGCGGCGCTGGCCTCGGCACCCCACACCCTGACGCTCGAGCTCGACATCGAGCGCAGCGCCTGCATGCCCATGGAGGGCAAGGGCGTCTACGCTCGCTGGGACCGTGAGCGGGGCGAGCTGCGCATGTACTCCTCGACCCAGACCTCGACCGGGGTGCGCGCCGCCGTCGCCGCCAAGCTCGACCTGCCGCTCGCGAAGGTCGAGTGCATCGCGCCCGACGTCGGCGGCGGCTTCGGCGTCAAGATCATGCACCCCTGGCCCGAGGAGGTGCTCGTCCCCTGGGCCGCAAGGCTGCTCGACCGGCCGGTCAAGTGGGCCGAGGACCGCCGCGAGCACTTCATCAGCTCCGCGCACGAGCGTGGCCAGCTCCAGCAGGTCACCGTCGGCTTCGACGATGAGGGCCGCGTGCTCGGCCTCGACGTGAAGTTCTGGCACGACAACGGCGCCTACACGCCCTACGGCATCATCGTCCCGATCATCACCTCGACCCAGCTGCTCGGACCCTACAAGCCGGGCGCCTACCGCTGTGAGTTCTGGTCGCTCTACACGAACACCGTTCTCGTGACGCCCTACCGGGGTGCCGGCCGACCGCAGGGCTGCTTCGCGATGGAGCGCACGATGGACGCCATCGCCGACGAGCTCGGCCTCGACCGCACCGAGGTGCGCTCGCGCAACTTCATCCTCCCGAGCGAGATGCCCTACGACCACGGCCTGCTCTTCCAGGACGGTCGCCCGCTCAAGTACGACTCGGGCGACTTCCCCGCGAGCCTGGCCAAGCTCAAGCAGCTCGTCGGCTGGGACGACTTCGCCGACTACCGGCGCCACGCCGAGGCCGAGGGCCGCAAGGTCGGGCTCGGGATCGGTTGCTACGTCGAAGGAACCGGCGTCGGGCCCTACGAGGGCGGCCACATCCAGGTCGAGACGAGCGGCCGCGTCAACGTGTCCACCGGCCTGACGTCGCAGGGCCAGGGCCACGAGACCGTCTTCGCCCAGATCGTCGCCGAGGAGCTCGGCGTGCGCCTCGAGGACGTCCACGTGACCACCGGCGACACCCGCAAGATGGCGTATGCCGTGGGCACCTTCGCGTCGCGCGCCGCCGTCATGAGCGGCAGCGCCATCGCGCTCGCCACCCGGAAGGTGCGTGAGAAGGCCCTGCGCATCGCCGCCGACGCCCTGGAGGTCTCGCCCGACGACCTCGAGATCGTCGAGGGGACCGTTCGCGTCAAGGGCGCCCCGACGACCTCGATGAGCCTCGGCACCGTGTCGGTGCTCTCCAACCCGCTCAGGTACGCCTTCGACGAAGCCGCCCGTGCCGCGACGCAGTTCGCCGGCACCTTCGACCCCGACAAGCCTCCGGTCGCCGAGGGCGAGGAGCCCGGGCTCGAGGGCAAGGGCTTCTACTCCCCCACCCAGGCGACGTTCGCCAACGGCATGCACGCCGCGATCGTCGAGACCGACCCCGTCACGGCCGAGATCAGGATCCTGCGCTACTGCGTCATTCACGACTGCGGCACGATGATCAACCCGATGATCGTGGAGGGCCAGGTGCACGGCGGCGTGGCGCAGGGCGTCGGCGGCGCGCTCTACGAGCGGATGGCCTACGACGACTCGGGGCAGCTGCTCAACGCGAGCTTCATGGACTTCCTCATGCCCTACGCGTCCGAGGTGCCGACGGTCGAGGCCGACCACCTCGAGACGCCGTCACCGTTGAACCCGTTGGGCATCAAGGGTGCCGGCGAGGCCGGGTGCATCCCGGTGTCAGCCGTCATCGCCTCCGCCATCGAGGACGCCGAGGGGTTCCCGATCACCCGCATGCCCATCTCGCCCAACGACCTGTGGGAGCTGCGCCGCCATCACGCGGCCGGCGAGGTCCCCACCCTGCACCGTCACGCCAGCACGCCCAGCGCGTCCAGCACGTCACCGAAGGAGCCGACGTCATGAAGATCTCCGGATCCGCGACCCTCGCGTCCGATCCCCAGCAGGTCTGGGACGCCTTCCACGACCCGGCCGTGCTCGCCCGCTGCCTCCCCGGCTGCGAGCGCCTCACCGAGCTCGGCCCCGACCACTACGCGATGACGGTGACAGCGGGCGTGGCCGCGATCAAGGGCACCTACGACGGCGAGGTCTCACTGCGCGACCCGCAGCACCCCGACTCGTTCACGATGAAGGCCTCCGGCGCAGGGGCTCCCGGCACCGTCGACGCCGACGTCGTCGTGCGGCTCGCACCGGGCGCCGCCGGCGGCACCGACCTCACCTACGACGCCGACGCGGCGGTCGGTGGCGTCATCGGCGGCGTGGGGCAGCGCATGCTCGCCGGCGTGACGAAGAAGATGGCCGGACAGTTCTTCTCGGCGGTCGATGCCGACATCGCCGGCGTCCGCCCGGCCGCCGCAGCCGCCCCGAGCGGGACCGCACCCGCGGCACCGGCGACAGCAGGCGGCATACCTGCTGGGTCTGCCGTCACCCAGCCGAGCGGCACGGGCACCGTGTATGCCGGCCGGCCCGTCCCCGCCGAGAGGTCCAGAGTTCGCGACTACGCCCTCGGGGTCGTCACCGGGGGCGTGGTCGCGATCGTCGGCGTCGTCGTCGGCTGGGCGATCGGGAGGGGCTGACGATGCGCGCCTTCACCGCCGCCGCCGTCCAGGTGGCCCCGGTCCCCGAGAAGCTCTCGCCCGACACGATCCGGGCCAACATCGACGCGTGCATCGACATGACGCGCACGTGTGTCGAGGCCACCGGAGCCGAGCTCGTCGTGCTCCCCGAGACCGCGACCACCGGCTTCACGCCCGGCTGCTCCAAGGAGGAGCTCTGGGACCTCGTCACCGAGCTGCCCGGCGCGATGGGCGAGCCGTTCCAGGCCGCGGCCCGCGAGCTCGGCGTGCACCTCTGCGTCGGCACCTACGAGCGCGGCCCCGAGCGCGGCATCGTCTACAACTCGTCGATGCTCATCGACCCCGCCGGCGAGGTGCTCGGCGTCTACCGCAAGACCCACCCGTTCTGCTCCGAGATCGTCAGCGGCGGCGGCTGGGTCACGCCCGGCGACACCGTGACCGTGTGCGACACCGACCTCGGGCGCATCGGCATGATCATCTGCTTCGACGGCGACTACCCCGAGCTCTCGCGCATCGAGGCGGTGCAGGGCGCCGAGGTCATCTGCCGCCCCTCGGCGCTGCTGCGCTCGGCCGACATCTGGGACCTCACCTCGCGGGCCCGCGCCTACGACAACCACGTCTACGTCATCGGCGCGAACGCCGTCGGGCAGGACCCCGCGGGCGTCCTCTACTTCGGCAACTCGCACATCGTGACGCCGGTCGGGCACATCGTCGCCAAGGCCGCGACCCACCCGGGCTGGGTCACCGCCCGGCTCGACCCGGCCGAGGCGCTGGCGTCGCTGACGCCGGGCTCGAACGTCGGCCAGGCGTTCGACCACCTGCGCGACCGCAACCTCGACCTCATCCGCAACCACCGGGCCGAGCTCGAGGGCGCCGCCGAGACGCCGTTCCCGCACGCGCCGATCCACCGCGGCGAGGCCGGCTGAGGCGTAGTCCTTCAGGTCCGCGTCGAAAGCGCGGTTCCACGGCCACGGGCCCCGAGCGCTGGGAGACTAGAGGGTGCGCTCTCCGGAGCTCCCGGGGAGCCGCCCGTGCACCGGGGGTTCACCATGCAAGGTCGGACACGTCGCGCTCCCGCTCTCCTCTGCGGCCTCGCCCTCGCGGCAGCCACCCTGGGCGCCTGCACCTCCGCGTCGGGCCAGCCCCCGCCACCGACGTCCACCGCCACGCCAACGGTCCTGCCCACGCTCGAGCCGGAGGGGCAGGTGATCGTCAAGGGGAAGACGTTCGTCACGCGGTGCGCCGGTCAGGGCCCCTCGGTCATCCTCCTCAGCGGCTACGCGTCGCCCATGGAGTCGTGGGACCCCGTGCAGGCCCGCATCGCTGCGGGCGCCCGCACCTGCACCTACGACCGCCTCGGCGTGGGCCGGAGCGACTCACCGCCGGACATCCAGGACTTCGGCGACCTCGCCGCACAGCTCGACGGCGTCGTCACGAGGCTGAAGCTGCCGCGCCCCGTCGTGGTGGTTGCCCACTCGATGGGCGGACCTCTCGCGTACACGTGGGCCGCGCAGCACCCGAAGGACGTTCGCGCGATGGTCCTGCTCGACCCGCCCACACCCCCGTACGAGACGTGGTTCCTGACCCACCTGCCCAAGCCCGACGTCGGCAACCCCGACATCAGCAACCTGCTCCGCGACGTCGCCCGGGACCGGGACCCCAGGACGAACCGCGAGAGTCTCGACCCGAAGGCGATGGACCGCGTCGCACGCCTGCCGGTCGTGGACGTGCCGATACGGATCATCGAGGCCGGACGGGACGAAGGGCCGGTGCCGGGCATGGACGGGACGGCGCTGCACGGGGCGTGGGCGGCTGGTCACCGGTGGCTGGCCGGTCGTTCGACGGACGGCACCGTGGTCGTCTCGAAGCAGTCGACGCACTACGTGCAGGGCGATGACCCGGACCTCGTCGTGAAGACGGTGAACGAGGCGCTCAAGTGACAGGGACCGCAGCGGCGGCGCGAGCGGGACCCGGACGCTTTCTCATGGTCGCCATCGACGCCGGGGGCACGCTGCCGCCGATGATGGGGGTCGCGGCCGCGCTCGTGCGGCGCGGGCCCGAGGTGCTGGTGCTCGCGGACCCCACGGCGGAGGACGTGGCGCGGGCGGCGGGGTGCGACTACCTGCCCTGGCAGACCGCCCCACAGATCGGCTCGGTCGCCGAGCAGACCGACATGATCAGGGAGTTCGAGACCGGCAGCCCCCTCAAGCGGCTCCGACGCGTCCGGGAGCGCGTAATGGTCGGCCCCGCGGGTTTCTTCGCGCGCGACGTCATGGACGCCGCGAACCGTCATGCAGCCGATGCCGTGCTCGTCGAGGGCACGATCCCCGGCATGGTCATCGGCGCGGAGGCGACCCGGCTGCCCTTCGCGGCCCTCATGGCCAACATCTACGCCCGACCGACGCGCGGCCTCCCGCCGTTCGGCACCGGCTGGTCGCTGGCTCGCGGCCCCGCGAGCCGTGCCCGCGAGGCGGCAGCGCTCTTCGCGATCCAGCGCGCCTCCGCCGGAATGACCAAGCAGCTCAACGCAGTTCGTGCGGCATACGGCCTCTCCCCCGTCAAGGAGCTGCTCGGCATGCTCGACCACGCGAACGCCGTGCTGGTGCTCACCAGCCCCTCCTTCGACTTCGCCACCCCGCACCTGCCGAGCAACGTCCGCTACGTCGGGCCGCAGCTCGACGACCCCGGCTGGGCCGGGCGCTGGGTCGGGCGCTGGGACGACGACGCGCACGATGCTCGGCCGCTCGTGCTGGTGGGGCTCAGCTCGGTCCACCAGGACCAGGCCGAGACGCTCGAGCGCATCTGCGCCGCGCTCGGCCGGCTCCCGGTGCGCGGCCTCGTCACCACCGGTCGCGCGGTCGACCCGGCGGCCGTGTCGGCGCCGGCCAACGTCGACGTCATCAGGGCCGCGCCGCACAGCCTGGTGCTGCGTCGCGCGGCCGCCGTGGTGACGCACGCCGGCCACGGCACGGTGATGCGCTCGCTCGCCGCCGGTGTCCCCCTCGTCTGCCTGCCGATGGGCCGCGACCAGAAGGACGACACCGTACGCGTGCTGCGTCTGGGTGCCGGCGTGCGGGTGCGCTCCTCCGCCCCACCGGAGCAGATCGCGGCCGCGGTCGTCCGCGTGCTGGAGGACGAGAGGTATGCCGTCGCCGCGCGGGGCTTCGCGGCCGTCCTCGCCGAGGAGGCCCGGACCCGCCCGTTGGCCGCCGACGAGGCCGAGGCCCTCCTCGCGGTCCGCACGACCCGGTGACGGAGCGTTCTCTCGATCGGGCACCGGGGCTGAGCACACGCTCGAGCGCGTGACGGAGTGCTCTCTCGATCCGATTCAGATCGAAAGAACACTCCGTACGCGTCGATCCCTGACTGGCGAGGGTTGGGCCGAACGAGGGTCCTTGTTGGCACGATGTGCCAACGCCGCGGCGGGCGCGCCACCGGTTGAATCCTGACCATGACAGCAGGCACCTCCGCACCACGCCGGATCCGGATCGGCATCGACACCGGCGGCACGTTCACCGACGTCGTCGCGCTCGACGAGGACTCCGGCGAGCTGGTCACGACGAAGACGCCGTCGACGCCGAGCAACCCGGCCGACGGCTTCCTCGCGGGCGTGCGCAAGGTCCTCGACCTCATGGGCGCGACCGGCGACGACATCTCGGCCGTCTCGCACGGCACGACGGTCGCGACGAACAAGCTGCTCGAGGGCAAGGTCGAGGCGCTCGGCTTCATCACGACCGAGGGCTACGAGTTCATCCTCGAGATCGCCCGGCAGGCCGTGCCCGACGGCTACGGCAACTCCTACTTCTGGGTGAAGCCGCCCCGCATCGTGCCGGCAGACTTCGTCAAGACGGTCGGCGGCCGGATGGACTTCGAGGGCAACGAGATCCGCCCCTTCGACGAGGACGGCGCCGTCGCCGTCGCCCGGTGGTTCAAGGACCGCGGCATCGCCACCATCGGCGTGTGCCTGCTCCACTCGTACGCCGACGACAGCCACGAGCTCGCCATGCGCGAGGTGCTGCGCCGCGAGCACCCCGACGCCGTCGTGTCGATCAGCTCGGAGGTGCTGCGGGAGTACCGCGAGTACGAGCGCTCCATGACGACCCTCGTCGACGCCGCGGTCAAGCCCAACGTCAGCCGCTACGTCGCGAACATCCACCAGCGGCTCGACGACTTCGTCAGCAGCAGCGAGAAGCTGCCGTTCTACATCATGAAGTCCAACGGCGGCGTGCTCTCGGCCGACGAGGTCGTCCACCAGCCCATCACGACAGTCCTGTCCGGCCCCGCCGCGGGCGCTCTCGGCGCCGGTCTCATCGCCGGCCGCGCGGGCTTCGACAAGGTGCTCACGTGCGACGGCGGCGGCACCTCCACCGACGTCTCCGTCGTCCTCGCCGGCGAGCCGACCCTCACGACCGAGGGCAGCGTCGGCGCCTACCCGAGCAAGATCCCGATGATCGACGTCGTCACCGTCGGCGCCGGGGGCGGCTCCATCGCCTGGATCTCCCCGGAGGGCTCGCTCAAGGTCGGACCGCAGTCGGCCGGCGCCGACCCCGGCCCGCTCTGCTACGGCAAGGGCGGCACCGAGGTCACCATCACCGACGCCCACG
>CBHRRQ010000013.1:0-29006 GCA_966081555.1 uncultured Terrabacter sp.
AGCTCGATGAGCTGGCCCGAGATCCGCGTGCCGCGCAACCGCTCCCAGGCGCCCGCGGGCAGGTCGGCGGGCAGCTCGACGAGGGAATGGTCGGCGCGGATGTCGATGTGCCCGAAGTCTGCTCGTCCGAGGCCACCCTCGTTGGCGATGGCGCCGACGATCTGGCGGGGCTCGACGTGCTGTCGCCGGCCGACGGCGATCCGGTAGGTGGCGAGCGGCCCGCTCGAACCCCCACGGCCGCGGTCGCGTCGGTCGCCGCGCCGGTCGTCACGCGCGCGCGCGCCGGAGCGGTCGTCGCGCCCATCGTCACGCCGGTCGTCACGGCGACCGTCACGGCGACCGTCACGGCGACCGTCACGCCGGTCACCGCGCTGTCGGTCGTCCCGGTCGAAGCTGCGACGGGCCGGACGCTCCGGCTCGGGCTCGAGCAGCATCGGCTCGTCGCCCTGCAGCACCACCGCCAGCGCGGCAGCGACGTCGGCCTCGGGCACGTTGTGCTCGTTCACGTAGTGCGCGATGACGTCGCGGAAGAAGTCGACGCGGTCGGTCGAGAGCGCCTCGGTGATGGCGTCGTCGAACCGCGTGAGGCGGGTTGCGTTGATGTCGTCGACCGTCGGCATGGACATCTGGACGAGCGACTGCCGCGTCGCCTTCTCGATCGCCTTGAGCAGGTGGCGTTCCCGGGGAGTGACGAACGAGATCGCGTCGCCGCTACGCCCGGCACGCCCGGTTCGGCCGATGCGGTGGACGTAGGACTCGGTGTCGGTGGGGATGTCGTAGTTGACGACGTGGCTGATGCGCTCGACGTCGAGCCCGCGGGCGGCGACGTCGGTTGCCACGAGGATGTCGAGCTTGCCGGACTTCAGCTGCTCGACCGTGCGCTCGCGCTGCGCCTGGGCGACGTCACCGTTGATCGCCATCGCCGAGAAGCCCCGGGCACGAAGCTTTTCCGCGAGCGTCTCGGTCTCGTTCTTGGTGCGGACGAAGACGATCATGCCTTCGAAGTTCTCGACCTCGAGGATGCGCGTCAGGGCGTCGACCTTCTGCGGGTAGCTGACCGTCAGGTAGCGCTGCGTGATGTTGGGCGACGTGGTCGTCTTCGTCTCGACCGTGATCTCCACCGGGTCGGTGAGGTACTTCTTCGAGATGCGCCGGATCTGCGCCGGCATCGTCGCCGAGAAGAGCGCGACGTGCTTGTCGTCGGGCGTGTCGGCGAGGATCGTTTCGACGTCCTCGGCGAAGCCCATCTTGAGCATCTCGTCGGCCTCGTCGAGCACGAGGAAGCGCAGCTGGCTGAGGTCGAGCGTGCCCTTGTCGAGGTGGTCCATGATGCGTCCGGGCGTGCCGACGACGATGTGCACACCGCGCCGCAGCGCGCTCAGCTGCACGCCGTAGGCCTGCCCGCCGTAGACCGGCAGCACGTGCACGCCGGGGAGGCGGGCGGCATACCTCTCGAACGCCTCGCAGACCTGCAGCGCGAGCTCGCGCGTCGGGGCGAGCACGAGCGCCTGCGGCGCCTTTTGCTTGAGGTCGAGCCGGCTGAGGATCGGCAGCGCGAAGGCGGCCGTCTTGCCCGTGCCCGTCTGTGCGAGCCCGACGACGTGACGTCCGTCGAGCAGCGCCGGGATCGTCGCGGCCTGGATCGGCGACGGGTGTTCGTAGCCGACGTCGCGCAGGCCCTTGAGCACGCGCTCGTCGAGCCCGAGGTCGGCGAAGGTCACCTGCTCGGGCTGGTCGGCGTCGTCGCGCTGCTCTGGTTCCGTCCCTCGATCGCTCACCCCCCGACGGTAGTGCGTCGAGGCGGGTGGGCGACACGGGCAGGGTCCCGGTCGATCGCCTGCGTATGCCGGCAACCCCTGCGTATGCCGTGTGCCTCCGGATGCTGCCGGGCTCAGTGCTCGGCCACCCACCTCTCGAGCGCCTCGACGCGGGCGGCGAGGCCGATGGTGAGATGTTCGGCGAGTCGGGCCTCGAGCGTCGACGGGGGAGAGGGTGCAGGAGCCGCCGGGTCGAGCCCTGCTGATCGTGCGGCCGTTGCCTCGGTCGGTCCGATCCCGAGCCCGCGACGGACCAGGGTGCGCGCCAGCGTCGAGGGGCCCACGCCCGTCTCGATGGCCCGTGCGGTCAGCGCGTCGAGCTCCTCGCTCGTGAGGCGGACCGAGAGCACTTTCGTGCGGTCGGCTCTCGCCGCGGCCTGGGGCGGGGTGCTGGACCGGCGTGCTTCGCGCCTGGTGGGCGGCATGCTGCTCCTCGATGTGTGACGAAGTCATGCATTGTCAGTGGTCGAGCCTACAGTGAAGACATGAGCACAGCAGCCGTGATCGAGCGCGAGAGCCTCGTCGACGTGCTTCGCTCGATGGCCGACACGCTGCGCGACCTGACCCGCGACTTCCCCACGTGGTCGCTTCCCGAGCACGAGGTCGGCGCGGTCATCGGCCAGGCCCAGCAGGTGCGGCAGCTGAGCCACTCGCTGACCGCCGTGCTGGCGCGCGAGGCCGACTCCCGCGGGCTCGGCACCGACGAGGGGCTCTCGCGCACCGACTGGCTGCGCAGCCAGGCTGACGGTGAGCTCGACGGCCCCGAGGCGGCCGCTGTCACGCGGGTCGGCTCCGCGATGAACGAGCCGCGCTGGGCGCGCCTCGCCGAGCGGGTTGCTGCCTCCGAGGTCCCGGTCGCGCACGCCGCTGCCATCGTCCGTCTCCACGACGACGTGGCGCGCATCGCCGACCCCGACCACCTTGCCGCGATCATCCACTCCATGGTCGAGGAGTGCCACCTGCTCGGCCGACGCGAGCTGGCCCGTCTCATCGCGCACGCTCGCGCCACCCTCAAGCCCCCGGCCGAGCTCGAGTCCGAGGAGGCCGGGCTGCGACTGGGCCGCTCCTTCCGCAAGGTCAGGTCATGCGCAGGCTTCTCGGTGTTCGAGCTGCGCCTCGACCCCGAGGGAGCAGCGATCGTCGAGTCAGCCGTCGACGCCCTCTCGGCGCCGCGCCCCGACCTCTGCCTCGACGGCGGCGTCGGTGACGTCGACCCGCGCACTCCGGCCACGCGCCGGGCCGACGCGCTCCTCGAGATCGTCG
This sequence comes from uncultured Terrabacter sp., assembly GCA_966081555.1. Classification (GTDB taxonomy): domain Bacteria; phylum Actinomycetota; class Actinomycetes; order Actinomycetales; family Dermatophilaceae; genus Terrabacter. Next base: position 3,081 of record CBHRRQ010000013.1, read on the forward strand.
GTCGGGGAGTGGCCGCGCCCGAAGGGGTGACCCGCTCGCCGCGCACCACCCTCGTCGTCACGATGAGCCTCGAGGCGTTGCTCGAGCAGGTGCGGGGCGCCGGCCTGCTCGACACCGACGCCGCCGTGTCGCCCTCAGCGGTGCGCCGCCTCGCCTGCGAGGCGGGCATCGTCCCGATGGTCCTCGGGGCGCGGTCCGAGGTGCTCGACCTCGGCTACACGCAACGACTCTTCACACCCGCCCAGCGACGGGCGCTGGCCGTCCGCGACGGGGGCTGCTCGTTCCCCGACTGCACCGTCCCTCCCCAGTGGTGCGATGCGCACCACGTCGTGCATTGGATCTCCGGTGGACGCACCGACATGCTCAACGGCGCGCTTCTCTGCGGGCGCCACCACACCGTCGTCCACCAGCGCGGCCTCGCAGCAACCGTCACGCCGACCGGCGTCACCTGGCACCTGTAGCGACCGCGCCCCACACCCGGTCCTGGCGACCGGGGCCCTGGGCGCGCCCGGCAGCAGGCTGAGCGCGGGCCGAACGGACGGCACGGCGTAGCCGGGCGCGCAAGGACGCGCGTGCCACGAGCGCCGCCCGTTCCACCGACGAGATGGCGCGGGCGGCACACATGGCAGGCGAGGGCGGGTCGTGTCTCAGGGCGACGGCTCAGGGCGACGGCTCAGGGCAACGGCTCAGGGCAACGGCTCAGGAGGACACCGTCGCCACGTCCGGAGCTCGACCGCTCGCACCCTTGCCGCGCACGTCCGGGGCTCCAAGCCTTGCCGCGTCAGCCGTCAGGTCGTCCGGCTCGCACTGCGACTGGAGCTCGGCCTCGACGCGTGCCCGGTAGTGGCTCACCTCCCGCTCGACGTCGTCGGCGTCCCAGCCGAGCACGGGCGCGACGATGGCCGCGACCTCTTCGGCGGCCGCCACGCCGCGGTCGGGCGTGAGGATGGAGATGCGAGTGCGGCGCGTCAGCACGTCGTCGAGGTGGAGCGCGCCCTCTGCGGCGGCCGCGTACCACGCCTCGACCCGCAGGTACTCGGGTGCGCCGGATAACGGCTCTGCGAGGTCGGGCCTCTCGGCGAGGGTCAGGGCCAGTTCGTCGAGCAGCGTCCCATAGCGGCGCAGCAGGTGCTCGACCCGGTCGGCGTCCACGCCCAGCTCTTCGGCCGTGAGGCGCCGTCGGTTCCACGCGGCCGCGAAGCCGTCCGCGCCCACGAGGGGGACGTTCTCGGTGCACGACTCAGCCGCCGGGGTGGGCAGGTCGCGCACCGCGGCGTCCACCGCGTCGCGTGCCATGACGCGGTAGGTCGTGTACTTGCCGCCGGCCACCATGACGAGGCCCGGCACCGGCGAGACGACCGCGTGCTCGCGCGACAGCTTGCTCGTCTCGTCCGACTCGCCCGACAGCAGTGGACGCAGGCCGGCGTAGACACCGACGACGTCCTCAGGTCGCAGCGGCGTTGCGAGGACCCGGTTGGCCTGCGACAACAGGTACTCGATGTCCGAGCGGCTCGCGGCGGGGTGTGCGCGGTCCAGGGCCCAGTCGGTGTCGGTCGTGCCGATGATCCAGTGGTCGTCCCACGGGATGACGAAGAGGACCGACGTGGCGGTGCGGGTGATGATGCCGCTGTGCGCCTCGATGCGGTCGCGCGGGACGACGATGTGCACCCCCTTGGACGCTCGCACGGAGGGGCCGGTGCGGGCGCCGACGAGCTCCTGCAGCTCGTCGCTCCACACTCCGGCCGCGTTGATGGTCCGCCTCGCCCGGACGACGTGCTCGCGCCCGGACTCGAGGTCGGTGACGATCGCGCCGACGACCCGCTCGCCGTCGCGCAGGAAGCCGGTGACGCGGGCGCTCGTCGCGACGAGGGCGCCGTGCTGGGCTGCCGTGCGGGCCACCATCATGGTGTGCCGCGCGTCGTCGACCTGCCCGTCGTGGTACTCGATCGCCCCGACGAGCGACTCTTCGCGCAGTGAGGGGAACCGCGCCAGCGCCGCCCGACGCGTCAGGTGTCGGTGCCCCGGCACGCCGTGCCGACCGCCGAGCGTGTCGTAGAGGGCCACGCCCAGCCCAACGTAGACCCGTTCCCAGATCCGATGCTTCAGGGGATAGAGGAACGGCACGGGCCGGGCGAGGTGCGGCGCCAGGTGGTGGAGGATCAGCGAACGCTCGCGCAGCGCCTCGCGCACGAGTCGGAAGTCGAGCTGTTCGAGGTAGCGCAGGCCACCGTGGACGAGCTTGCTCGACCGGCTCGACGTGCCGGCGGCGTAGTCGCGTGCCTCGACGAGGCCGACCCGCAGCCCGCGCGTCGTGGCGTCGAGGGCGGCGCCGGCGCCGACCACGCCGCCACCGATGACGAGCACGTCGAGCTCCTCACCGGCCATCGACTCCAGCGCTCGGGCCCGCTCGGTGGGGGAGAGCCGTGCGGCCGATGCCACTGTCACACCTCCACCCAGTCGAAGGTCCGCGTCACGGCCTTGCGCCATCCGGCGTAGCCGGCCTCGCGCTGCTCCTCGGTCCACTCCGGGTCCCACCGCCGAGCCTCGTTCCAGTTCTCGCGCAGCTCGTCGGGCGACTCCCAGAACCCGACGGCGAGCCCGGCTCCGTAGGCCGCCCCGAGAGCGGTCGTCTCCGCGACGACGGGACGGCTCACGGGGACGCCGAGGACGTCGGCCTGGATCTGCATGCAGAGGGAGTTGGCGGTGACGCCACCGTCGACCTTGAGCACTTCGAGCCGGACCCCCGAGTCCTTCTCCATGGCGTCGGCGACGTCACGGCTCTGGTAGCAGATCGCCTCGAGCGTGGCCCGGGCGATGTGCGCGTTCGTGTTGTAGCGCGAGAGCCCGACGATGGCGCCACGGGCGTCGGAGCGCCAGTACGGCGCGAACAGGCCCGAGAAGGCCGGCACGAAGTACACGTCGCCGTTGTCGTCGACCTCGCGCGCCAGCGTCTCGCTCTGGGCCGCTCCCGAGATGATGCCGAGCTGGTCACGGAGCCACTGCACGGCGGAACCCGTCACGGCAATCGAGCCCTCGAGCGCGTAGACCGGCTTCTCCTTGCCGAACTGGTAGCAGACGGTCGTCAGCAGGCCGTTGTCGGAGCGCACCAGCTCGTGACCCGTGTTGAGCAGCAGGAAGTTCCCGGTGCCGTAGGTGTTCTTGGCCTCGCCGGCGGCGAGGCACACCTGCCCGACCATCGCGGCCTGCTGGTCGCCGAGGATCGCCGACAGCGGCACCGCCCCGCCGACCGGGCCGCTCTCGAGGGTGTGGCCGTAGAGCTCCGGGTCCGACGACGGCCGGATCTCGGGGAGCATCTGTCGCGGCACGCCGAACATGGCCAGCAGCTCGTCATCCCAGTCGAGCGTCTCGAGGTTCATGAGCATGGTGCGGCTGGCGTTCGTGACGTCGGTGACGTGCACGCCACCGCGTACGCCGCCGGTGAGGTTCCACATGACCCACGAGTCGGTCGTCCCGAACAGCGCGTCGCCGCGCTCGGCGTCCTCGCGCACTCCGGGCACGTTTTCGAGGATCCACTGGATCTTGCCGCCCGAGAAGTACGTCGCCGGTGGCAGACCGGCCTTCTGACGGATGACGTCGCCCCGCCCGTCACGCTCGAGCGCTGCGGCGATGTGGTCCGTGCGGGTGTCCTGCCACACGATGGCGTTGTGGTAGGGCCGTCCAGTGCGCCGGTTCCACACGACGGTGGTCTCGCGCTGGTTGGTGATGCCGAACGCGGCAAGGTCCTTGGCGCACAACCCGTTCCGGTTGAGGGCGGTCTGGATCACGGAAGCGGTGCGCTCCCAGATCTCGACGGGGTTGTGCTCCACCCAGCCGGGCTTCGGCATGATCTGCTCGTGCTCGAGCTGGTGGCGGCCCACCTCGTTGCCGGAGTGGTCGAAGATCATGAACCGGGTGCTGGTGGTGCCCTGGTCGACGGCGCCGACGAAGTCAGCCATGGTGCTCTCCTTTGAGTGGGTTGAGGCGCTGGGGGTGGTGAGGGTGCGGTGATGGACCGCCGTCACGAGACGGTGCTGACGCGTGGGGCGTCGGTGGGGACCTCGCCGGGAACCTGCTCGGCCTCCGGCTCGGGAAGGTGGCGCCCCACGAGCGCGCGGTAGGCGCCGGCGCCCACGAGCCCGCCGAGGAGCGGCCCGACGATGGGGACCCAGAAGTAGAGGTCCCCGCGCTGGTCGGAGAAGGCGGTGCCGTAGCCGGTGACGAACGACGCGAGCCGGGGGCCCAGGTCGCGGGCCGGGTTGATCGCGTAGCCGGCGTTCGTGCCCCAGGCCATCCCGATGGCGACGACGAGCAGGCCGATGACGACGGGGGCGACCCACGCCACCGGGGCGTTGTTCCGGGCGTCGGTCACGGCCATGATGAGGAAGAGCAGGATGGCCGTGCCGACGACCTGGTCGAGGAGCGCCGTCGACGTGCTGATGTCGAGCGCCCCGTTGCCGGGCAACGTCGAGAAGATGCCCTGGGTCTTGATGGTGTGGCCGGGGTCCACGGCACCGATCGCCTGGGCGTAGACCCAGCGCACGACGAGCGCGGCGGAGAAGGCTCCGGCGAGCTGGGCCAGCGAGTACGGCAGCACCTTGCGCCAGCTGAAGCCGCCGAAGGCCGCGAGGGCCACCGTGACGGCCGGGTTGAGGTGCGCACCGCTGATCCGGGCCGCGGTGTAGACGCCGAACGTGACGCCGAGGCCCCACGCCCAGGCGATGGAGTCGTGGTCGCCGAGGCTGCCGTCACTCGTGACGACCTGGGCGACGACCCCGACCCCGAAGAGGATGAGGACGAGCGTGCCCGCGAACTCGGCGAGCAGCTCGGCGGTGAGACTGGGTTCCTTGCTGTTCATGGAGGGTCTCCTTTGACCAGGTGATCCACAGTTGATCGCCCGGACGCTAGGCGCGCCGTCCACCCGTCACCACCGCCTCCGTTCGGCATCGCCGAACGTCGGGGCGTTCGACATCGCCGAATGTCCAAGGAGGCCACCGCAGAGCGGGCGACAGTAACGTCGACGGTGTGTCAGGCAGCATCCAGTCGGTGGAACGTGCCGCCGCGATCCTCCGGGCGCTCGCCGCGGAGGCAGAGCCGGCCTCGCTGGCGAGCGTGGCCCTGGCCGTCGACCTGCCGAAGCCGACGGTCCACGGCCTGCTCGCAACCCTGGTCGACGTCGGGTTCGTGGACAGGGACCCCGCGTCGGGTGGCTACCTGCTCGGTGCCGAGATGCTCACCCTCGGGTCCGAACGCATCGACCCCAACGAGCTGCGGTCGAGAGCCCTGAACTGGACCGACGCGCTCGCTGCGAGGACGGGCGAGGCCGTCCGGCTCGCCGCCCTCTCCGAGGGGTCGGCCCTCGTGGTCCATCACGTGTTCCGCCCGGACGCACCCGGGCAGACCATCGAGACCGGTGCCCGTCTGCCCCTGCACGCCACAGCACTCGGCAAGGTGCTGCTCGCCTTCGACCCTGCGGCCGTGCGCTGCCTCCCGCCGGGAGAGTTGCCCTCGTTCACCTTTCGCACGAGTCCCGACCGCTCGACGCTGCTGCGCCAGCTCGCCGACGTGCGAGACGGGGGCTGGGCGGCCGCCGTCGACGAGCACCTGCCCGGCGTCGCCGAGGTGGCCGCGGCGGTGCGCGACCGCAGCGGGGCGGTCGTCGCGGCGGTCGGGGTGGCCGGCGACGTCGACCGGGTCTGCGACCCCACGCTGCGCCCGCGCGAGGACGTCATCCGCGAGGTGGTGGCCGCCGGCCGCTCCATCTCGCGCGAGCTCGGCCACGGGCGCGAGCCGTGACGGCGCGCTACGTCGCCGCGATCGACCAGGGGACCACGTCGACGCGGTGCATCGTCTACGACCGTCACGGTCGGCTGGTGGCGGTCGCGCAGCGCCAGCACCACCAGTACTACCCGCACCCCGGCTGGGTCGAGCAGGACGCCGCCGAGATCTGGAAGATCGTCCAGGAGGTCGTGCCCGATGCGCTGGACCAGGCGGGGGCCTCCCCGGGTGACGTCGTCGCGCTGGGCGTGACGAACCAGCGTGAGACGGTCGTCGCGTGGGAGCGGTGGACCGGACGGCCCGTGCACCACGCGATCGGGTGGCAGGACACCAGGACGGCGAACCTGCTCGAGCAGATCTGCCGGGAGATGCCGGAGTCGGAGATCGCCTCTCGCTCAGGCCTGCCCGCGGTCACCTACTTCTCCGGCTCCAAGCTGCGGTGGCTCATGGAGGAGGTGCCCGGCCTGCACGAGCGGGCCGAGGACGGCAGCGTGCTCGTGGGCACGATGGACAGCTGGCTGCTGTGGAACCTCACCGGTGGGCCGATCGGTGGCGTGCACGTCACCGACGTCACCAACGCCAGCCGGACCATGCTCATGAACCTCACGACCCTCGACTGGGACGACGAGCTGCTGGCGCTCATGCGGGTTCCGAGGACCGCCCTGCCACGCATCGTGTCGTCGCTCGAGGACGTCGGGTGCACGGTGGACCCCGTGCGCGGCATCCCCGTCGCCGCCGTCATCGGCGACCAGCAGGCGTCGCTGTTCGGCCAGACCGCCTTCGACCCGGGCGAGGCCAAGTGCACCTTCGGCACCGGCAGCTTCCTCCTGCTCAACACGGGCAATGAGCTCATCCGTTCGAGCCACGGGCTCATCACCACGGTCGCCCACCGCATCGACGGCGAGCCGGTGGTCTACGCGCTCGAGGGCGCCGTCGCCTTCTCGGGAGCGCTCGTGCAGTGGTGCTGCGACAACATCGGCCTCATCAGGACGCCGGCCGAGGTGGAGACGCTCGCTCAGACGGTGCCCGACAACGGCGGCTGCTACCTCGTGCCGGCCTTCTCGGGTCTCTTCGCGCCGCGCTGGGAGGCCCGCGCCCAGGGCCTGCTCGTGGGGCTCACCTCATACGCGACCAAGGGGCATCTGGCGCGGGCCGTGCTCGAGGCCGTGGCCTGCCAGACGCGGGAGGTCGTCGACGCGATGAACAGCGACGCGGAGATCCCGTTGGCCTCCCTCGCGGTCGACGGCGGCATGACCGGGAACAACCTGCTCATGCAGTACGTCAGCGACGTCCTCGGGGTGCCGGTGGTGCGGCCGATGATGGCCGAGACCGTGGCGCTGGGTGCGGCCTACGCTGCGGGACTGGCCGTCGGCTTCTGGCCCGACAAGCGGGTCCTGCGGGCCAACTGGCACCAGGCGGCCGAGTGGCGGCCGGCGCCCCAGCGCGCCGCGGCCGAGCGGCAGTACCGCCGGTGGTGCGACGCCGTCGAGCTGGCCGTCGCGTGGGGCCGCACGGCCTGCAGCGACGCGTCACCGCCGGACTGACCTGGCGCGACCCCCCGCGAACGTATGCCGCCCGCTCGGCTGAGCGGACGGCATACGTGGTCGGGTCGGCCGGGCGGGTCCGAAGACCCGCGATGTCACTCCTTCGACATGCCCGTCTTGATGAGGTCCATGACCGAGCTGTCGGCGAGCGTCGTCACGTCGCCCACCTCGCGGCCCTCGGCGACGTCGCGCAGCAGGCGGCGCATGATCTTGCCGGAGCGGGTCTTCGGCAGCTCGCTGACGATCATGATCGAGCGCGGCTTCGCGATCGGGCCGATCTCCTTGGCGACGTGGCTGCGCAGCTCCTGCACGAGGTCCTTGCCCTCACCGGGCTCGTCGGCCTCCTCGACCGCCTCCTGGCGAAGGATGACGAACGCGCAGACGGCCTGGCCGGTGGTCTCGTCGTTGGCGCCGACGACCGCGGCCTCGGCCACCTTCGGGTGCGACACGAGGGCCGACTCGATCTCGGCCGTGGACAGGCGGTGACCGGAGACGTTCATGACGTCGTCGACGCGGCCGAGCAGCCAGATGTTGCCGTCGGCGTCGTACTTCGCGCCGTCGCCGGCGAAGTAGTACTTCTCGCCGAACCGCGACCAGTACGTCTCCTTGTAGCGCTCCGGGTCGCCCCAGATGCCGCGGAGCATCGACGGCCACGGCTTGGTCAGCACGAGGTAGCCGACCTGTTCGGGCGTCGTGAACGGCTCGCCCATGTCGTCGAGGATCTCGGCGCTGATGCCGGGGATCGGCTTCTGCGCCGAACCCGGCTCGAGCGTCGTGACGCCCGGCAGCGGGCTGATCATGATCGCGCCCGTCTCCGTCTGCCACCACGTGTCGACGATCGGGGCGCGGCCGCCGCCGATGTGCTTGTGGTACCAGAGCCACGCCTCGGGGTTGATCGGCTCGCCGACCGACCCGAGCAGGCGCAGCGAGCTCATGTCGAACTTCGCCGGGATGTCGGCGCCCCACTTCATGAAGGTGCGCACCGCGGTCGGGGCGGTGTAGAGGATCGTCACCTTGTAGTCCTGGACGATCTCCCACCAGCGGCCCTGGTGCGGGGTGTCGGGGGTGCCCTCGTACATCACCTGGGTGACGCCGTTGGTGAGCGGTCCGTAGACGATGTAGCTGTGGCCGGTGACCCAGCCGATGTCGGCGGTGCACCAGTAGACGTCGGTGTCGCGGTGGACGTCGTGCACGACGGCGTTCGTGTAGGCCGCCTGGGTCAGGTAGCCGCCGGTCGTGTGGAAGATGCCCTTCGGCTTCCCGGTCGTGCCGGAGGTGTAGAGGATGAAGAGCGGGTGCTCGGCCTCGAACGACTGCGCCTCGTGGGTGGGAGCGGCCTGCTCGAGCGCCTCGTGCCACCAGACGTCGCGGTCGCTCCACGCCGTGTCCTGGCCGGTGCGCTTGACGACGAGCACCTTCTCGACCGAGGTGTCGCCGTGGTCGAGGGCGGCGTCGACGGCCGGCTTGAGCGCCGAGGGGGCGCCACGCCGGTAGCCGCCGTCGGCCGTGATGACGACCTTCGCCTTGGCGTCGTCGATGCGCGAGTGGAGCGCCTCCGCGGAGAAGCCGCCGAAGACGACCGAGTGCGGGGCACCGAGCCGGGCGCACGCGAGCATTGCGACGGCGGCCTCCGGGATCATCGGCAGGTAGATCGCGACCGTGTCGCCCTTGCCCACGCCCAGGTCGGCCAGCGCGTTCGCCGCGCGCTGGACGTCGGCGTGGAGGTCGGCGTACGTGATGTCGCGGGTGTCGCCCTCGGGCTCGCCGACGAAGTGGATCGCGACCTTGTCGCCGCGCCCCTCCTCGACGTGCCGGTCGACGGCGTTGACGCACGCGTTGAGCTCGCCGTCGGCGAACCACTTGGCAAACGGCGGGTTGCTCCAGTCGAGCGACTGCGTGAAGGGCTTGCTCCACGTGAGGTAGGTGCGGGCCTGGTCGGCCCAGAAGCCCTCGTGGTCGGCGGCGGCCTTGTCGTAGAGGTCGGCCGTGCCGTTCGCCTGAGCGGCGAAGTCGGGGTCGGGCGGGAAGGTCTGCCCCTCGTGGACGAGGTTGTCGAGCGTCTCTTCGCTCACGGTGTCACCCTTTCGCATCGACGATGAAGCGGTCGCACCGGACCAGCGCTCGCGGCTGGCGGCATCTGCGACAACTCAAACGCAGGCTAGTTCGCCCATCAAGAGCCGAGTGAGGCAGGTCTCATCCCTACCGGTCAGTAGCCAGCCGAGCGGTCACGGCCGGGGGCCGAGCGGTCGTCCCATGGCGCCTGACCGGCTCATCGCGCCGTCACCCCAACGTTCACCACGGGTTCCGCCACACGTCGGCCCCGGCGGCGTGACCGGGACGAATGTTGACGACATGGACACCTCACACGGTCAACTCACCCAGAAGCTCACCTCCCTCCGGTCGTCGCGACGCGCGGTGCTTCGTGGCGGCCTCGCCACCGGCGCCGTCGCCCTCGCCGGCTCCTCCATCGTCGTGGGGAGCCGCTCCAGCGCTGCGGCCGTCATCCCCGCCACCGACCCGTTCACCCTCGGCGTCGCGAGCGGGGACCCGGCGCCCGACGGCTTCGTCATCTGGACGCGCCTTGCGCTCGACCCCCTGGCCGCCGACGGCCGAGGAGGTATGCCGTCCTCCTCCTACCAGCTGGACTGGCAGGTCGCGTCCGACGAGCGTTTCGAGGACGTCGTCAAGGCGGGCTCCGTTGCGGCGGAGCCCGGTTGGGCCCACTCCGTGCACGTGGAGGTGCACGGCCTCCGCCCGGGTCGCGAGTACTTCTACCGCTTCCGCCTCGGCAGGCACCTCTCTGCGCCCGGCCGCGCCGTCACCGCTCCGAACGCGCTCGAGACACCGTCGTCGTTCGCGATGGCGTTCGTCTCGTGCTCGAACTTCCCGGCCGGCTACTTCACGGCCTACCGCCACCTCGCCGACGAGCGGCCCGACGCGATCCTGCACCTCGGCGACTACCAGTACGAGGGCGCCGGCAACGGCGTCGGACGTGCGCACGTCGGTCCCGAGACGAAGACGCTCGCGGGCTACCGGCAGCGCTACGCGCAGTACAAGAGCGACCCCGACCTGCAGGCCGCCCACGCCGCCGCGCCGTGGCTCGCGGTCTGGGACGACCACGAGGTCGACAACAACTACGCCGGCGACATCCCCGAGAAGCCCGCCGAGACGCCCACGTTCCTCGAGCGCCGGGCCGCGGCCTACCGGGCCTACTACGAGAACATGCCGCTGCGGCGGTCGTCCGTGCCGAACGGCCCGAACCTCGACCTCTACCGCCGGGTCCAGTGGGGCCGGCTCGCGAACCTCCACATGCTCGACACCCGCCAGTACCGCTCCGACCAGGCGTGCGCCGACGGCTACAAGGACTGCCCCGACGCCGCCGACCCGTCGCGCTCCCTGCCCGGCATGGAGCAGGAGCAGTGGCTGCTCGACGGCTTCCGCCAGTCGCAGGCGCGCTGGGACCTGCTCGGCCAGCAGGTGTTCTTCGGGCGCCGCGACAACGACGCCACGGCGAGGACGACCGTTTCGATGGACGCCTGGGACGGCTATCCCGCCTCGCGGCAGCGGGTCACCCAGGGCTGGGTCGACGCCGGGGTGCGCAACCCCGTCGTGCTGACGGGCGACGTCCACGCCCACTGGGCCTCGGACCTCTACCTCGACTACGACAACCCCGGCGCGGTCGTCGGCTCCGAGCTCGTCACCAGCTCGATCACCTCCGGCGGCAACGGCTACGACAGCCCGACCGGCCAGCACCCGTGGGCGGCCTGGAACCCGAACCTCCGTTTCTGGACCAACCTGCGCGGCTACGTCTCGACGACGATCACCCCGGATGCCCTCACTGCGCGCTTCCGCTGCGTGCCCGCCGTGACGACGCCGGGCGCCGAGGTGTTCACACGCGCCGAGTTCGTCCTCGACGACGGCGAGCGCGGTCTGCGCCAGACAGCCGACAACCCGCTGCCGTCGCCGGCCGCCCGTCGCTCCGCCGTGGGTCCGGTGACGGTGGCGCCCTCCGACGCCCAGATCATCGCCGACACCGTCCGCGAGGAGACCCACGCCACTGCCTGACCCGAACAACCCGATCGAGAGAACGCTCCGTCGCCTCTGGGGGCGCGTATCCGCTCACCTCCCCGATCGCGAGACCGCTCGGTCACCGGCCGGCGCGTTCTCTCGATCGGTCGAGACCGGGTGTCGGGGCATCCGGTGGGACGGGCTGCACCGAAGATGAGGTGTGGCAGAGAGGACCTACCGCTTCGTGATCGGTCTCGCCCGAGCCGGCTTCGCCGCGCTCGGACTGCGCATCGAGGTCCGCGGCGCCGAGCACCTGCCGGCGACCGGAGGAGCGGTGCTCGCGAGCAACCACGTGAGCCCGTCCGACTTCCTCTTCGTCGGGCTCGTCGGTCGCGAACGCGGCCGCTACGTGCGGTTCCTCGCCAAGCACGGCGTCTTCCTGCCGCCCGTCGTCGGTGACGCGATGCGGGCCATGCGGCACGTCGAGGTCGACCGCGCGCACGGCGAGATCGCGCTACGACGGGCTGTCGAGGCGGTCCGCGCCGGCGAGGTCGTCGGGGTCTTCCCCGAGGCGACCACCTCGCACTCGTGGGAGCTGCGCCCCTTTCGCCCGGGCGCAGCTGCGGTCGCGACGTGGTGCCAGGTGCCGCTCGTCCCGGTCGCCGTCTGGGGCAGTCACCGCATCGGGCGCGTCGGCCCCCGGTTCGGTCTGCGCAGGGGCACTCCCGTCACGGTCGTCGTCGGCGAGCCGCTCCGTCCCGCCCCGGACGCCGACCCGTATGCCGTCTCGGAGCAGCTGCGTGACCGCGTGGCAGTGCTGCTCGACGAGGCGATGGCGGTGTATCCGGACCGCCCCCGGGACGACGCCGACCGCTGGTGGCTCCCGCGGTCTCGGGGCGGCACGGCGCCGAGCATCGAGGAGGGCCTGCGCATCGACGAGGAGGGCATGCGACGCGCCGACCTCGCGGCCGAACGCCGAGCCCAGCGCTCGCGCAGGCGCTTTCGCGACGCGCGAGAGTCACGCTGACACCACGGGCCGCGGTTCAGTAGGACATGCCCATCACCGCCCGCACGGTCGCGAGGGTGCGCTCGGCCACCTCGTTGGCGCGGTTGTTCCCCTCGCGGAGCACGTCGGCGACATGGGCCGGGTCGCGGGCGAGGTCGGCCCTGCGCGCCCGGTGCCCGGCCAGGGACTCGTTCACCGCCTCGGTGACCACTCGCTTGAGCGCGACCGCGCCGCCGTCACCGATGCGGTCGGCCACCGACTCCGGCGCCTCCTCGAGGAAGAGGCCCGCGATCGTCAGCAGGTTCGCCACGGCCGGACGGTCGGCGGGATCGAAGGTGATGCGCCGTTCGGAGTCGGTGCGTGCGGCCCGGATGCGGACAGCGGTCTCGTCGGCGGTGTCGCGCAGGTTGATCACGTTTCCCTTGCTCTTGCTCATCTTCGTCCCGTCGGTGCCGAGCAGCAACGGCACGTCGCTGAGCAGCGCCTCGGGCTCGGGGAACACGCTGTGCCCGGCGGCATACCTCGTGTTGAAGCGGCGCGCGATGGCCCGCGTCTGCTCGAGGTGCGGCAGCTGGTCACGGCCGACCGGGACGATCCTGCTGTGGCAGAAGAGGATGTCGGCCGCCTGGTGCACCGGGTAGGTGAGCAGCAGCCCCGACAGGGGCCGCCCGTCGGACAGGGCGAGCTCGTCCTTGACCGTCGGGTTGCGGCGCAGCTCGGCATCCGTGACGAGCGACAGGAACGGCAGCATCAGCTGGTTGAGGGCAGGCACGGCGCTGTGCGTGAAGATCGTCGTGCGCGTGGGGTCGAGACCTGCCGCGAGGTAGTCGAGCACCAGACCCTGCACGTTGGCGCCCACCTCGCCGACGGAGTCGCGGTCGGTGATGACCTGGTAGTCGGCGATGACCACGAAGGTCTCGACGCCTTTGTCCTGCAGGCGGACCCGGTTGCGCAGGCTCGCCAGGTAGTGCCCGATGTGCAGCGGTCCGGTGGGCCGGTCGCCGGTGAGCATGCGGAACCGCGTCGGGTCCGTCGCTGCGTGCTCGTCGATGAGCGCGTCGAGCACCGCGCTGCGGTCGCGCGCGGCGGCATACGTCGCGCTGGCATCAGCATGGACCGCGGGGGCTGCGGGATCCGCATGGTCCGTGAGAGTGGCGTGGTCGGTGGTGGTCGTGCTGGCCATGATCTTCTCCTGTGGTGGTGCCCACGGGAAGACCGGCGCCGCAGTGCTCCGAGATCGGAGCCCTGACATGCGAAGAGCCGCCCGTGGGCGGCTCCGGTTTCGGGTTGGTTCGACGGGCCGCCTCAGCTGGGCAGCCACCACGCGCGGATCGGTGCGACGGTCGAACTCATGTCACCGAGGGTACGCGACGAGGACGCGTTCCGCGACGAGGGTCACCCACCGGCTCGGCTGGCCGGCGCGTTCGTCGGGCACGTGCGTGACGCCCGGGTAGGCGCGGTTGGCGCGCCATCGACCGTCCCGTCCCCGCCTGCGGAGCAGCAGTGCGAGCGCTTCGTCCATGCGCCGGTCGCGCGGGAACCGCTCTGCTGCAAGGGAGTCCAGGCCCCGCAGCACGTCGTAGTGCCATCGCGTCGGGAAGTGCAGGCGCGTCATCTCCGGATGGATGACCGCGCCGGTGCGCTCGCTGCGCAGGAGCCGGTGCCGAAGGAGGAACTCCGCCGACGAGTCGAACGCCGCCCTCAGCTCGTCGACCCGGTGGGTGCCACCTGACCGCAGGTACTGCGTCATCCCCTCCATGACGCAGACGGTCGTGTGCAGCGACGAGTGCGTGACGGGTGCGCCGGGACGGTTGTGCTGGCAGTTGAAGCCTCCGTCGGCGACCCGCTCTCGGAGGAGGAAGTCGACGACGCTGCGCAGCTGGTCGTCGGTCGCCCCGAACCAGCTCGCGTAGCGCAGGGCCATGCCGTTGACGCAGGCGTCGCTGGGCGTGCGGCTCCCGAACGGGCTGAGCTCTCCGCCGTCCGCCCTCTCCCGGTCGAGGATGAGCGCGACCGTGGCCCGGGCCGCGGGATGGGTCGGTGACAGGCCGAGCTCGCAGAGCTGGAGCAGCGTGTAGTGGCTCGACGTCCACTTCGGCTGGTAGAAGCCCCGGCCCCAGTGGCCGTCGGCGCCGCGGGCGGCCAGGATCGCGGCCCCGGTGCCTTCGGTGGCGATAAGGGCCTGGAGCGCGGGGTCGTCGCGGCCGAGCAGGTCACGGGTCGCGACGTAACGCACCGACGCGTCGCCCTCGAGCAGCCAGGTGAGCACCTCCGACGTGGCCACGATCTCATCGTCGCAGGACGGAAGCGCCGCTGGGCGACCTTAGGCTGAAGGGCGTGCCAGATCCGACCCGCTCGAGCCCGCCGCCGGCCGTCATCGACCAGCTCGCCGCGCTGACCGACCTCCCGGACGTGCGCGCCACGGCCGAGGCCGCGCGCGAGGCGTGCACCCGGCTGCGCTTCCACGAGGCCCTTCGCCGCCGCATCCCCGAGGCTTCCGCCGAGTCGCGGGTGCGCGGGGCGCAGGCGAGCGCCGCGCTGGACGGAGCGGAGTTCCCTGTCGACCTCGTGCGCGAGCTGATGAGCGGCGCCCGGCCGTGGCCGGACGACCTCGACCCCGGCCTGCGCACCCTCAAGGGGGCGGTCGCGGCGACCGCCGAGAGCGAGCGCGTCGTCACGCTCGTGCGCACGGCGCCGCTCCAGGCGCTCGCCCGCCTGCACGTCGCAGCGGCCGCGCCGGTCGTCACCGACGAGCGCCTCGGACGGCCTCGCATCGACGACGAGGGCTGCACCGAGCTCGTCGACCTCGGTGCCGCGCCGGCGCCGCCCGTCGTCGCGGCGCGCCTCGCCTCCCTCTCCGACGTCGTGGTCGCCACCGCGGGGAGCAACCGGGTGCCCGCGGCGGTCGTCGCCGCGCTCGTGCACGCCGAGATCGCCGCGATCAGGCCCTTCGGCCACGGCAACGGCCTCGTGGCGAGGGCCATGGAGCGCGCGGTCGTGCAGGCGCTCGGTCTCGACCCGACCGGGGTCGCGGTGCCGGAAGCCGGCCACGTCTCCGGCGGCGGCCCGGCATACTTGGGGTCGCTCGCGGCATACGCCAGGGGAGACGCGGCAGGAGTGGGGCTCTGGCTCACGCAGGCGGGGGAGGCGTACGTGCGCGGCGCAGCCGAGGGGGAGCGGATCAGCGACGCGATACGTGCAGGCCGTCTCACCTGAGCGGCCGCCGTGTGGTCGAGCACGCGCCATTTCGTGCGGGATGTCCACCATGCTGGACAGTTTCTGGGCGTCGCCGAGACGTTGCGGGCGGCGAGGGGTGTCGCCACGCCGAGGGCGTGGAGTAGAACGGTCTCAGGAACCACATCGCCGAGAGGCGTAGATCCGGATCCACGCAAGACAGATGTCACGAGAAGACCCCGAGTACCCACGCGAAGGCAGTTCCCTTGGAACAGTCCACCTCCGGGCGCACAACCGGAGCGACACTTCGACAATTGCACGCTTGGTAGCCCGGACTTCTCTGAAGGCCCCTCGACCGGTCCAAGCCGGACGAGGGGCCTTCGCCTGCGCGGCCCCCTTGCCACGCGAAGCCTCTGTGATGGAAGCGCTTTCTCGGACATATCGGGCAGTGCTTGTCGTGTCGTGACAAATCCAGAGAAACGGCAGCGTGTCGCGACTTCTCGGTTTGCATTAGCGGGTCGAAACCTCCACGATTGACGAGGTGCTCCCCTCGCGGGTCGAGCGCCACGCGATCTGGCTCCTCCCCCCCGGTGCCAGTCTCGTGAGGGTGGCCTCCGTCTTCCCCCGGACGGAGGCCACCACTGTTTCCACGGGCTTTCTGCACGTGCTTCCTGCACGTGCTTCCTGCGCGTGCTTTCTTCGGGCGACCCGGCCGGTGCGCGAGCTCCGGCCGAGGGATCCGTTGCCGTCGGGGCCGGCCGTCCACACCCCCTCGGGTGCGGGGGCACTTGTCCACCGGCTCGCGTATGCCGCTGGGCCGGCGCGTGCGCCTGCGTGACGGTGGGCGCATGGGAACCGTCATCGCCTTCGTCCCCGCCTCCGGCGGGTTGGGCTCGTCGACGCTGGCCGCAGCCGTCGCCGTCCGTGCGGCCGCGGCATCGCGCTCGTCCGTGCTGGTCGACCTCGATCCCTGGGGCGGGCCGAAGGACGTGCTCCTCGGTCTCGAGCAGGAGCCGGGGTGGCGGTGGCCCGAGCTGAGCGAGGTCGCGGGCATCGTGGACGGGCAGGGCCTGGCCGACGAGCTGCCGATGGCGTGTGGCGTGCCGGTGCTCACGAGTCCCGGTGTCGCCCTGGCCCTGGTCGGCGGCGAGCGGCACGTCGATGTCCTCGAACCGGGCCTCGGCCCTCGGCTCGACACTTGGCCGGACACGCTGCTCGAACCGCGGCTCGACTGCCGGCGCGACGGCTGGTTCGACGGCTGGTTCGACAGTTGGCTCGACACGGTGCCCGACGTCGTCGCGGGCCTCGCCGATGCGCACGAGGTGACGGTGCTCGACCTCCCGCGCGACGACCGGGTGCTCGCGTCCGTGGCCGTCCTCGTCGACGCCCTCGTCGTGCTCGTCGGCGCGCAGGTGCCCCAGCTCGCGGCGGCCGCCGCGGTCGTGCCGCAGCTGCGGCGCCTGATCGGCAGCGCGCGCGAGCCGGTCGGGCGCACCTGGGACGAGGACCCGCTGCTCCCGATCGAGCCGTGGGTGGTGATGCGGGGCAACCGGGTCGAGCACGACCTCGAGAGCCTCGTCATCGACCAGCTCGACGCCCCGGTCGTGGCGACGGTCGGCCACGACCGCAGGCTCGTGGCCGAGATGCACGAGGGCCTGCCACCTGGCGCCAGGGGCCGAGGCGCCGTCGTCAGGGCGGCCGACGAGCTGCTGCTGCGGCTCGTGGCGCAGGCGGTCGCGGCATGAGCGGCCGGTGCCCGCGATGAGCCTCAGCCCCGCGGTGTGGCAACGGGTGCGCGACGGGGTGTCACCCGACGGTGGCGCGGTCGCAGAGGTGGCTGCGCAGGAGCAGGGCGCCCTGGGGGTGCGCCGGGTCGCGGAGACCCGTTCGGCGCTCGCGTCTCGGGTGCTGGGGGCCGGCCCTCTCGACGCGTGGCTCAGCGAGCCGGGCGTCACCGACGTCGCGGTCAACGGCGACGGCTCCGTCTGGGTCGACCGTGGCGGCGGCATGGAGTGGGTCGGCGAGCGGCTCGGGGCCGATGCGGCCCGCTCCCTCGCGGTGCGCCTGGCAGGCCTCGCCGGCAGGCGCCTCGACGACGCGAGCCCGTGGGTGGACGGGCAGCTGCCGTCCGGCGCCCGCCTCCATGCGATGCTCCCGCCGCTGGTCGCGGGCGGGCCGCACATCACGATCCGCGTGCCCCCGAGCGAGACGGTGTCGCTCGAGGGCCTCTGCGCTCGCGGCATGATGCCCCGCGAGTGGGAGTCGGTGCTGCGCGCCGCCGTCGAGGCGCGACTGGCGTTCGTCGTCTCCGGCGGCACCGGCGCGGGCAAGACGACGCTGCTCGCCGCGCTGCTCGGCTGCATCGACCCCGTCGATCGCCTGCTCGTCGTCGAGGACGTCCGCGAGCTGAGCGTCGACCACCCGCACCTCGTCCGGCTCGAGGCGCGGCCGGCGAACGTCGAAGGGGCCGGCGAGGTCACCCTCACGACGCTGGTGCGGCAGGCACTGCGCATGCGGCCCGACCGCATCGTCGTCGGTGAGGTCCGTGGTGCTGAGGTGCGTGAGCTCCTGGCCGCGCTCAACACCGGGCACGAGGGCGGCTGCGGCACGCTGCACGCCAACGCTCCCGCCGACGTCGTCGCACGGTTCGAGGCGCTCGGGGCCCTCGCCGGCATGGCCCCCGATGCCGTGCGGGCCCAGCTCGCCGCTGCCATCGACCTCGTCGTGCACGTCACCCGCGACCGCGGACACCGACGCGTCTCGTCGATCGCGGCACTGTTCCGCCGCGACGGGTCGCCCAGCATCATCCCGGCGCTGGAATGGGACGGCCCGGGTCACCCGCCGCGCACCGGCCCCGGCTGGCCGGCCCTCTCCGCCCGGCTCGCGCTGCCCGTCGCAGGGCCCGTCGCAGGGCCCATCGCAGGGCCCGTCATCGCAGTTCCTGCTCCAGAGTTCGTACCAGCGCCCGTCGATCCGTTGACGGAGGCGTCATGAGGGCAGACGTGGCCTCCGCTGTCGCCGGGTCGCTCCTGTTCGTCGCAGTCCTGCTGTGGCCACGGGCCCGACGAGGTGGGGGAGTGGCGGTCGGGGACTCCGTCTGGGCCGAGCGCCCGACCACGCACGGCTCACGCGGCGAAGGTGCGGCACCCAGCCTGTGGCACCAGGACCCCGTCGAGCTGTTCCGCCGCTGGCGGCTGCGGCGCCGCTCGGGCGAGCTGGCCGACGACGTCCTCGAGCTCCTCCGCGGCGTCGGCCCGGCACTCGACGCCGGACTCACGCCGAGCCGCTCCATCGAGCTGGCAGCCTCGGCTGCTCTCGGGACGGAGCGAGTGGCCCGTGCCCGGGAGTCGGCCCAGCAAGCCCGTTCAGCGCCAGAGCGCCGCCGCGGCCAGCGTCAAGGGCGCGATGCCCGCAGGTCCGGCGACCAGGATGCGCGTCCCGGTGCCGGCCTCTTGCGCGCGGGCCGTCGACGCCGCGACCGACCAGTCCCAGGCGCACGAGGGAGCGGCCCACGAGCGGGTCTCGCTCCCAGCGGTCCGACGCACGACATCGACCGCCTGGTCGGCGCTCTGCTCGACTCCGCTGAGCGGGCCGAGGCCGTGTCTCCCGTCTGGGCGCACTGGGCCACGCGAAGCCGTTCCGCCGAGCTCGCCCTCGTCGCCGCCGCGTGGCAGCTGTCCGAGACCACCGGCGCACCGCTCTCCTTCGCCGTCGACCGGGCCGTCCGCGGGCTGCTCGACGCCAGGGCACGGCGCCGCAAGGTCGCCGTCGCGGTGGCCGGTCCCCGCGCCACCGTCACCGTGCTGACGGTCCTTCCGCTGACCGGACCGCTTTTCGGCCTGGCCGTCGGTATCGACCCCCGCACCCTCTACCTCGACTCGGGACTCGCCACCGCCTGCGTGATCCTCGGACTCCTCCTCGTCTGGGCCGGGCGCATCTGGTGCACGCGCATGGTGCGCCGGGCGGTGGGTCCATGAGTCCCTGGTCCCTCGTCCCGGCGGCGCTGGTGGGCCTGGCCGTGTTCCTCCTGCTGGGCGGTGACCGAGAGCCGGCTCCGCTCACTGCTCCCCGCGACGTCGCCACGGTCGCGAAGGGCCCCAGGCTCCGACGGGCAGCCGTCGCTGAGTCCTCGGATGCCGACGTGTCCTCTGCGCTCGCGCTGCTCGCCCTGGCCTACCGGTCCGGGCTGCCGACGTGGGACGTGCTGGACGCCGTGGCGGCCGCGTCGCACGGGCCCGCTGTGCGCGACCTGCGGCAGGTGGCCGCCGCGTTGCGGTGGGGAGCCGATGAGAGCGAGGCGTGGTCTTCCGTCGGACCGACCTGGGCACCTGCTGCGCGCGCCGTCGCCATCGCGCACCACGCCGGAGTGCCGCCGGGTCCGATGCTCCTCGCCGCTGCCGACGACCTGCGTGACACGCAGCTCGAACGACTCGAGCTCTCCGCCGCGAAGGTCGGAGTGCGCCTCGTCGCTCCTCTCGGACTCGTGCTGCTGCCCGCCTTCTGCCTCACCACCGTTGCACCGCTCGTCATCGCGCTCGCGAGCGACCTGCTCCAAGGATGACGACATTGCCCAGGGATGACGCAGTCGGGATGAAGCCGTGATGGGACAGGCATGAGGAAGGCCCCCAGGAAGTCCGAGCACTCCGCTCGGGCCGTGAGAAGGCAAGACCAACGGAAAGGCAACACCGATGAAGGAGAACGCATGTCCCGCAGACTGACTCGCCGACAGCTAGGCCGACTGGCCCCCCAAACGATGTCGCTGCGACGCGACGTCGGGATGACCACGGCGGAGTACGCCGTCGGCATCATGGCCGCCTGCACCTTCGCGCTCGTGCTCCTCGGCGTCGTGAAGTCCGATGCGGTCCGGAGTGCCCTGACCGGCATCGTGCAGAGCGCCCTGGGGCTCGCGGGGTGACCCGACGGCGCCCTCGCCTCGCGCGGCGCGAGGGTGGGATGGTGACGGCCGAGCTCGCCGTCGCCATCCCGTCCGTCGTGCTCGTCCTGGCCCTGTGCCTCGTGGCCGTGAACGCCGCTGTCGACCAGATCCGGTGCATCGACGCCGCGCGCATCGCCGGCCGGGCCGCGGCTCGGGGCGACGACGCGGCTCGCATCCGGTCACTGGCCGCCCAGGCAGCGCCCACTGGTGCGCGCATCTCCGTCGCCGAAGCAGGTGGTTCCGTGCGCGTGACCGTGTCGGCACGCACGGGTGGCTGGGGTGGCTTGCCCGGCTGGGACCTCGACGCATCCGCCCAGACCCCGGTGGAGTCCGGCTCATGACCCACACCCGTAGCCGACGTGACCGGGGCGCCGCCACCGTTCTGGCCGTCGCGCTCATGGCGCTCGTCCTGGTGCTCACGGGCGGCGGGCTGGTCGTCGGTTCGGTGGTCGTGGCGAGCCATCGAGCGCGACTGGCCGCAGACCTCGGCTCCCTCGCCGGTGCATCCGCGGCTCAGGACGGGTCGTCGAGCGCGGCCGCCTGTTCCGCAGCGGGCCAGGTCGCGCGGGCGAACAGCGCCGTCATCGAAGGCTGCTCGGTCGACGGTCTGGACCTCGAGCTCACGGTCTCCGTCGACGCCTCGCTGTGGCCGGCGCCCGCCATCGCGCGGTCCCGGGCGGGACCGGAGCGATGACATCTCTTGGGTGGGGGCTGGTGGCTGAGCCTGGCGCTGCCCGGCCGGGTGGGATCAGCGGTTCTGCCAGGCGTCCGGAGCCGTGAGCAGCTGTCGCACCCGGTCGGGCAGGTCGCCGGTGCGCAGGTCTTCAAGCGACGTCTCGTCGAGCACCTCGCGCAGGCTGGCGCGGACCGCGACCCACAGGCTGGGCAGGTGCGCGGCGACACCCTGGTACTCGGTCTCGTGCGGACGCAGCCCCCGCACCTCGGCGAGCGGCCCGTCGACCGCTCGGAACACGTCGCCGACGCTGATCGCGCCGCGTTCCCGCGCGAGCACGTAGCCGCCGCGAGCGCCACGACGGCTCAGCACGAGGTCGGCCCGCCGGAGGTCCGCGAAGATCGCCTCGAGGAACTTCCGCGGCAGCTCCTGCCGGGTCGACAGGTTCTCGATGCTGATCGGTGCCGAGCCCTCGGCGTCGGCCTCCGCGAGGATCAGCATGGCGCGGACCGCGTAGTCGACCCGTGCCGAGATGTCCATCCGAGCAGTCTGCCGCACCGAGCCACGGCTCGCGCACCAGACCTGTGCGACCTGTCCCGAGAAGGCTGCACGAGGCCGACGAGCGCTCGCAAGGCCCCTGACAAGGCCCTCAGAAGGTTCCAGGGACGGCTGAGGCGGCGGGGTGTCGTCCCCGCGCCGCCTCAGTCGTTCGGTGGCCCGGTCTCCCGGGTCACGCTCACCCCGTCGCTGCGCGGCGGGGAGCTTCACGGCATACGGTATGCCGTCACGCGTGGGCGCGGCCGGGCGGTGTCGGCCGCCGAGCTCCGCCATCGTCTACGTACCCGCCAAGGCCGGGCCGCGTCTGACGGTCAGATCGCCAGGGCCGGGTCGACGTCCACGACGCTGGAGCGGGCGACGGCTCGGGCGTGGACCGTCTCGCCTTCACGCAGCTGCAGCTCGGCGGCGTCACGGCGGGTGATCTGCGCCGCGAACCGGGCTCCGGAGTCGGCGCGCAGGTCCACGCGCACCTCGAAGCCGAGCGGCACGACCCGCTCCACGACGGCCTCGACGACACCCGGCGAGCCGGCCACCTTGGCGTCGAGGGCGAACGCCGTCGCCCGGTCACGCTCCAGCACGATGTCGTGGGGGCGCACCAGCTGGTCACCGAAGTGCGCCACCGATCCGAGGAAGCCCATGACGAAGTCGTTCGCCGGGCGCTCGTAGAGGGTCACCGGGTCGCCGACCTGCTCGATGCGACCCTTGTTGAGCACGGCGATGCGGTCGGCGACGTCGAGGGCCTCCTCCTGGTCGTGGGTCACGAGCACCGTGGTGACGTGCACCTCGTCGTGGAGGCGGCGCAGCCACTGGCGCAGGTCGGTGCGCACCTTGGCGTCGAGCGCACCGAACGGCTCGTCGAGCAGCAGCACCTGCGGGTCGACGGCGAGGGCACGTGCCAGGGCCATGCGTTGGCGCTGCCCGCCCGAGAGCTGGGCCGGGTAGCGGTTGCGGAAGCCCTCGAGCCCGACGATCTCGAGCAGCTCGTCGACCTTCCTGTCGGTCTCGGCCTTGGGCCGCTTGCGGATCGTCAGGCCGAAGGCGACGTTGTCGCGCACCGTCATGTGCTTGAACGCGGCGTAGTGCTGGAACACGAAGCCGATGCCTCGCCGCTGCGGCGGCTCGTGGGTGACGTCGCGGCCCTCGATCGTCACCGTGCCCGAGTCGAGTCCCTCGAGGCCTGCGATCGAGCGCAGCAGTGTCGACTTGCCCGACCCGCTCGGCCCCAGCAGGGCGGTGAGCGACCCGCTGGGGATGTCGAGGCTGACGTCGTCGAGGGCGGCGAAGGACCCGTAGTTCTTGCGCGCGTTGGTCACGGTGATCATCGGTCGCTCCTCTTGCGGTCGAGCACGGTCATGAGCAGCAGCACGACGAGCGCGATGCCCATGAGGAGGGTGGCGGCGGCATACGCGCCGTAGGTGTTGTGGTCGTCGATGTAGCGGGAGTGGACGAGCAGGGTCAGCGTCTGCGACACCCCGGGGAACCCGGACGACACCATGATCACGGCGCCGAACTCGCCGAGGGCACGGGCGACCGTGAGCACGATCCCGTACGTCAGGCCCCAGCGGATGGCCGGGAGCGTGATCCTCCAGAAGGTCTGCCAGCGGTTCGCCCCGAGCGTCGAGGCGGCCTGCTCCTGCTCCTGCCCGATCTCGTGCAGCACCGGCTCCACCTCCCGCACGACGAACGGCAGGGTGACGAAGAGGGTGGCGATGACCATGCCGGGCAGGCCGAAGATGACCTTGAAGCCGGCGTTGTCGAGGCCGCCGAACCAGCCGCCGGCGCCCCACAGCATGATGAGCGCGACGCCGACGACGATCGGCGACACGGCGAACGGCAGGTCGACGACGGCCTGCAGCAGTCCGCGACCGCGGAACCGTCCGCGCACGAGCGCCAGGGCGGTGGCCACCCCGAACACGACGTTGAGCGGCACGACGATCGCGACGATGAGCAGTGACAGGTTGATGGCCGACCGGGCGGCGGGCGTCGACACCGAGGAGATGAACTCGCCCAGGCCCGGCGAGAACGTGCGCCAGAGGATGACGGCGATCGGCACCGCGAGCAGCACCAAGAGGTAGCCGAGCGCGATGACGCGCAGCGAGATCCGGGTGCCCGTCGAGATCCTCATGCGTCACGCTCCTCGCGTCGCTGGGTGCGGCTGGAGAGCACCCGCAGGACGAGCAGCGTCACGAAGGCGATGGCGAGCAGCGCCACCGACACCGCGGCGGCGTTGAGCGGGCGGTCGATCTCGATCTGCTGCTGGATGTACTGCGAGGCGACCTGCGTCTCGCGGGGGATGTTGCCCCCGATGAGCACGACGGACCCGTACTCGCCGATCGCGCGGGCGAAGGCGAGCCCCGTGCCGCCGAGGATGGCGGGCGCGAGGGTCGGCAGCACGATCCGCCGGAACGTCGTCCAGTTGGAGGCGCCGAGCGAGGCCGCGGCCTCCTCGACCTCGCGGTCGGCCTCGATGAGCACCGGCTGCACCGACCGCACGACGAAGGGCAGCGTGACGAAGAGCAGGGCGACCACCAGGCCCCACCGGGTCGCGTTGAGCTCGACGCCGATCGGGCTGTTCGGGCCGTAGAGCGAGAGCAGCACGATGCTCGCCACGATCGTGGGCAGGGCGAACGGCAGGTCGATGAGGGCGTTGACGACACGCTTGCCGGGGAACTCGTCGCGCACCAGCACCCACGCGACGAGGGTTCCGAGCACGGCGTTGACGACCGCGACGATCGCCGACACGAGCACCGTGACCCACAGCGACGCGAGCGCGGTCGGGGCCGTGACGGCGTCCCAGAAGCCGGAGATGCCGTCGCCGAACGAGGCGACCGTGAGCGCGGCCAGCGGCAGCAGCACGATGATGCTGAGCCACAGGGTCACCACCCCGACGCCGAGCGGGCGGGCGAGGCCGAGGCCGGCCCGTCGCCGTGGGCGGTGGGGTGGCGGAGCAGTCGTCGGCGCCGCCTCGTCGTCGGTGCTCACCCGAGGGCGTATGCCGTCCCGGCCCTCACGCTCGTCGGCGCGGTTCTCGTCGGGTGCGTTCTTGTCGGGTGCGTTCTCGATAGGCGCGCTCTCAGGAGCGTCCGGACGCGCCGGCAGGGGCGCCGCGGCGGCGGCACCCCTGCTCTGGTGGGTCCTGGCGGTCACTGCGTCGCCTGGTCGTAGATCTTGGCGATGTCTCCGACGTCCTTCTTGAAGAGCGTGGAGTCGACCTTCTTCCAGCCGCCGAGGTCGGCGATCGTCCAGAGCTTCGCGGGGGTCGGGAACTTCGAGGCGAACTCCTTGGCGACGGACGCGTCGACCGGACGGAAGCCGGCCTCGGCCAGCAGCTTCTGCGCCTCCGGCGTGTAGAGGTAGTCGTTGAACGCGGTCGCCGTGGCGAGGTTCTTGCTGCCCTTGAGCACCGCGGCGGGGTTCTCGATCTTGAACGTGGTCGGCGGGGTCACGTGCTGCACCGGGTCGCCGTTCTTCTCGACGAAGAGCGCCTCGTTCTCGTAGCTGAGGAGCACGTCGCCGCTGCCCTGCAGGAAGGCCTCGGTCGCTTCGCGGCCCGACTTGGGCTGGATCTTGACGTGGTCCTTGACGAGTGAGCTCACGTAGGCGAGGCCGGCTGCCTTGTCGGCGCCGCCGTTGCTCTTCGCGGCGTACGGCGCGAGAAGGTTCCATTTGGCCGACCCCGACGAGAACGGGTTGGGCGTCACGACCTCGACGCCGGGCTTGAGCAGGTCGTCCCAGTCCTTGATGCCCTTGGGGTTTCCCTTGCGTACGACGATGGTGACGACGGAGCCGAACGGGATTCCCTTGTGCTCGTTGGCGTTCCAGTTCGGGTCGACGAGGCCGGCGTCGACCAGTCGGGTGACGTCGGGCTCTACCGAGAAGTTGACGAAGTCGGCCTCTGCTCCGGCGGCGACCTTGCGGCTCTGGTCGCCCGAGGCGCCGTAGCTCTGCTGGAACTGCACGCCCTTGCCTGCCTCGGTCTTCTGGAAGGCCGGGATGACGACGTCGAAGCCGACCTTCGGGACGGCATACGCGAAGAGGTTGATGGTGCTCGTCGCGGCGCCCGCGGCGGTGGAGCCGGGCTGCTCCACGGTGTCGCTGGAGCCTCCACCGGCGCACGCCGACAGGCCGAGGGTCGCGGTGACGGCGATGGCGGCGAGGGCGGTGGATGGGCGTCGCATGGGCGGGCTCCTGAGGGATGGGGGCGGCGGTCGGGTGCGGTGTCGTGCCCAGTGGAGAGCGGGGGGCTTTCCTA
>CBHRRQ010000014.1:0-28705 GCA_966081555.1 uncultured Terrabacter sp.
CGGCGAGCGCACCCCAGCGCTCGCCGCCGGCGCTCCCTTGCGTGGCCCGGTCCGGTGTCTAGGTGGTCACAGGCGGCTGCCGCCGCGCCCTCGAGGCGGGACGATGGAAGTGGCCGGAGCACACGGCCCCGACCGGCATGGAAGGGGAGAGCGATGGGCGCCGAAGCCAGCCCGACGAACACCACCACGAGCCACGGCATCGTCGTCGGATACGACGGGTCCCCGGGAGCGCGCCTCGCCCTGGACTGGGCGATCGAGACCGCGAAGCGCGACGACCGTCCGCTCACCCTGCTGCACTGCGTGGGCCTGACGATGACCCCGACCTTCCGCGCGTACGACCCCGGGGTGCATGCGCACACGTACGAGGAGCTGTCCCGAGGGGTCCTCGCCGAAGCCATCGACATCGCGTCGGAACAGCTGAGCCGCAAGGACGTTCACCCGCTCAGCGCGGTCGGCAATGCCTCCGCGGAACTCGTCGGAGTGTCGCCGCAGGCGGACCTCCTCGTCACCGGGTCGCGCGGCCACGGCACCATCTCGTCGGGCCTGCTCGGGTCGACCTCGTATGCCGTCACCGCGCACGCGCACTGCCCCGCGGTCGTCGTGCGCGGCCCTGCAGTCGTCCACGCAGGGCCCACGCACCCGGTCGTCGTCGCCTTCGACGACTCGAAGCCGGCCCAGACCGCCCTGCAGACGGCCATCCAGGTCGCGGCCGCGGCAGAGGCGCAGCTGCACATCGTGTCGGTGGACAACGTCGGTGGACTGGAGGCGTGGCCCGAGACCGACACCATGCTCGGCCGTGAGGAGGTCGTCGAGTCGATGCACCGGCAGGTCGAGAAGACGGTGCGGGACGTCGCCGACGAGGCTCGGCGGGACCACCCCGGACTCGAGGTGCGCACCAACGTCGTGGGCGGGTCCGCCGGCCACGCGATCGCCGGCTACGCGGCCGACGTCGCGGCAGGCCTCATCGTCATGGGCTCGCGCGGCCACGGCGGGTTCACGGGGATGCTGCTCGGCTCGGTCAGCCACCGAGTCATCCACGACGCCCCGTGCCCGGTCATGGTCGTGCGGTGACACACGGCGTCGCGCCGCTCTGTCGAGGGGGCTAGCGAGTGCTGGCGCGCCGGGCCATGGCGACGGCTGCCTGCTCGGCGAGCCGGGTCACCGTGCGTTCGGCGGCGGCCTCTGTCGCTCGCGTCGTGGTGCGGTGGGCGCCGACGGGGTAGCTGAACCGCAGTGATACCGAGAACGCCTGTGCGGCTTTGCTGCCCGGCCTCCACCCCCGGAGGGAGGTGCCTGCCGGAAGCCAAGCCGTGACCTCACCGGGCTGCATGTCGATCCTCGACTCCGTCGAGCCGGTGACAGTGAGGCTCACCCGAACCGACGCGCCCGTGGACAGGGTCACGTCTGCCCGGTCGCTGGAGGATCGACGTTTGCTGAGCCACCACGCGCAGACGTCGCCGGCACGTGCCTGTTCGACGACGACCTTCGCACCGGTCTGCCTGGCGATCTCTGCCCTGGTCAGTGCCTGGCAGTCCTTCCCGGCCGGGGCCGCGGCGGTTCCGGTCGAGCTGCGCTGGGGGAGAGCCAGATTCGGCACCGCTTCAAGGACCTGAGGCACGCGGGGCGCGAGCTGGCTCAGCACCACGAGCAGCCCGAAGCCGACGAGAGCCTTGATCGTGGACGATCGATGACGCTGGCGCGAGGCCCGCGCGCCGGGTCGCGTGCGTGTGGCGGCCCTCCGACGACTCGGCTTGCCTGAATGCACGATCGCGGGCACGGTGAGGTCGCTCGTCGACCAGGGCACAGCGTCCATGTCTGGCTCGGACGCTGCCGGGTAGGTGTGGGCGAGCTTGCGCGACAGAAGATCGACGGTGACGGCATCCAGCGTCGCGGCCTGTCCCCGCAGCCATCTGGCAAGCCGACCGGATGGGACGACCTCGACGCCACGGACTCGCTGCGGGCGGAACCGGACCCCGTGACGGCCGGCCAGGGCGACGACGGGCACCACCGGCATCCGCAGCGCACTCTCCATCTCTCCCGCGAAGCCAGCGAGCTTGTCGAGCTCGGCTCCCTTGGCCGAGCTGCGGCCGGAGTGCTGCCACAGGTTGCCGTCGTGCACCGACAGGCCGCCGGTCCAGTTCTTCGCGTCGACGAGGAACACGCCACCGGGGCCGAGGACGACGTGATCGAGGTTCGTCAGGCTCGTTCCTGGCCGTAGCAGGCGGTCGTGTAGCACGACCCACCCCTTCGGCAGGTCCTTCAGCGCCTGGGCGACCCGGCGCTCACCGGTGGCCCCCGCCGCCCACGCTCCGGCCTGCGCCTCCAGCTCTTCGGCCCGGGCTCTTGCCTCGTCCTCCCGCTGCCGCTCGGCCGCGGCTTGCGACCAGAGCTGCTCCGCCCGCGCCCGAGCGGACCCACCGTCTGCCATGTCGTCTTCCCCCTGTGCCGTGCCAGGGCGACTCTAGGCACCGCCGCGCACGCCTCGGGGCCGAATCGTCACAACTCGCGCCGATCCGGGCCACGAGGGTGGTCTGCGCAGCCGAGCCGGCCCGACGGCATACGGCGGGCCGGCTCGGCGTGAGTGCGCCTCAGCGCACGGGTGGTCGCTGGAAGCCGGGGCGCCCTGCGGTGCCGGCGGCGCGTTCGACCGAACGACCGAACCGGCCGACTGCCTGCCCGAGCGGACCGGTGCCCCGGTCGCCGAGGGCAGGCGGCACGACGACGACAGGGCACTGCGATGAGCGGGCGATGCGGCTGCCGACCCAGCGCGCTCCCACCTCGGTGGAGCGGCCCGCGTCGATGACGACGAGGTCTGCCGAGCGGCTCTCCTCGAGCAGGACGGCGCGGCGCTTGCCGGCGACGACGCGGGTCTCGACGACGTGGTCGTGCCCGAGCACGCGGGCGACGTCCTCGGCCAAGCGTGCCTGCTCCTCGGCCAGCGCCGTGTCGTCGGAGACCACTGACGGCAGACGTCCGCCGGTCGCCGTCTCGGGGTTGTGCGGGCGCCAGGCGCGCACGGCGACGACGCGGCCGCCGCGGACCGACGCCTCCTCGACGGCCCACCGCAGGGCACCCGGTGACCCGCTCGTCGGGCTCACCCCGACGACGATCGTGTAGGTGCGCCCCAGGGCGGCGATGTTCATGCCGTGGCTCCCGACTCCTCCGGCACCTTGCTCAACGGGTCGGCGATGTCCTCGAGCGACTTGCGCTCGGCGTCGATGCCGATGGCGAGGGCCACGACGCCACCGATGATCATGATGACGGCACCGGCGACGTAACCCCACGTCAGCGGCATACGGTCCTTGCCCTCGCCGATGAGGGTGCCGTAGAGCACCGGCGCGATGGCGCCGGCGCACTGCGCGATGACGAAGAAGTACGAGATCGCCTGACCGCGCACCTCGAGCGGGAAGATCTCGCTCACCGTGAGGTAGGCCGCCGACGCCCCGGCGGACGCGAAGAAGAACGACACGCACCAGAAGATCGTGTGGGTCGTCGCGCTGAGCGCCTGGGCCTGGAAGAGCCAGGCCGACACGAGCAGGACGATGCCGGCCACCGTGTAGGTGAAGAAGATCATCTTGCGACGCCCGATGGTGTCGAAGAGGTGGCCGAGCAGCAGCGGGCCCAGCAGGTTCCCGGCCGCGAACGGCAGGAAGTAGAGCGAGGTGCCGGCCTTGTCGATGTGGTAGAAGTTCGTCAGCACGAGCGCGTACGTGAAGAAGATGGCGTTGTAGAGGAAGCTCTGCGTCACCATCATCGTGAGTCCGAGCACGGTGCGCCTGCCGTAGCGGCGCACGAAGACGTCCCACAGGACCTTGGGGCCCATCGCGTCCTCGGGCTTGACGAGGATCGCCCGGCTCTCGTCGACCTCGGACAGCTCGCCCCCCTCACGGCGCACGCGTTCCTCGATCTCGTCGACGGTGCGTTCGGCCTCCTCGGCACGTCCGTGCGTGAGCAGCCAGCGCGGGCTCTCGGGGATGTGCCGACGTAGGTAGATGATCGAGAGGCCGAGGATCGGGCCGATGAAGAACGCGAGGCGCCAGCCGAGGTTTTCGGCGACGTTGTCGGGGTTGAGCAGGTAGAGGTTGGCGAGGGCGCCGAAGAAGGCGCCGAACCAGTAGGTGCCGTTGATCGCGATGTCGACGCGGCCGCGGTAGTGCGAGGGGATCAGCTCGTCGATGGCGGAGTTGATCGCGGTGTACTCGCCGCCGATACCCATGCCGGCGATGAAGCGGCAGACCCAGAGGAAGCCCATGTTGGGCGCGAACCCCGCGAGGCCCGAGCCGACGAGGTAGATCACCAGCGTGATGATGAAGAGCTTGCGGCGACCCCACCGGTCGGTGAGCCGTCCGAAGGTCAGCGCCCCGACGACCTGGCCGATGAGGTAGATCGTGCCGGTGAGCCCGACCTGGGCGGCCGACATGCCGAGCGACTTCTGGAAGCCCGACTCCGAGACGATCTGGATCTCGAGACCGTCGAGGATCCACGAGATGCCGAGACCGATGACGACGGACCAGTGGAACTTCGTCCACGGCAGCCGGTCCATCCGCGCCGGCACCAGACTCCTGATCGCACCGTCCGTGCGTTGTTGTGCGACAGCCTCGCTCATCTCATCTCCTTTGATCGATCGCTCCAACCGTCGGGCGGGGCCGTGCGGCGCCACGTCCTCGCCGTCTCGATCCGTACCCCTTGCCGTGGCGCGAGCAACGCAATCCGCGCAATGCGCCCATCAGGTGCGCCGCCGTGCCCGATGAGGTATGCCGCCGCGCCCGCTCTCGCGGGTACGTGACTGTCGGGCGACGGCGCAGGAGCCCGTCGGTGACACCAGGAGGAGCGACATGCCCGCCAGGAAGCGAGCCAGCAGCAAGGGCACCGACCTGCCCTCGACCCTCGAACGGTCGTCGAAGAAGGCGCAGGACACGTGGCTCGCCACCCACGACGCCGCGGTGGAGCAGTACGGCGAGGGGGAGCGCGCCCACCGGACCGCCTTCGCGTCGCTGAAGCACTCCTTCGAGAAGGTCGGCGACCACTGGGAGGAGAAGGCCGAGAAGGGCCCGAGCGACCCACAGGCGGCCCGACGCGGCGCCCAGGCCCGCGCCCATCTCGACGACGGGGACTCCGCCGGCGGCGTCGACGCGAATGCCTCGAAGGCTCACCTCTACGACATTGCGAAGCGCCTTGGCGTGGGGGGCCGCTCGCGGATGAACAAGGGTGAGCTGGTGGAGGCGATCCAGCGGGCGAACGACCGCGCCACCGCGGCGGCACGGGACTGACGAAAGGGCTCCTCCGGCTGCTGCGGCAGTTCTACGCTGGTCAGTTGGGCCGCCACGGAGGCGGCCGGTGCGGTGGGGCGACCACGCCGCCACCGCGGAGGAGTGAACCATGTCGGTGTCACGAGCACGGAATGGATCGCGGCCAGCAGCAGCACTCGGGGCGGCGGCTCTCGTCGCCGCCGCTGCACTGGCCACGGGAGTCACGGCCTCGGGGGCCTCGGCTGCGGGAGCGATGACGACCTACGTCGTCGTCTACCGCAGCGGGACGGCGACGACGGGGGCAGCGGCCGCGGTGGGAGCCGCCGGCGGCCAGGTCGTCGCGAGCTACGGTCAGATCAACGTCGTCGTCGCGCGGTCCACGAGCCTCGACTTCGCAGCCCGGATGAGGCAGGTCAACGGGGTGGAGGGCGCCGTCGCGACGACCCGCTTCGCCACGTCCGTCGACGGTGGGGGCGCAGCGACGGACGTCGCCGACGTCCCTGTGACGACAGGCGCTGCCACGTCCACCGAGTCCCTGGCGGGCCTGCAGTGGGACATGGCGCAGATCAACGCGTTCCAGGCCCACGAGGTGACGAGGGGCAGCACGGATGTCCTCGTCGGCGACATCGACACCGGCCTGGACTACACGCACCCTGACCTGGCTGCCAACGTCGACGACAGTGCGAGCGCCAACTGTGTCAGCGGCGTTGCCGTGCCCGGCAAGGTCGCCGCGGCGGACGACAACGGCCACGGCACGCACACGGCCGGCACGATCGCGGCAGCGGCGAACGGCATCGGCATCGTCGGTGTGGCACCGGCGGTGCGGATCGCCGGCATCAAGGCGGGCAACGCCGACGGGTTCTTCTTCCCCGAGGCCGTGATCTGCGCCTTCATGTGGGCCGGCGACCACATGGTCGACGTCACGAACAACAGCTACTTCGCCGACCCGTGGCTCTTCAACTGCAAGAACGACCCTGAGCAGCGGGCCATCTGGACCGCCGAACGGCGCGCGATCCAGTACGCGCAGAAGAACGGCGTGCTCGTCGTCGCGGCCGAGGGCAACCAGGCCGACGACCTCTCGCACCCGACGCAGGACGAGACGAGCCCCGACGACACGACGCCCGTGACGCGAGACATCACCAACGCCTGTGCCGTCGTGCCGACGGAGGTCCCCGGCGTGGTCGGTGTCAGTGCCACCGGCAACAAGCGGCTGAAGTCGTTCTACTCGTCCTTCGGCACGTCGTCGGTCGACGTCGCAGCGCCGGGTGGCGACTCGGTCCTGCAGCGGACCGCCGCGGCACCGAACGGACGCGTCCTGTCGACGTGGCCGGCCTCGTTGCTGACCGTCACCTGCCTGCCGGCCCGGCGCCTCACGGATCCCGCCAGCGGGGCGGCCTACTGCTACCAGCAGGGCACGTCCATGGCGTCACCCCACGCCGCGGGTGTCGCCGCGCTCATCGCGAGCCGGACGGGGCAGAGCGGCAGCGCCCTCGCCGCCGCCCTGCAGCGCGCCACCAACCCGCTCGCCTGCCCGGCCGACCCGACGGTCTACGACTTCTTCCCGGCCCTCGACGGCGGCGCCCTCCAGCGGTGCCAGGGCGGCATCGGCCACAACAGCTGGTTCGGCTCGGGGGAGGTCGACGCGCTCAAGGCTGTCGGCTGACCCAGCCCGTATGCCGTCGGGCAGGGTCCGCGTGGCCCGGCCCGGCGGCATACGCCCCGGGTGGCCGGTCTGTCTGAGTGGTCACACTCGCCCGCCGCTGCCCACCGCCGGGCGGGACGATTGAGGTGGCCGGAGCGAGCGGCCCCGGCGACAGCGAACGTCCAGCCCGAGGAAGGGGCGCACCATGAACCGCCAGGCTCGCACCACGTACGGCATCGTCGTCGGCTACGACGGATCGCCAGGCTCCCGGCTCGCGCTCGCCTGGGCGGCGGAGGAGGCGCGCCTTCAGGGCAAGCACCTGACCATCGTGCACAGCGTGAACGTCGCTGCGGTGCCGGCCTACCCGGCGATGGACCTCAGCCAGCTCGAACCCACCCTGGCGCACGCGGCCAAGACGCTCATCGACGACGGCGCGGTGCGCGCCGCCGAGACGCTCGACGCCGCGCAGGTCGAGACGCAGTACTGGCTCGGCAGCCCGGCCGCCCAGCTCGTCGACGCCTCCAAGGAGGCCGACCTGGTCGTCGTCGGCAGCCGCGGCCGCGGCCGGATCCTCGCCGGCCTGCTCGGGTCGACCTCCTACGCGGTCGCGGCCCACGCCAGGTGCCCGGTCGTCGTCGTGCGCGGACCGGTCGACCCGTCCGACGAGCCGGCGATGCCGCCGAGGCCCGGCCGGGGCCACGACGTCGTCGTGGGCATCGACGACTCCGACAGCGCCGCACGTGCGGTCGACGCGGCCGCCGAGGTGGCCGAGCGCGAGGGGGCCGCCCTCCACATCGTTCGCGTCGCGCACTCGGCCTCGATGGAGGCCTGGACCTACGCCGAGGTGGCCAAGGGCGGCACCGAGGAGACGCACGCGATCCGCGACCACGCCGAGCAGTCGGTCACCCGGGCCGCGAACCGCGCGCGGGCCAGGCACCCCAAGGTGCTGGTGACGACCGAGGTGCTCTACGGCGACCCGGGGCAGTCCCTCGCCGACCTCGGCTCCAACGCCGGCCTGGTGGTCGTGGGCTCACGCGGGCACGGCGGATTCACGGGCATGCTCCTCGGGTCGGTCAGCCACCGGCTCATCCACGACGCGACCTGCCCGGTCATGATCGTGCGCTGAGGCGCGTCGAGCTGTCCGCCTACGAGTCGAGGGCCTGGGCGAAGCGTCCGAGGGCCTCGTCCCAGCGCGACTTGTCGCCGGCGCCGTCCTCGGCGATGCCCTGGCCCTCGTGGTAGAGGTCGACGCGCGTGCCGTCGCCGTCGGGCTTCAGCTGGAGGTCGACGATGCTGAGGGGGCCGTCCTCGTGGGGGTGCCACGAGACACGGATCTGCTCCATCGGGTGGTAGCTGCGCACCACGCCATGAGGGCCGTCGGCGCTGTGCCACGACTCGCCCTTGCTGCCGAGGGTGACACCGGGACCGAGCAGGGCCTCGGTGCCGCGGGAGCTGATGAGGTGGCGCCACACCTGGTCGAGGGGCGCACCGACCGTCAGGGTCGAGTGCACGCCCGCGGGAGATCCCTCGAAATCGGCGTCCTCTGCGTTCTCGGGGATCGACTGCGTTGAACTGCTCATGGGCACCTCCGGGTCGCGTGGACCGGTCCCTGATGGGCCGGACCCACCACAGACAGTCGACCAAAGACTCGGCCCGAAGACAATGGCTAGCCTGCCCCCATGATCGATCACTTCGGCATCAACTGCTCCGACCTGGCCGCCAGCGCCCACTTCTACGACGAGGTGCTGGGCGTGCTCGGCTACAGCAGGCAGATGGACGTGGGCGTCGCCATCGGCTACGGCTCCGAGGGCCACCCGGACTTCTGGATCAGCGCCTGGCAGGGCGGCGAGCCCAACCGCGAGATGCACTGCGCGTTCCGGGCCGACTCCGTCGAGGCGGTGCAAGCCTTCCACGCCAAGGCGGTCGAGCTCGGCGCCGAGTCGCTGCACGAGCCGCGCCTGTGGCCGGAGTACCACCCCGGCTACTTCGGCGGGTTCGTGCGCGACCCTGACGGCAACAACGTCGAGGCCGTCTTCCACGGCGCCGCCCCCGACGCCTGAGGGAGCCGGGCCGGGGCAGACGTGTGCGTCAGCCGGTGTAGCCGGCCCGGCGCAGCGCGTCGGCCATGGCGCTGTTGGCCGGAGCGTCGTCCCGTCGTGGGCGGTTGCCCTGGCCGCCGCGTTCGCCGCGGCGGGGCGGGCCACCCTGGCGCTGACCGCTCTGGCGCTGGCCACCCTGGCGCTGACCACCCGGCGCCCCCTGGCGGGCACCACCGCGGTCGCCGGTTTCGGCCGCGGACCCGTCGGCCGGCACCTCGTCGTCGAGCCGCAGCGTGAGCGAGATCCGCTTGCGGGCCACGTCGACGTCGAGCACCTTGACCATGACGACGTCGCCCGACTTCACGACGTCGTGCGGGTCGCGGACGAAGCTCTTCGACAGAGCCGACACGTGCGCGAGGCCGTCCTGGTGGACGCCGACGTCGATGAAAGCGCCGAAGGCTGCGACGTTGGTGACCACGCCCTCGAGGGTCATGCCCGGCTTGAGGTGCTTGATCTCCTCGACGCCCTCCTTGAAGGTGGCCGTCTTGAAGGTGGGCCGCGGGTCACGTCCGGGCTTGTCGAGCTCGCGGATGATGTCGGTGACGGTGGGGAGGCCGAACGTCTCGTCGACGAAGTCGGCGGGCCGGATCGCCTGCAGCGCAGCCGTGTTGCCGATCAGCGACGTGAGCTTCTGCCCCGTCGACTCGAGCATGCGGCGCACGACCGGGTAGGCCTCCGGGTGCACGGCGGACGCGTCCAGCGGGTCGTCGCCTCCGGGGATGCGGAGGAAGCCGGCCGCCTGCTCGAACGCCTTGGGGCCGAGGCGCGGCACGTCCTTGAGCGCCTTGCGGCTGCGGAACGGCCCGCTCGCGTCACGGTGCGCCACGATGCTGTCGGCCAGGCCGGCGGTGATGCCCGACACGCGCGTGAGCAGGGGAGCGGAGGCGGTGTTGACGTCGACCCCGACGGCGTTGACGCAGTCCTCGACGACGGCGTCGAGCGAGCGCGAGAGCGCAGTCTGGGAGATGTCGTGCTGGTACTGCCCGACACCGATCGACTTGGGGTCGATCTTGACGAGCTCGGCGAGGGGGTCCTGCAGCCGACGGGCGATGGACACGGCGCCGCGCAGCGACACGTCCATGCCCGGCAGCTCCTGCGAGGCGAAGGCCGACGCGGAGTAGACGGAGGCGCCCGCCTCGGAGACGACGGCCGACGTCAGCTTCAGCTCCGGGTGCGCCGTGATGAGGTCGGCTGCCAGGCGGTCGGTCTCACGTGACGCCGTGCCGTTGCCGATGGCGATGAGGTCGACGGAGTGTTCCTTGGCAAGCCGCGCGAGGGTCGCGAGCGAGCGGTCCCACTGGTTCTGCGGGACGTGCGGGTAGATCACCTCGGTCGCGACGACGCGACCGGTGCCGTCGACGACGGTCACCTTGACGCCGGTGCGGTAACCAGGGTCGAGACCCATCGTGGCGCGCGCCCCAGCCGGAGCGGCGAGCAGCAGGTCGCGCAGGTTCGCGGCGAACACGCGTACGGCCTCCTCCTCGGCAGCCCGGCGCAGCTGCATACGGGCGTCGATGCCGAGGTGGACGAGGATCTTCGTGCGCCAGGCCCAGCGCACCGTGTCGGCGAGCCACTGGTCGGCCGGCCGGCCGGCGTTCTCGATGCCGAACCGTCGCGCGATCGCCCGCTCGTATGCCGTCGGGCCGGGCTGCTGCTCGGCGGCCGGGTCGTCGGGGTTGATCTCGATGGAGAGGACGTCCTCCTTCTCGCCGCGGAAGAGCGCGAGGATGCGGTGCGAGGGGAGCTTGGCGAGCGGCTCGGAGAAGTCGAAGTAGTCGGAGAACTTGGCGCCGACCTCCTCCTTGCCCGAGCGCACGCTCGAGCCGACGTGGCCCTGCTTCCAGATCCGCTCGCGCAGGTCGCCGATGAGGTCGGCGTCCTCGGCGAAGCGCTCGACGAGGATCGCCCGGGCGCCGTCGAGCGCGGCGGCGGCATCGGTGACCTCGCGGTCCGCGTCCACGAACGTCGCTGCGGCCGTCGCCGGCTCGGTGTCGGGCGAGCTGAGGAGGAGGTCGGCGAGGGGCTCGAGGCCGGCCTCGCGGGCGATCTGGGCCTTGGTGCGGCGCTTCGGCTTGAACGGGAGGTAGATGTCCTCGAGGCGCGCCTTCGTCTCCGCGGCCATGATCTGCGCGCGGAGCGTGTCGTCGAGCTTGCCCTGCTCCTCGACCGAGGCGAGCACGGCCGCGCGCCGCTCCTCCAGCTCGCGCAGGTAGCCGAGGCGCTCCTCGAGCGTGCGCAGCTGCGCGTCGTCGAGCCCGCCGGTGACCTCCTTGCGGTAGCGAGCCACGAAGGGCACCGTCGACCCGCCGTCGAGCAGGGCCACGGCTGCGGTCACCTGCCCGTCGCGGACCCCGAGCTCCTCCGCGATGCGACGTTCGATCGACGCGACCTTCACCTGCACGCTCACGGGCTGTTCTCCTAGTCGTCGACGACGTGACCGAGCCACGCATTCTGCCGTGCGGGCCGCGCCGGCCGTCGGGCAGGGTCAGTCGTCGAGCAGCGCCTCGAGGGCAGCGCGCTCGGCCTTGGGGACGTAGCTCGCGTAGTAGTCGTAGAGGCTGTGCAGGGACGCCCGTCCGGCTTCGGGCCCGTCGCCTGCACGGATCGCCGCGAGCACCTGCTCGTGGTGGCCGAGCGACCGCTTCATCAGCGCCTGCGCGTTGCGGGCGTGGGCGATCTTGTCGGAGATGAGCGAGAGCACCGTGTCGCGGACCACCCCGTTGCACACCTGGATCAGCGTGTTGCCGCTAGCCCGGGCGATGGCCTCGTGGAAGGCGAAGTCGGCCTCGCTGAACGAGCCGTAGCCTCCGTCGACGGCGGTGCGCATCTGCTCGATCGCCGCGTCCATCTCGGCGAGCTGGGCCTCGGTGCGCAGCACGGCGGCGAGGCGGTTGGCCGTCGAGTCGAGCATCATCCGCGACACGAGCAGCTGCGAGAGCGAGAGGCCGTCGGCGCGCGCCAGCCGGCGCATCTGCTTCGTCAGCCCGCCCGTCGTGAACGGCAGGATCTCCGGGCCGTTCGGGTCGCCGGGTCGCGAGCGCACGACGCCGTTGCTCTCGAGGACCCGCAGCGCCTCGCGCACGGTTGCCCGGCTCGTGCCGAACTGGACGACGAGCTCGCGCTCGCTGGGGAGGCGCTGTCCGGGGCGCAGCTCACCGCGGGCTATCGCCTCCTCGACCTGCTCGACGATGCGCTCGTAGAGACGGACGGAGCGCACCGGCTCGAAGCCGCGGCCGGTCGGTGCGGGAGCGGGGGACGGGGTGTCAGCCACGCTCGCCTCCTGCCGCGGGGATCGGCCAGACGGGGGTCGCCTCGGCACCGCGATGCTCCTCGAACCAGTCGACGGCGCGCAGCACCCCGACGTCGTCGAAGCGGCGGCCGGACACCTGCAGCCCGATGGTGCGCCCGTCCGCCGTGAACCCGCAGTTGACCGACGCCGCAGGCTGGCCCGACATGTTGTAGGGCGCCGTGAAGCCGATGTGGGCCATGCCCTTGTCGTCCTCGCCCCACGGCATCGGCCACTCGGCCGGGAACGACAGGACGGGCGCGACGGGCGACAGCACCAGGTCGAACGGCTCGGTCGCCGCGACGGTCGCCTGCTGCAGCGTCATGATGCTCGCGTAGTCGCGCAGCACCGTGGGGCCGTCGA
Organism: uncultured Terrabacter sp.; assembly: GCA_966081555.1. Classification (GTDB taxonomy): domain Bacteria; phylum Actinomycetota; class Actinomycetes; order Actinomycetales; family Dermatophilaceae; genus Terrabacter. The sequence continues at coordinate 12,640 of CBHRRQ010000014.1, forward strand.
CGCCGCGGACGGCGAGCACCCACCGCTGGATGAACGGCAGCACCCTCTCGCGGCCCTCGGGGGCTAGCGCGTCGAAGTCGGCGAGCGACCGCACCCTCCAGAACTCGTCGAGGTCGTGGAGCATGCGCGGGGTCATGAACGGGTCGAGCGGCACGACGTCGGCCCCTGCGTCGGCGAAGACCCGAGCCGCGCCCTCGACGGCCGAGCGCACCTCGGGGTCGAGCGGCAGGCCGCACCCGGCGTCGAGGTGCAGAGCGACCCGCAGGCCGCGCACGTCGAGGGGCTCGGGCGGCAGCACCGTGCCGAGGTCGGTGGGGGGAAGGCTCGTCCAGTCGCGGGCGTCGGGACGGCTGATCACCGACAGCAGCAGGGCGGCGTCGCGCGCCGAGCGCGTCATCGGTCCGGCCGCCCGGCCGAGGTAGGGGGTGTCGAGGGGCACGCGGCCCGCGCTCGGCTTGAGCGTCGTCAGTCCCAGCCACGTGCCCGGGAGGCGGATCGAGCCGCCGATGTCGGTGCCGACGTGCAGGGGCCCGTAGCCGCCTGCCGCGGCGGCGCCGGCTCCGGAGCTCGAGCCTCCGGTGGTCAGCGAAGGGTCCCACGGCGAGCGCGTGATGCCGTGCAGACTGGAGACGCCCGAGCTGAGCATCCCCCAGTCGGGCATGACCGTGGAGCCGAGCACGACACCGCCCGACTCGTCGATGCGCTCGGCGACAGGGCTGCTGCGCGTCGGCACGACCGGCTCGACACCGGCGTTGCCGGCCGGCATGGGCACGCCGGCCCGGCTGAGGTTCTCCTTGATGGTGACGGGCACACCGTCGATGGGACCCGCGGGCGTGCCTCTGCGCCAACGTTCCTCGCTGGCACGAGCCGATGCCTCCGCGCCCTGGAGGTCGAGCTGCCAGAACGCGTTGAGCTGCGGTTCGCGGGCGGAGATGACGTCGGCGACGTCACGCAGCACCTCGACGGGCGAGAGCTCACCCACGGCATACGCACGCACGAGCTCGGTGGCGGTGAGGCTGGCCGGGCGGCCAGAGGGATGCGGCATGGACGTCCTTCCGCGTCGGACGGCTCTGGAGCCGCCTGGGCCACCGGACGAGGTCTTGACATCCGGCGTGATGAGAGAAACGGTACCTCTCACAGCGAAAAAGTCTACTGGTCAGACCAGTGCGGTTCCGAGGGTCGACGACGACCCCCGACGGACAGGAGAGCGATGACGGTCCGGCTCGCAGCGATCCCCGGCGACGGCGTCGGCCCCGAGGTGGTGGCCGCCACCCTGCCCGTCCTCGCTGCCGCGCTCGAGAGCCACGGCGAGCACCTGGAGGTCACTGAGCTGGACTGGGGCGCAGACCGATTCGTTCGCGAGGGCGCTGCCATGCCGGCTGACGGCGCCGAGACCTTACGCCGTCACGACGCCGTCCTGTTCGGCGCGGTCGGTCGACCAGACGTCCCCGACCACGAGCTCGTCTGGGGCCTGATCATCGACCTGCGCCAGCAGCTCGACCTCGCCGTCAACGTCCGTCCGGTGCGCGCCTTCGAGGGTGTCCCGAGCCGGGTTCGTGACGTGGAGGGCGTCGACCTCGTCATCGTCCGCGAGAACACGGAGGGCGAGTACGTCGGCGCCGGTGGCGTCGCGCACGCGGGCACCGGGCACGACCTCGGCATCGAGGTGGCCGTCCACTCCCGCCGGGTCATCGAGCGGGCCGCCGAGTACGCGTTCGGGCTGGCCGCGCAGCGGCGCGGGAAGCTGGCGCTCGTGACGAAGTCGAACGCCATGCGCCACGGCTACCCGCTCTGGGACTCCGTCGTGCGAGAGGTCGCGCAGCGCCACCCGGGCGTCGAGCTGGAGGTCGTCCTCGTCGACGCGATGGCCGCCCGCCTCGTGCAGTCCCCGCACTCGCTCGACGTCCTGCTGGCCGGCAACCTCTTCGGCGACATCCTGAGCGACCTGGCGGCCGTCCTCGCCGGCGGCATGGGGATGGCGCCCAGTGCGAACGTCCGTCCGGGCGGCTCCGTCCCGGGTATCTACGAACCGGTGCACGGCTCGGCGCCGGACATCGCCGGGCGCGGCATCGCCAACCCGACGGCGTGCCTGCTCTCCGGGGCCATGCTCCTCGACGACCTCGGTCACTCCGGCCCGGCCGACGCGGTCCGGGCCGCACTCACCACGACCCTCCGATCCCCACAGCACCACACCCCTGACCTCGGCGGCACGGCGAGCACCTCGCAGCTGGCCGCAGCGGTCCTGCACGAGATGGAGTCACGATGAAGCCCACCCGCATCGGCACGGCGGCGTCCGCGGCGCTGCTCCTCGCCCTCACCGCGGCCTGCTCGGCAGGCTCCGGCTCGTCCGGCTCGGGAGGCACCGGCGGCGCCGGCGGTGCCGGCGGCTCGCAGGGCGGCGGCGACACCTCCCTGACGGTCGGACTCGTGGCCGAGCCGGCGAGCCTCGACTTCACCACCAAGGACGGCGCCGCCATCCCGCAGGCGCTGCTCGACAACGTCTACGAGACCCTCGTGACCGTCGACCAGAACGGCAAGATCACGCCGTCGCTCGCCAAGTCGTGGACCGTGTCACCCGACGGCAAGACCTACACGTTCGAGCTCGTCGACAACGCGAAGTTCACCGACGGGCAGGCGTTCACGGCCAAGGACGCCGTCTTCTCGATCAACCGGGTCAAGAAGGACTGGACGATCTCGCTCAAGGCCGCCATGGACGTCGTCGCCGACGCCAAGGCCCTCAGTGACACCAGGCTTCAGGTGACGCTGAGCAAGCCGAGCAACGACTGGCTCTACCGGATGTCGACGCGCGTCGGCGCGATGATGACCGAGAAGGCGGTGGCCGACCTTGCGACCAAGCCGGTCGGCACGGGCCCGTTCGTCTTCGACCAGTGGCGCCGCGGCGACTCGATCAGCGTCAAGGCCAACCCCGCCTACTGGGGCAAGAAGCCCTTCTTCCAGCAGGTCACCCTGAAGTACTTCAAGGACCCGACCGCGCTCAACAACGCACTGCTCACCAAGACGATCGACGTCATCGGCACGGTGCAGGCACCCGAGTCGCTCGCGCAGTTCCAGGGCAACGACGCGTACGAGATCATCGAGGGCACGACCAACGGCGAGGTGCTGCTGTCGTTCAACAACGGCAAGGCGCCCTTCAACGACCTCAAGGTCCGACAGGCGGCGCGCTACGCCATCGACCACAAGGCGCTGCTCGACACCTGCTGGGCCGGCCGCGGCACCCTCGTCGGCAGCATGGTCCCGCCGACCGACCCGTGGTACGAGGACCTGACGGGTCTCTACCCGCACGACCTCAACAAGGCGAAGTCGCTTCTCGCGCAGACGAGTGCGGCCACGACCCCGGTCCGGCTGCGCATCCCGTCCCTGCCGTATGCCGTCTCGTGCGGGCAGGTGGTCAAGAGCCAGCTCGAGCAGGCCGGCTTCAAGGTCACCCTCGACCAGCTGGAGTTCCCGGCCGTCTGGCTCTCGACGGTCTTCACCGACGCCGACTACGACATGTCGATCGTCGCGCACGTCGAGCCGCGAGACCTGCCGGCCGTCTTCGGCGACCCGAAGTACTACACCCGCTACGACAACAAGCAGCTCCAGGCAGACCTCAAGGCGGCCGACTCCGGCTCTCCGGAGCAGCAGGTGACGCTGATGAAGAAGGCGGCTCGTGAGCTGTCGGAGGACGCAGCCGGTGACGTGCTGTTCGTCCTGCCGAACCTCATGGTCGCCGAGAAGGGCATCACCGGCCTGCCGAAGAACGCGATCACCGAGTCGTTCGACCTCGCCGGGCTCGCCCACTCCTGACGGATGCTGCTCCAGGTCCTCAGACGCACCGCGACCCTCGTCGCGAGCCTCGTCGTGAGCTCGGTGCTCGTGTTCGTCTTCATGGCCCTGCTGCCGGGCGACCCGGCGCGGGTCGCCCTGGGGGTCAACGCGTCCGAGGCATCCGTGACGCAGCTGCGGCGTGAGTTCGGGCTCGACGAGCCGCTCGTGAGCCAGTACCTCTCGTGGATGGGCGGGTTCCTGCGCTTCGACCTCGGCAACAGCTACGTCTCCCGGGTGCCGATCGCGCCGCAGATCGTCGACCGGCTCCAGGTCACCCTGTGGCTCGTCGTGTGCGCCATGGTGCTCGCGCTCGTCATCGCGGTGCCGTTCGGCACCGTGATGGCACTGCGGCACCGCAAGCCGAGCGGGCTCGCCCTGTCGGCGATCTCGCAGGTCGGCGTCGCCGTTCCCGCGTTCCTCGCCGGCATCCTGCTCGTGACGGTCTTCGCCGTGAAGCTGCAGTGGCTGCCGGCCAACGGCTGGACCCCTCCCAACGAGGACCCAGCGCAGTTCCTGCGCCAGCTCGTGCTGCCGGTGCTGTCGCTCGGCCTCGTGCAAGGTGCCGTCCTCACGAGGTACGTCCGCAGCGCCATCCTCGACGTGCAGCGCGAGGACTACATCCGCACGGCGCGCGCCAAGGGACTGGGGTCGCTGCAGGCCCTGCGCCGGCACGGTTTTCGCAACGCCGCGATCCCGGTCGTCACCGTGCTCGCCCTGCAGCTGGCGACCCTGCTCATCGGGGCGGTCGTCGTCGAGCGCGTCTTCGTCATCCCGGGCCTCGGCAGCCTGCTGCTCGACCAGGTGGCCAACCGCGACCTCATCTTCGTGCAGGACATCGTCATGCTCCTCGTGCTCGCGGTCCTGCTCGTCAACTTCGTCGTCGACCTGCTCTACCTCGTCATCGACCCGAGACTGAAGGTGGCCACCCGATGAGCACCGACGCCACGCCCCGTCCGGCCGGGTCCCTCGACGGGCCGAGCGCACCGATCGTGGCCACCGAACCGGTCGCGGCGGCCTCGGGTCCGCGTCGACGCCCCGGCGCGAGCTTCTTCGTCGGCGCCGTGATCGTCGGCGTGGTGGTGCTGATGGCGCTCCTCTCGTTCGTCTGGACGCCGCACGACCCGACCTTCGTCGACGCCTCCGCACGGCTGCGACCCATCGGCGACGCCGACTACCTGCTGGGCACCGACAAGCTCGGCCGCGACGTGCTGAGCCAGGTCCTCGTCGGGGCGCGGACCACTCTCTTCGTCGGGCTCGTCGCCGTCGGCGTGGCCGGCCTCGTCGGGGTGCCGCTGGGCATCGTCGCCGCGATGGCGCCCCGGCTGCTGGGGGAGCCGCTCATGCGCGGCATCGACCTGCTGCTCGCGTTCCCGGCGCTGCTCCTCGCCATCATGTTCAGCGCGGTCTACGGGGGCAGCACCCTCGTCGCCATGATCGCCATCGGTATCGCGTCGGTGCCGAGCTTCGTGCGCCTCGTCCGCAGCGGGGCGCTGCAGGTGCTCTCCACCGAGTACGTGATGGCGGCCCGGGCAGCCGGCCGTGGACCGTGGGCCATCGGCCTGCGCCACGTCCTGCCGAACGTCAGCGGGCTCGTCATCGTCCAGGCGTCGGTCTCCTTCGCGATCGCGGTGCTCGCCGAGGCGGCACTCTCGTTCCTCGGCTTCGGCACGCCACCGCCGACTCCCAGCTGGGGACGCATGCTGCAGGAGAGTCAGGAGCTGCTCTTCGCCGCGCCGCGTCTGGCCATCGTGCCGGGCATCGCCATCGCCCTCGCGGTGCTGGGCTTCAACCTCCTCGGTGACGGGCTCCGGGACCACTACGACCCGCGGATGGAGGACCGGCGATGAGCGCCGTTGCAACGCAGGCTGGCTCGCAGGGTGCGCCGGCGGGTCGGGTGCTCGACGTCGAGGGCCTCGACGTGCGCATCGGCCGCCACCACCTGCTCCGCGACGTGAGCTTCAGCATCGACCGGGGTGAGCGCGTCGGCCTCATCGGCGAGTCCGGCTCGGGCAAGTCGCTGACGAGCCTCGCGCTGCTCGGACTGCTGCCCGACGACGCTGACGTCAGCGGCTCGATCCGGCTGGCGGGTGTCGGCTGCGACCTCGTCGGTGCCCGCGAACGCGACCTCGCCGGCGTGCGGGGCCGTGACGTGGCCATGGTGTTCCAGGAGCCGATGACCGCGCTCAACCCGACGATGCGCGTCGGCGACCAGGTGGCAGAGGCGATCACGGTCCACGCTGGTCGCGGCGGCTCCGGCCGCACCGACCGGCGGGCCGCCCGCCGACGCGCCGTCGAGCTCCTCGACCAGGTGGGGCTGCCCGACCCGGCCGACGCGGCCAAGGCGTACCCCCACCAGCTGTCGGGCGGACAGCGCCAGCGCGTCGTCCTGGCGATCGCACTGGCAAACGACCCGGCGCTGCTCGTGTGCGACGAGCCGACGACGGCCCTCGACGTCACGGTCCAGGCGCGGGTGCTCGACCTCATCGTGAGGGGAGTGGAGGCCCGTGACGCCGCGCTCCTCTTCATCACCCACGACCTGTCGGTCGTGGCCACGGTGTGCGAGCGGGTGCTGGTCATGTACGGCGGTCGCGTCGTCGAGGCCGGCGCCGTCGACGAGGTGTTCCGCCGACCCCGGCACCGCTACACGCAGGGCCTGCTCGCTGCCTCGGACCTCGACGACGCCCTACCCGGTGGGCGCCTGCCGACCATCCGCGGCACCGTCCCCGCGGCCGGCGCCTTCCCCGAGGGCTGTGTGTTCCGCAGCCGCTGCGACCACGCCACCGAGGTGTGCGCGACGACTCCGGCGTGGACCGGTCCTCACCCCGATGAGGGGTTCGCCTGCCACCACCCGGCTCACGAGGAGCGCGCCTCATGACCGCCCCCGCCATCCCCGTCCCCGCCATCACCGTCCGGGACCTGCGCCGCGACTACCGGCGGCCACGCACCTCGCTGCGTCGGCCCGGGCCGGTCGTCGAAGCGCTCAAGGGCGTCTCGTTCGAGGTTGCCCGGGGCGAGCGTTTCGGCATCGTCGGCGAGTCCGGCTGCGGCAAGTCGACCCTGATGCGGTTGCTCGCCGGTCTCGACCAGCCGACGAGCGGCGAGGTGCAGGTCGAGGGGCAGACGGTCTCGGGGCTCCCGGAGCGGCGCCTCGGCTTCCTGCGCTCCAGCCTGCAGCTCGTCTTCCAGGACCCCATGGGCTCGCTCGACCCGAGGATGCGCGTGCGCGACATCATCGCCGAGCCGCTCGTGGCCCAGGGCCTGCCCGGCCGCAAGGACCGCGTGAGTGAGCTGCTCGAGGCGGTAGGCCTGAGTCCCGAAGCCGGAGAACGGTTTCCCCACCAGTTCTCGGGTGGGCAGCGGCAGCGCATCTCCATCGCGCGAGCGCTCGCACCGAAGCCGTCCATCCTGCTGGCCGACGAGCCGGTGAGCGCCCTCGACGTCTCGGTGCGGGCCCAGGTGCTCAACCTCATCACGGACCTCGTCGGCGACCTCGGCCTCACCCTCGTCTTCGTCTCGCACGACCTCTCGGTGGTGCGCCATGTGTGTGAGCGCGTGGCCGTCATGTGCGCCGGCGAGATCGTCGAGACGGGGCCGACGCAGCAGGTCTTCGACGATCCCCAGCACCCGTACACGCAGCGCCTCCTGCGGGCGGCGCCCAGCATGCGCCGAGCCCTCGCCGGAGCGGGCGCCGCCGACCTCCTCGGAGAACCATCGTGACCACGACCTACACCCCGGAGCACCCTGCAGGACTTCCCGTCGGAGACGGGTGGGTCGACGTCCAGGAGACCGCTGCCGTGACCTTCCCCTTCACGGGAGAGCAGGTTGCGCAGGCACCGATCGGCACCAGCGACACTGCCGCACAGGCGATCTCGTATGCCGCCGCCGTCCGTGAGCGCATGGGCTCGCTCCCGTCGCACGTCCGTCGCGCGGCCCTGGTGGAGACGCACCGGCAGCTCTCCGAGCGCCGATCCGATGTCGAGCAGCTCCTCGTGCTGGAGACCGGCAAGCCGCTCGTCGACTGCCGGGTCGAGGTCGACCGCACCCTGCTGACGCTCGTCACGGCCGCCGAGGAGGTGGCGCGCCTGCACGGTGAGACGGTGCCGCTCGACCTGCTGCCGAGTGGTGAGGGGCTGATCGGGTTCTGGGTGCGCAGGCCGGTCGGTGTCGTCGTCGGGATCGCCGGTTTCAACTACCCGCTTCTCCTCGCGGTGCACAAGCTGGCGCCGGCCCTGGCCGCGGGTTGCCCTGTGGTCGTCAAGCCGGCGCCGCAGACGCCACTGGCCACGCTGTGGCTGGTCCACGTGCTGCGCGAGGCGCTCGCGGCCGCTGGTGGTCCACGGGCCGGCATCCAGCTCGTCACGGGCGGCGTCGAGGTCGGGGTGGCCTTGACCACCGACCCGCGGGTGGCTGCCGTGTCGTTCACCGGCTCCGCCTCCGTCGGTCACCAGATCGCTCGTGACGCGGCGCCCACCAAGGTGCTGCTCGAGCTCGGCTCGAACGCCGCCCTCGTCGTCGCCGCCGACGCGGACGTGGACGCCGCGGCCGACGCCGTCGTCCGTGGCGGCTACTACGCGTCGGGGCAGGCGTGCATCAGCGTGCAGCGCGTCGTCGTCGTCGAGTCGGCGCGCGAACGCTTCCTCGACGCGCTGTCGTCCCGGATCGACCAGGTCGTGGTCGGGGACCCCCGTGACGAGTCCACCCGCGTCTCCGCGCTCATCGACACCCGCTCGACCGAGCGGGTGTCGGAATGGGTGCGCGCCGCACGCGACGCCGGTGGCACTCTCGTGCACGGCGGCGGCACACGCGACGGGGTCATCGAGCCCACGGTGCTGCTCGACGTGCCCGACGGGCAGCTCGCGTGGGACGAGGAGATCTTCGGACCGGTCGTCGTCGTGCGGTCGGTGCCCGACCTCGATGCCGCCATAGACGTGGTGAACCGCTCTCGCTACGGCCTGCATGCGAGCGTGTTCACGGAGGGGCTCGGCTCCGCCTTCGCGGCGATCGACCGCATCGAGGCGGGTGGCGTCGTCGTCAACGAGGTGCCCGGCTTCCGGTCCGACGTGATGCCCTACGGCGGCGTCAAGGACAGCGGGGTGGGGCGAGAGGGACCCCGCTTCGCCATCGAGGAGCTGACCGTGACGCGGATGGCCATCATCAGGCCTTCGGCGGCACGCACGACCACGACCGCAACGCCCACGACCACATCTACCAGGGACCACCTCGACCGAGCCGGAGGAGCAGGGGACCGCCCATGACTGAGCCCGACCTACCTGACCACCGCGGACCTGACCACCGCGGACCTGACCACGACCGACCCGACTACGCGCAGCTGTTCCGCCTCGACGGGCGCCGGGCCGTGGTCGTGGGAGCCGGCAGCGGCATCGGGCGCGAGAGCGCGCTCGCCCTGGCGGCGCACGGCGCCGAAGTGGTCTGCGCCGACCGGGACCTCGCCGCCGCGCAGGAGACGGCTTCGCTGGGAGCCGGCGAGGCGGCATACGCGCTGGATGTCACCGACGGCGAGGCTGTCGCTCGCGCAGCGGTGGAGCTCGGAGACGTCGACGTTCTCGTCTTCACGGCCGCGACGAACGTGCGCAAGCGTCTGCTCGACTACACGGCGGATGAGTTCGAGCGGGTGGTGGCCCTGAACCTGCGGGCCTCCTTCGACCTGGTGCGAGCGTTCGGGGCGGGCATGGCCGAGCGTGGCCGGGGGAGCATCATCGGCTTCAGCTCCATCCGGGCCGTCACGGTGGAGCCCGGGCAGGGCGTCTACGCCGCGACCAAGGCCGGCCTCGTGCAGCTGCTGCGCACAGCCGCGGTGGAGCTGGGGCCACGCGGCGTGCGCGTCAACGCCGTCGCACCGGGCATCGTCGACACGCCCCTCACGGCCCAGATCCACGCGGTGCCCGAGTGGTCGGAGGCCTACGCGAGCAAGAGCGCCCTGGGCCGGTGGTCCCGCCCGGACGAGCTGGCAGGCGCCGTCGTCTACCTGGCCTCGGACGCCTCGTCGTTCGTCACCGGGAGCCAGCTCTTCGTCGACGGTGGGTGGACCGCGGTCGACGGCCGGTACACGCCGCCCACCTGAGTCCGTCCCCGCTGCCTCGTGCGGCCGGGCCTGTGGACGGCGCAGACCCACTGTCACCGGTCACCGGCATGCTCGGCACATGCGCTTCGAGGATCTGCCGAGGGACTGGGCCCAGCGACCGATCACCGACCCCGCCGTGCTCGAGGGCGTGGTCGACCTGATCACGACCGACCGGTCGCGTGTCGACGGTGCCACCTACCTGCTCCTGTGCCACCACAACCGACGCCTGCTGCAGCCGGTGTGCCTGCCCGACGAGCCACGGCTGGTCGACCCTTCTGAGGTGGGGGAGCGGGTCTCGCTGGCGTTGGCGGAGGCGGCCAGGCACGGTGTGCATGACGTCGTGATGGTCATCGCCCGTCCCGGCCGGCCCTCGGCCACGCCGCGCGACCACGACCTCCGTGCTGCCCTCGAGCGGGCCTGCCTCGACGCCGGCGTGACGCTTCACGCTGTCGCCGTCGCGGCTCCCGAGGCGGTCAGCGTGCTGCCTCGCGAGGGGGACAGCGCGGCCGCCTGAGGCGGCGCCTTCCTCGCTGCGGCAGGCGCCCGCCATCGAGCCACGCCTCCTGCGAGGCTCGTCCGTCTCCGGGGAGCGTGATCGGGGTACCGTCCAAGCGTGGCTGCTGTTGTGGCCGTGCCCCGATGTTGGAGGACCGATGACCCAGGCTCATCCCGCGCCGAGACCAACAGCGCGTTCTCGTCCCCTTGGCTGGGAGTGGTGGGCCGCGCTCGTCGTCGTGACCGTGGTGCTCGGCTTCGCGGGGCGCAGCGACGGCGGGTTCTGGGGCGTGTTCCTGTGGAGCGTGGTCGGCTTCGTCCTCGGGTCGCTCGTCGCGATCGCGGTCACGGGTCGAGGAACGGCGGCGCCTGCTCCTGCCGCGCCGGCCCACCGGGAGAGCTCACCCGGAGGTCAGCGATGAAGTGGTGGCTCGTGCTTGTCGCGTTCGTCCTCGGCCTCGTCGTCACCTGGCTGATGACAAGGCGGCGCGAAGGGGAGCCCGTCTCGGGCAGTGAGCGCGCCGTCTCGGCAGACGAGCGGACGCACGTCGACGACAGGCTCGGCGCTCCGTCAACCGCCGCGGCCGCCGACGAGTCCCGGGGCGAGGTCGATGATGCGTCAGCCTTCGGGGGATCGCCCTCGGAGTTCTCCTCCGCGCCCGGGGCAGCCGAGAGCTGGCACCGTGACGCCCAGGACGAGGATGCCCTGCTCTCACACGAGCCCGAGCCGGAGGCGACCCGAGCGGACGTCGAGGCGAGCGTCCCTCCCGTGGCCGAAGCGACCCGGAACGGCGACGTCGCCGGAGTCGGACAGCCGCAAGCCGTGCAGGCCGTCGACGCTGTCGAGGCGGACGCCGACGCCGTGAAGTCCCAGCCGGCCGTCAGCCAGCCGGCTCGCGAGTCCGAGCAGGGCACCTTCACGTTCGACGAGGACCCGGCTGAGCGCGACGAGGACCCGGGCGAGCCGCCGGTCCAGCGCGCCTGATCGCCTCACACAGAGCGGTTCAGGCGGCCCTTCTGCATTCAGTGGTTGACGAGCACGCCCTTCGCCTCCCGCACCGTCACAACCGTGCTGGGGCCTGGAACCGTGACGGTCGAGGGGATCTCGTCCCACGTGGTGCCGTCGAGGCTGAAATCGGCGCCGAACGTCGTGTCGACGCGGACGGGGAACGTGCCCTTGACGTTGTAGACGTGGGTGATGTCCCCATCCGGGTAGACGCCGCCTGTCGACGTGGTGGGTCCCACCGAGGAACCGTCGCCGAAGACGTACGTGAAGCCGACCAGCTTGGGACGGATCTGCACCGGGATCCCGCGCAGCACAGACCGGTCGACCTCGCCAGGCTGGAAACCGTTGGGCGTCCAGTTGACCTTGTAGAAGGTGCGCAGGTTGACCAACGTCGTGTTTCCGGCCGGCTGGCTCGAGATCTGCGGCTTCGACCACGGCGTCCGCATGAAGGCGGCCTTGAGATCTGCCATCGTCAACGTCGGCCGCGCCCCCGGAGCCACATCAGACGCACAAGTCAGACCTCGTGTTGTCCATGGCTCGGTTACTTTTCCCCCCTGAATGGTTCGTCTCCAAATCCGCAATAGGGGGCCGCGTTGATCGGGGGGGCACTCGCGTAGCGCGTGAGAACAGGTCACTTGCTCTGTGGCGGTATCGGGCCGCGCTGGCGCGCAGTCATTTAGAGACGTGTACTCGTAACGTGGAGCGCTCTCGGCCAACTCGATGACTGCGCCACCTTGATCGCCAGGAAACTTCTCGAGTCGCAGCACTTGCTCTCGAGTCAAGAGGCTTACGGTGATGGCCTCGGAATCTGTCTCACATTGATCGAAGATGCTTACCGTGCACGGCGCGCCTTCCGCTACCGCAGGTACGGGGACCCCAGACACCATGGCGGCTAAGCCTAGGGCAAGAACGAGCCGACCCATCGGCGCTTTCACTTGGCGACCTGTAGTCGCTCGACGATCCAACGACTGTCGAAACTGAGGGTCGCCACGAGGATGCCGTCGCCTGCCTTCGTCTGATCCACCTTCTTGCCTGCGCCATTCACCACTGGCACCGAGTGTTGACTAACGAAGAGCTGGATCACGGCCTTCTCTGCGGAGTAGCTATTAGCCGGAGCGCCGTCGACTGTGATTGAGACACCCTCGTGGTGAATTCCTTTTGCTTTCAAATCTTTGGCGCCTGCCAGGAATGAAGCACACGTTTTGCAGGAAGCGCTAGCCAGATTCATAAGTGCGGCAGGGTCAGCCTTGGTGAAAGCGGCGTTAACTTGCTCCATGTAAAACTTGGCAAAGGCCTCTGCTCCGGCCTGGGTGTGGGCCCGGGCGGGGGCGGGGATTTTGGCAATGACGGGGTCGACCGTCGTCGTGGTGGTCGGCGTGGCCGTGGTGGGCGTAGCTGATGTCGTGGTGGCTGTCGCCGACGACGTCACCGAAGGCGTCGTCGGGGCCGGGGCTGGGTCGCCGCCGGTGCAGGCACCGAACGTCGCGACGGCGACGAGAGCGGCGGCATACGGCAGCAGTTTGCGGTGTCGGTGAGCCCTGGCAGCGGCGGTCATCGGCGTCCCCTGTCGATCGTCGATCATCGTGCGTGGTGTCGTGCGGTTGCGTCGTCCGAAGGGCGCTCCGCCCCCCTTGGTTCCTCCTCGGAACCTAGAGCCATCCTGCCCAAGCCGCACCCCGAGCGAGCCCCGCCGTCCACAGCCCCCCGAGTTCGCTTCCGGTCGCCCGACGGGTGACAATGGTGACGATTCGCTGCCGTCAGGGGCCGTTCGACGCTGCGATTCCGGGGACTCACCGGTGACACACCCACGAGTTTCGGAGCACGGGCGACTGGCAGGTAACCTTTCCGCGGTCCTGCGCGCACCTCCACGCGCGCAGTAGCTATTTCGCCCTAGAAGTGGGCGTGCAAGGGAGCCCCATGTCTCGCACCGACAGCGTCGACGTCAAGCGTTGGCGCGCGAAGTACGCGTTGATCGAACGTGCCGCAGAGGCCGACAAGGACGCCCAGGCACTGTTCGCCGAGCTCGACTCCGAGCGCGCGGCACGCAACGGGGAGCTGCGGGAGATCCTCGCCGACCTCGTGGCCTCCGGCGACCTGCTCGCCTTCAAGGAGGCGATGAACCAGTGGACCCGCAAGGACGGGCCCTACGTCGGCTTCGGGCCCATCGGCGGTCCGTGGCTGGCCGCCCTGGTCCGGCGTGCCGAGGAGGAGTACGCCGAGGTCGTCGACCTCCTCAAGCTGACGCTGCAGACCCCCGCATCGCCGCAGGACGCCGCCGACAAGCTCCAGTCGATGGAGGCGTTCCTCGCACGCGGGGGCGCCCGGGGCCAGCGCGCCCCCGGGCCCGGCCACACGGCATACGTGCTCTCGCTCTTCTGGTCTACCGACGACGGCGGCGAGTGGCCGCTCATGTGGGAGAACGCCCCGCACATGCTCCAGCGGCTCGGCTGGCTCGAGCGCGGCCTGAGCCACGCCGAGCGCTACGTCGCGTTCGCCGACCTCTGCGGCGCCCTGCGCCCCGAGGACCCCAAGTACGCGGCCCGCATCCTCTGGTACCTCAAGGAGACCGAGGCGTTCGTGGGCATCGCGCCCAGCGCGCTCGACGTCTGCGTCGAGGCTGCCGAGATCGCGGCCGACTTCCGGCCCTCGTCGGGCTACAGCAACGGCAAGCGCGAGGAGCGCGCCGCCGACCTGGCGCGCCAGCTGCGCGGCGAGGCCGACCACATCTCCGACAGCCTCATCGAGCGGCTCTCGGCCGAGACGGGTCTCTACCTCGAGGCCCCAACGCTGGCCCTGCAGCAGCACACGGGCGAGGATGCGGCCTACCGCTCCGACCTGTATGCCGCGTGGATCCTCGTCGGCGGCGCCGGCGCCCCGGGCTTCCGCCTGTGGGTCACCCCGGCCGGTGTCGCATTCGGCCTCCACGGCGGCTGGGAGGGCGAGAGCGACGAGCAGCACCGCGAGGTCGGCACCATCGTGCAGGAGCACCTGCCGCGTGGACTGACGTTCTTCAGGGTGCACGAGGACGGGCGCGCCGACCGTCTCGAGCCGGCTGGGCGCGAGTACCCGTCCGGCGAGGCGTTCGTGGGTCGCTGGTGGAAGGGTGACGAGGCGCTCGGCCGCGCCGACTTCGCCGACGAGATCATCGCCACCGCCCGTACGCTGACGCCGCTGCTGCGCTTCATGACCTCCAGCCAGCGTGGTCCCCTCGACGACCCCAGCCTCGAGCTCGCCGCGATGGTCGACCTCGAGAGCGAGGTCGAGATCTTCCGCTCCGAGCGCCCCTACCCGAGCGAGCGTGACGCCTGGCACCAGGAGCAGCGGCGCGTCTTCGCCGCCTGCGTCTCCCGCGAGGGCCTCGAGGACTTCGATCTCGCGACCTTCAAGCGCATCGTCTCGACCCGCGGCTACGGCGACATCGGCGCGCAGTCCGTGCTCATCAGCAGCATCAACGCCCTGGACGCCACCGGCATCGACGAGCTCCGGCTCATGGTGCGCGAGCTGCTGTGGGGCGACGGCCGCGACGAGGAGCGCATCAACCGCGTCCTCGGCTCCGACGACATGCCGGTGCAGGGCTTCGGCGAGAGCGTCGTGCTCAAGCTCTTCGCCATCGCCCACCCGGAGCACTGGCTGCCGCTCTTCGCCCTCGGCGGGGACTCCGGCAAGATCGCCATGCTCACCCGGCTCGGCGGCCCGGCCCGCTGGACCGACGGCAAGTCGCGCGGTCGCACCCACGTCGAGACCAACGCGCTGCTCAAGCAGACGCTCGACCCGCTGCTGCCGGACGACCCGTGGGGGCAGGCACAGCTCGCGTACTGGCTCATGCGCCGCTCCGACAAGGCGCTCATGCCCGACCACGACGCGCTCGGCGAGGCGGCCCAGGAGCTGCTCATCGAGGAGGACTTCCTCCGCGAGATCCGCGCGCTGCTCGAGGAGAAGAAGCAGGTCATCTTCTACGGGCCTCCCGGCACCGGCAAGACCTACCTCGCGCAGCGGTTCGCCCAGGCGCTGCAGCCCGACCCGGCGAAGCGCGACATCGTGCAGTTCCACCCGAGCAGCAGCTACGAGGACTTCTTCGAGGGCTTCCGGCCGCAGATCGACCACCAGGGGCAGATGGTCTACGAGCTGCGCAAGGGCCCGCTCGCGCTGCTTGCCGAGGCGGCCGAGGCCGACCCGCTGACCCCGCACATCATGATCATCGACGAGATCAACCGCGCGAACCTGCCGCGGGTCTTCGGTGAGCTGCTCTTCCTGCTCGAGTACCGGTCGCACTCGGTCAAGACGAGCTACCGCCCTGACGAGGGCTTCGAGCTGCCGCCGAACCTCTACTTCATCGGCACCATGAACACCGCCGACCGGTCGATCGCCCTCGTCGACGCTGCCCTGCGCCGCCGCTTCGACTTCGTGCCGTTCATGCCGCACGACGGGCCGATGGAGGGTCTGCTCCGTCGCTGGCTCGAGGCGCACGACGGGCCGGTCTGGGTCGCCAACCTCGTCGACCGCGTCAACGAGGACCTGCGTCGGGCGCTGCGTGGCCCGCACCTGCAGATCGGCCACTCGTACTTCATGCGTCCCGGGCTCGACGGCGACGAGGCGACGCTGCGCCGCATCTGGGACTACAACGTCTACCCCTTCATCGAGGACCAGCTCTACGG
>CBHRRQ010000015.1:0-28154 GCA_966081555.1 uncultured Terrabacter sp.
TCCCGGGCGGGGCGATCGCGGAGCGGTCCGGCCCCGCCTAGCGGGCGACGACGTGGGCCGTCAGGTGGCGGTCGAGCATGGCTGCGCAGGTGGCGGCCCGGTCGGGGAGCATCTTCTTCGCCGCGCTGAGGACGAGCGCGCACAGCTCGAGGGCCTCCCACACGCGTACGCGATCCTCCGTGACCGTGGCGTGCTCGCGGTAGGCGGCGAGGAAGACATCGGCGAGGGTGTCGACGTGCGACGAGCGCTCCTCGAAGGCGTTCGAGCCGGCCGCCACCTCCCCACCGGTCTTGTTGACCGCCGAGTGGCGCAGCTTCACCAGGAACATGGCGATGTCCCTCGCCGGCTCGGCCTGCGACGCCTTGTCGAAGTCGATGAGGCCCAGGCCGCCGGCGTCGAGCACCAGCACCTGCGCCGGTCGGAGGCTGCCGTGGGACGGGACGACCGGGTCCGGGTCGACGAGCGCGGCGTCGCGGCCGATGCGGGTGAGGACCGAACCGGTCAGCTTGTCGAGCCAGGGCAGCAGGGCGGTCAGCTTCGCCTGCTTGCCCTCGAGGACGGCGAGCTCGTCAGCCCACGTGACGGGCGCGCCGACCGCGACGCCGCTGGTGTGCAGCGTCGCCAGCCCGCGGGCGGTGGCACCGACGGTCCGGGCCGCGTCCGCCGGTGCGAGGGCGCCCGTGAAGGCGTCCGCGAGCAGGTCCTTGAGGGTGTGGGCGTGGTCGAGGTGCGTCTGCACCGAGATCCCGAGCTCGTCGACGTAGCCGACCGGCTCGGGGATGCGCAGACTCGGGCTGTCGCGCATCGGCGAGCCCCACAGCGCCTCCAGCACGTCGTGGCAGGCCCGGCCGGCGTCGACCCGGTGCACCTTGGCCACGAGGGTGCGGGGCCAGCCGGCCGCCGTGGCCGACGGCGCGACGGCGAGGGCGCACGACACGGTCGCCCGGAGCCCCGCCTTGTAGGTCAGCACCGAGGTCTCGCAACCGAGGAGCCGGGCGCGGCCGCCGGTCGGGCAGCGGTCCTCCAGCAGCTGCTGCAGGAGGGGCAGCGCCGTCTGCTCCTGCGTGAGGGCGTGCAGCCCCGGCAGGTCGTCGTCGGCGGACCAGACGTTGAGGTGCAGGCGCAGGTCGGGCAGCCAGTGCGTCCAGCCGTCCTCACCGAACGGTGCCGTGCCGGCGGTCGGAGGCGCCGGCGCGCCGTCGGGCACCAGGGTGCCGTGCGCCGACACGGTGCGGCGGGCCTCGGTGGGTCCCGCCACCTCCAAGAGGTAGGTGGCCGTCCACTCACCGTCCTCCGACGACCTGAGGCGCGTGACTCGACAGTCCACGAGATCAACTGCGCCAGAGCGGAGTTCGGGTACATCACGTCTGAGCGCGGACGAGACGCAGTCGGGACGAACGCCGCGCTCGAACCACGTAGGATCCATCTGCCGCCCCTCTGTAGTGCCGACAGGATAGGCACCGGTCGGGTGGGTTCGCACAGAGTTCGTTCATTTGAGTGACATCTGGAATTCACCGGTGCCACACTGGACCGAGAACTGAACTTCACGGGACCTGGGGGCGGGGCCGTGAGCCCTGACTGACGCGACCCAGGGGGGGTCTCGTGAAACTTGTACTAGTTACTGGTGCAGCAGGATTCATCGGAAGCCACGTCGCCGAACTCTTGCTCAGCGACGGCTGGCACGTCCGTGGCGTCGATGCCCTCACGGACAACTACGATCCCGCTGCGAAGCTGCGCAACGTCTCGGGGATGCGCCACAACCCGGCGTTCTCCCTCGTGCACGAGGACCTGACGACGACGGACCTCCGGCCTCTCGTCGAGGACGTCGACGCGGTGATCCACCTCGCGGCCGAGCCGGGCGTGAGCACGTCGTGGGGAGAGGCGTTCTCGACGTACGTCGAGCGCAACATCCTGGCGACGCAACGGCTCCTCGAGGCGGCCGCGGTCGCTCACGCGCCACGCATCGTCTACGCGTCGAGCTCGTCGGTCTACGGGCCGACGCTCGAGACGATGCACGAGACGAGCCGGCTGGCCCCGCTCAGCCCGTACGGGGTGAGCAAGCTGGCAGGCGAGTGCCTCGTCGGCGCGTACGCGCACCAGCGCGGCGTGCCCACCGTGTCGTTGCGCTTCTTCTCCGTCTACGGCCCGCGCCAACGCCCCGACATGGCGATCCACCGCTTCACCGAGGCGCTGCTCGACGGTCGGGAGGTCTCCGTCTTCGGTGACCAGGTGCAGCTGCGCGACTTCACCTACGTCGGTGACGTGGCCCGGGCAGTCGTCGCGGCAGCCTCCGCGCCGGTGCCCTCGGGCACCGTGCTCAACATCGCGCGCGGAGCGCCGGTCGCGGTGCCGGAGGTGCTGCGCCTGCTCGAGGAGGAGGTGCACGGGGAGGCGACCGTCGCGAAACTGCCGCACCGGGCAGGTGACACCGCCCAGACCCACGGCGACAGCCGGGCCGCCGCCGCGGCCCTCGGCTGGCGTGCGGCGACCGACCTGCGTCTGGGCCTCAAGCACCAGGTGGCCTGGCACCGAAGGCTGCGTGAGCACCCCGAGCAGGAGGGCGTCGCGCCGCCCTTCGAGGCGGCCGGCCGGCCGGTAGCCGCGTCGCTCCAGACCGCCTCGTCGCAGGGCGGGTGGGCCCGGTGAGCCACGAACCGAGGTTGCTCATCTACTCGCAGGACGGCCTCGGTCTCGGCCACATGCGGCGCACCTCGCTGCTCGCGGGCGAGTTCCTGCGCCGGACGCCGGGGGCGAGTGCCCTCACGCTCTCGGACTCGCCCTTGGGGCAGTTCTTCGCGACGGCGCCGGGCCACGACTTCCTCAAGCTGCCGAGCATCCGCAAGAGCGGGCCGGGGGAGTGGGAGGCCGTCTCGCTGTCGTCGTCCTTCCGCGACGTTCTCGCGCTGCGCCGGCGCCTCATCGTCAGCGCCGTGCGGGAGTTCGACCCCGACGTCGTGCTCGTGGACCACATGCCGCACGGCGCGATGGGCGAGCTCGTGCCGGCTCTGCGCAAGCTGCGAGGGCACCGCGCCCACGTCGTGCTCGGGCTGCGCGACGTCATCGACAGCCCCGAGGTCGTGCGGCGGCGGTGGACGGCGGAGGGCGCGTACGAGGCGCTCGAGGAGTACTACGACGAGGTGCTCGTCTACGGCTCCCGCGAGGTGCTCGACGTGGCGCACGAGTACGCCTGGCCGAAAGGCCCCGCCCAACGGCTGACGTACGCCGGCTACGTGTGCGCGAAGCCGCACCGCAGGGCCAGACGGCTCGCCGTCGTCGGCGACCAGGGCGCTGCGGCCCGTGACGGCAGTGCGCCGTCGCGTGCCCCCTCGCCCCCGCAGGTCCTCGTGGTCGCGGGGGGAGGGGCCGACGCGTACCCGATGCTGTCGGGGGTGCTCGACTGCGCTGCGGAGGTGCACGAGCAGACCGGCGCCGAGTTCCTCTTCGTCACCGGCCCGTTCATGCCCGACGCGAAGGTCGCGGAGCTGAGGAGCCGGGCGAGGCATCTCTCGACCGTCGAGGTGCGGCGTCGCATCCACGGGCGCGGGCGCGTCGCCCGGGCCGACCTCGTCGTCTCGATGGCGGGCTACAACACGACGATCGAGCTGCTCAACGCCGGCACGCCGGCGCTGCTCATCCCGCGCAGCGGCCCGAGCGCCGAGCAGCGCATCCGGGCGAGCCTGTTCGGTCAGCGCGACTGGGTGCACTGGCTCGATCCGGACCTGCTCGGCACGGGCGCGGTGGGTGACGCGGTCGTCGGGGCCCTGGCGGAGCCGCCGTGCCCCTCGCGGAGCCCGGACCTGGCCGGTCGCAAGACGGCGGTGTCCCGGTTGACCAGCCAGCTGGAGAGCTGGCCCAAGCTCGAGCTCGAGTCGGTCGGCACATGACGGTGCCGCCGGTGGGGACCGCCGCGCAGTCGGCGGGGCCGGCCGGCGAGGCCTCGGAGGTGCACGAGGTGCTGGCCGGTCGGCGCGGTCCCGACGACGTATGCCGCTTCCTGAACGACGTCGTGCCCGCGACCGTGGCCGGCGAGCTGGGGAGGGGCTTGCCTGGGCGCGTCGACCCCGTGCGGGTCCGGGTGACGCGGAGCAAGCTCAAGCCCGGTCGCAAGCTGACGGTCAGCGTGGACGTGGCCGTCGACGGCAGCGCCGTGCGCCCGGCCACCGTCACCTGGACGCCGGGTGCGCCGCCGCGTGTCCTGGTGGCGCCGGCCGACCCTGCGTTCCCCCAGCTGGCCGCGCTGTACGACCCTGCCCGGCTCGCCGACCTCCTCGCCGACGTGGGCGTGACCGGGTGCCAGGACGGTCTGCGGGTCACTCCACTCCGCTATCGCCCCGGGCAGCGGCACGTGCTGGTCGTCGAGAGCCTCGACCGGCAGATCAGGCTCTTCGCCAAGTGCTACCGCGACGGCTCCGGCGCGGAGGTGGTGCAGGCGAGCAGGTCTGTGGCGGAAGCACTTTCGCAGCGCAAAGCGCCTGCACGCACCGCTGGAGCGGCTGGTCACGCGCCGTCCCACGGAGTCGTGCTGTGGCACGGGGAGCAGGGGAGGCCCCTGTCGCACGTCCTCGTCGACGAGGGGATCGCGGCCCGCGTCCGGGACGCCCGGGTGGAGTGCGCCGGTGCCGCCCTTCGAGCGATCCACGACGGCACCCCCAGAACCGGCCACGGCCCGCAGCGGTCGGACCCAGACGCCGAGGCGACCGTGACCCACCGGTCGCTCGAGCACATGGCCGCCCTCGCGCCGGGCGCGGCCCAGGCTCTCGAGGCGCTTCTCTCCGAGACTCTCGCGCGGCTCGCCGAGCTGCCCGACGAGACCGGTCACCTCCTGCACGGCGACTACAAGTGCGACAACCTCCTCGTGACGCACGACCGGCTGGTCCTGCTCGACTTCGACCGCGTCATGGTCGGCGACCCGGCACTGGACCTCGGCAAGCTGATGGCCGACCTGCGGTGGTGGGCGCGGGCCGCCGGGCGCAGCCCCACGCCGCTCGTGGACGCCTTCCTCTACGGCTACGGTCCGTGCCCACCGACACGGCTCAGCCGAGCGCTGCTCTACGACGTGCTCTTCCAGCTGCGCGCCCTGGGACGCCGCATCCCGCTGCACGAACCCGGCTGGTCCCTGGCTGTCGAGCAGGGGCTCGCCGCCGCGGCGGACAGCGCCTGCGGCTGCTCGGACGAGTCGACGCGGCAGACCCGCCGGGTGCTGGGGGCGAGGGCGCGATGACGACGGCGTGGCCGACAGCGCCCGGGGGCTGCGCGTGGACCGACGTCGACCCCCTCGTGGGTCTCGTCCAGCCGGTCGTCGAGGGTGAGGGCCGCCCCGGCGGAGTCCACCAGATCCGTTGGGAGCCGGAGCGTTCCACCAGAGTCACGTTCGACAACCGCGACGGTGACGTCGTCGTCTACGAGGCGAGGCCGGGCTCGGTGCGCCGCACGGGTCTCGCCGAGGACCCGGCGCTCGCCGGCGTCGCAGCGGTGCTCGACCCCGTGGGTGTGGCGGCCCGGCTCGGACAGCTCTTCCGGCGGCCGGTCGGTGACTGCACGGTGACCCCGGTCAGCTACCGGCCCGGGTCTCGCTGCGTCGTCCGCTGCGACGCGAGCCTGCCCTCGGGCCGGCGCACCGTCTACGTCAAGGTGCTCGCAGACGGCAGCGCCGACTACGTGGAGAGTCTCCGTGCCCTCGCCGGCCGTCGTGCCGGCGGCGCCGTCGTGCCGGCGCTCGTCGGCTGCTGGCCGGATCTCGGGGCCGTCGTCACCGCCGGGGTGCCGGGGCCGACGGCGTCCGCCCTGCTGGCCGACCCGACCACGCCGGTGCGGGACCGTCTGCGGCTCGCCTCCGCACTGGGGCGCCTGCTCGCCGACATCCACGGCACCGCACCCGCACCCCGCGCCGCGGCCCGCCGGCACGGCCCGGCCGAGGCCCTCGACGATCTCCGCTCCTACCTGCCCGCGGCCTGGCACGCCGACCCGCCGACGGCGCTGTCGCTCGGCTGGGCTCTGGACCGTCTTGGCGACAGGCTCCCGCAGGAGCGGTCGCTCGCCTTCAGCCACGGGTCGTTCCGCGCCGGCCAGGTGGTCGTCGACGACGACCGCCTCGCAGTGCTCGACCTCGACGGCGTCGGGCTGGCGGACCCGGCGCGCGACCTCGGCAACGCGACGGCATACCTCGACTGGCAGGGCCTGCGCACCGGCTCCGCAGGGACGCCCGACCTCGTCCGCGCCCTCCTCGACGGCTACGCGGACGCCGGTGGCCGAGCCGACCCCGACGCGGTGGAGTGGTGGCACGCCGCCTCGCTGCTGAAGATCGGTGGGCGCCGCTTCCGCAGCCTCGACACGACGCACTGGGACGCCGTCCCGTCGCTCGTCGCAGCGGCGTCCGGGGTGCTCGAACGACGGCGTGACCGGAGCCTGCGGAGGACCGCGGCCGCCAGCCGCCCGCAGCGTGCGCTGCGCTCGCCCGCCCTCACCGATCCCCGCTCGATGACCGCGCTGCTGCGCGAGCAGCTGCGGGCCGGTGGGCTCGAAGGCGGACGCATCGTCGCAGCGGAGACGCTGCGCCTCGCCCCGGGGCGCCGGGTCGTCGTGCGCTACCGCGTGGCGGGTGGTTCCGACGGCCCCGTCGAGGTCATCGCCAAGGCGTACGCCGAGCACGGGCGCGCGCTCGTCGCCCACGAGAACCTCCTCGTGTTCGACCGGCTCCGCGACCCGACGGTCCGGTGCGGCACGCAGCGGCCGATCGGCGTGCACCCGCAGCTCGGCATCGTGCTGTGCCGGTCGGCGCCGGGGCAGCCGGTGACCGCTTCGCCGGGCGGTCCGCGCCGCACCCCGACCCCCGCTGGGGTGCCGCGTCACGAGAGCCCGCTCGCCGACGAGGACGTCGTCCTCGCAGCCGGGCACCTCGGCCACTGGCTGCGCTCGGCCCACACGGCGGGCACGGGTGCTCGCCGGCGGCTCGACGTCGCCCACGAGGTGGCGAACTGCGCGCTGTGGGCCGAGCGGGTCGGCCGGGTGGACGCGCGGCTGCTCGCGCCCGCCCGCGAGCTGGCCGACCTGCTGGAGGCGCACGCCACGCGACTGCCGGCCGTGGGCGACTCGCTCATCCACAAGGACCTGCACCTCGGGCACGTCCTCGTGGGAGAGGGCGGGCGAGCCACCGTCATCGACCTCGACGAGGCACGGATGGGCGATCCCGCCTTCGACGTGGCCCACCTCTGCACGTATGCGGCGGAAGCTCGCTCGGCCTCGGTGGACCGCGCCGTGCGTTCGTTCCTCGACGCGTACGGCGACGTCCCCGGACCCGACGCGCGGCACCGTCTGGCCTTCTTCACCGCCTACACGCTGCTGAAGATCACCCGCCAGGCGCTCGCCGGACAGACCACCGACGAGCTCGTCGGCGTGGCACGGGCCCGGCTCGGTGAGGGGGTCGCATGGCTACGCGAGTGATGTACCTGACGCGGAGCTGGCCGAGGCTCTCGCAGACCTTCATCGTCAACGAGGTGCTGGCCCTCGAGCGCCTGGGCGTCGACCTGGACCTGTGGGCGATGGCGCCCTCGGGAGAGCAGGCGTTGCAGCCGCAGGTGGCGCGGGTGCGGGCGACGGTCTCCTACCCGAGCCGGGATGCATCGGCGGCCGACCATGCCCTCGTGGCCGACCGGGCATCGCAGCGCTACGCCGACACGGCGGTGTTCGCCCGAGACCACCCCGAGCTGTCCAGCGGCTACGCGAACGCCACCACCGCCGAGTGCTTCGAGGTGGCCGTCCAGCTGGCCGCGCGGATGGCGCGCAGTGAGGCCGACGGCACCCGCATCGCGCACCTGCACGGCCACTTCGCGCACGACCCCGCCCTCGTCGCCCTCCTCGTGCACCGGCTCACCGGGGTCGGCTACAGCATCACCGCCCACGCCCGCGACCTCTACCAGATCCCACGGCCCAGCCTCGTGGCCCGGGTCACCGCGGCGACGAGCGTCCTCACCTGCTGCGCCGCGAACGTGGACTACCTTGCTGCGCAGCTCGATCCGGAGTCGCTGACCAAGGTACGCGTGATCCACCACGGCATCGACCTCGATGAGTTCGTGCCCGGTGAGGCGCGTCAGGACCCCGTGGTCCGCATCGTCACCGTCGGCCGCCTCGTCGAGAAGAAGGGCTTCCCCGACCTGCTGCGAGCGTGCGCCCGGCTGAGGGGGGTCGGTCCCTTCCACCTCACCGTCATGGGCGACGGCCCGATGCGGGGCGAGCTCGAGGCCGTATGCCGTGACCTCGGGCTCGACGACGCCGTGACGTTCGCGGGCGAGCGGGACAGCGCCGCAGTCGTCGCCGCCCTGCGCGACGCCGACGTCTTCGCGCTCACGCCCTTCGTCACCGCAGACGGTGACCGCGACGGCGTGCCCAACGTCGTCGTCGAAGCCCTCGCCGCGGGGCTGCCCGTCGTCGCCACCGACGTCGGTGGGGTCGCCGAGGCGGTCGTGCACGGGCACAACGGCCTGCTCGCCCCGGCCCGAGACGTCACCGCGGTCTCCGAGCACCTCGCCAGCCTGCTGCGCGACCCGAGCAGACGACGGATGATGGGGACGAGAGCACGCGAGACGGCCGAGCGGGCCTTCGACGTGAACCGTGCGGCCGAGCAGCTGGTGCAGGTCTTCGGCGTCGCGGAGGTGACCTCATGACCGGCCGGACCACCCAGGCAACCGCCGTCCTGGGTGACCGGCGCGCCGACCTGAGCACCGGCGTCGACGTCGACCTGCAGGCCCAGCACGCCCTCGTCGTGGAGGCGCTCGACGCCGCCCGGACGGGGCCGCCGCTCGCCGCTGCGCTCGGCTTGGACCCGGGCACCCCGTGCGTCGTGGCCGACGCCAAGTACGAGCCGGGCCGATCCGCGACGGTGCTCTACCGGCTCGGCGGACGTCTCGTGCACGCCACCGTGCCGGCGCCCGGCGAGGTCGCCGCGGGCGAGGCGCTGTTGCCGAACGGCATCGGCATCAGGCGGTTCCCGCTCGACCCGGGCCTGCCCACCCTTCCCGCCGTGCTCGACCCCGTCCGGTTCGGTGCCGCCCTGGAGCGGGCGCTCGGCCTGCCCCACGGCTCCCCGGTCGAGACACGACTGCTGCGTTACCGTCCCGGTCGTCGCGCCACGCTCCTCGTCTCGGTCAGCGGGGTGCCGAGTGGCTCGTCGGGCCCGGCGACGTACGTCGCGAAGGTCTACCACGACGCCGGTAAGGCGGCTGCCGTCGCGGCGGAGGGCCGGGCGCTGCAGGCGCTTCGACTGCCACCGCCCCTCGTGCTCGCTCCGGTGGTGGCGCACCTGCCCGACCTCGCGGTGGTCGTCCAGCGTCACCTGCCGGGCCGCGAGCTGCTTCTCGATCTCGCCGACCCGATGGTCGGCACGCGTGACGGGGCCGTCATGGCCCGTGCAGCGCAGGCGCTCGCCGCGCTGCACCGCGCGACGGTGCCGGCGGGCCGCCCCCGCCCGGTGGAGCGGGAGCTGCGCCGCTTCGTCGACCGCGCGACGGCGATCCGGCGCGTCGACCCGCTGAACGGTGACGTGCTCCTCGCGCTGGCCCGCGACGTGCTCGCGCGGCGAGCGGCGACCGGACCGGTCTCGCTCGTGCACGGCGACTGCAAGCCCAGCCAGTTCCTCCTGGACGGCGACCGTGTGGCGCTGCTCGACCTCGACCACTGCGGCATCGCCGAACCCGCCTACGACGTGGGCAACTTCGTCGCCTCGTTGCAGCAGGCCGCGGTGCGCACGTCCGGCTCGGGCGGCACGCCTGCGAGGGAGGCCGCACGCGCGGCCGAGGATCTCGACGCGACGTTCGTGACGGCATACGTCGACGGCGCCCGGCCTGAGCGGGCCGAGCCGCTGCGGGCCAGGATCCGCTACTACGCCGTCGTGTCGATGGTGCGCAAGGCGCTGCGCGCCTGGGCGCGGTCGCCCGTGTCGCCGCTGCCTCGTCAGCTCGCCGACGACGCGCGGCGTGCCCTGGACGGGCTGGAGAGGGCTGATGGTTGCCATTGACACGAGGATGGACGCGCCGCCCGAGCGCGATCGCCGGCGGCGGTCACCCCGCCATGCCAAGCGCTCCGACACGGCTCGCGCCCTCGCGCTCATCCGGCGCTTCCACGGCAGCAACCGTCCCTACGTGGTCGGCCTGCTCCTGCTCGTCTTCGAGGCGGTGACGGCCGTCCTGGAGCCGTTCCCCATCGCGTACGCCCTCGACTTCGTGACGGGTCGCGAACCCAACCTGCGCGACCGAGGGTTCCCCGCGTTCCTCACCAACGAGCGCGTCGAGACCATCCTCCTGCTGGGGATCGCCATCATCCTCATCGCCGCCGTCAACAAGGGCGCCGACTCGCTCTCGGAGGTCTTCCTCGCCCGCGGCGGCCGCGAGCTCGGCTACAACCTCCGCGTCACGATGTACGACCGCCTGCAGAAGCTGTCGATGGCCTTCCACGACAAGCGCCGCACGGGCGACGTGCTGACCCGCGTCACCGGCGACGTGCTCGTCGTCGAGGAGTTCATCGTCGCCTCCCTCAGCAACTTCGTGGCCAGCGCGCTGCTGCTGATCGGCTCGTTCGTCGCCCTGCTGCTGCGGTCGTGGCAGGTCGCCATCATCGCGGCGGTCGTCGTGCCGGTGCTCGCGCTCGTCGCCAACTGGTTCTCGCTGCGGCTCAAACGCTTCTCGAAGGAGCAGCGGGCCAAGGAGGGAGACCTCGCCTCGACGGCGCAGGAGATGCTCTCGTCGATCCGGCTCGTCCAGAGCTACGGCCGGGGGCACGTGGACCTCGAGAACTTCTCACGGCAGAGCGACCAGAGCATGCGGGCGTCGCTGCGCATCGCCACGGTCCAGGCGCAGTTCAGCTTCGCCATCGCGGTGTTCGAGGGCCTGACCATCGCCGGCGTGCTGTGGCTCAGCTTCTGGCTCGTCGAGGGCGGCGTCATCAGCCCGGGCACGCTCGTGCTCTTCGTGCTGCTCATCCAGAACATGTTCAAGCCCTCCCGCAAGATCGTCAGCGAGTGGTACAAGATCGGCAAGCTCGTCGCCAGCACCGAGCGCATCGCCGAGCTGCTCGAGCGCCGGCCCACCGTCGAGGACTCCCTGCTGTCGACGCCCGCGCCACGGCTCGCCGGCCGGCTCAGCTTCTCCGACGTCGTGTTCACCTACCGAGCGGAGGGCGCCGAGACCGGGGCGGAGTCCGAGCGGGCCCCGGCGACCGACAGGCAGGCCGACCCGCGAACCGTGCTACGCGGCATCAGCTTCACGGCCGACCCCGGTGAGGTCGTGGCCCTCGTCGGGCCCAGCGGTGCGGGCAAGAGCACCATCGCCCAGCTCGTGCCCCGGCTCTACGACCCGGACTCCGGAGTCGTGGCCATCGACGGGACGGACGTGCGGCAGTTCACGCTCGCCTCGCTGCGCAGCCAGGTCAGCCTCGTGCTGCAGGAGACCCTGCTGCTCACCGGCACCGTCGCCGAGAACATCGCGTACGGCATCGACGACCCCGACCCGGCACGCATCGAGAGAGCCGCGCGACTGGCGCAGGCCCACGAGTTCATCGAGCAGCTGCCGCTCGGCTACGCGACCGTGCTCGGCGAGCGGGCCTCGACCCTGTCGGGCGGGCAGCGACAACGGCTTGCGATCGCGCGCGCCTTCATCCGGGACGCTCCGGTGCTCGTGCTCGACGAGCCCACGACCGGTCTCGACCCCGAGGCGTCGGCGCAGGTCATCGAGGCCCTGCGCACCCTCATCGCGGGCACGACCACGATCATCATCTCCCACGACATCGACCTCGTGAGGTGCGCCGACCGCATCCTCGTGCTCGACGACGGGCGGATCGTCCAGCAGGGCAGCCCCGCCGTCCTCGCCCGCACCTCCGGGGCCTTCGCCGACCTCTTCGGCGACGCGGGTGGGGAGCGGACGTGAACGCAGCCGCCGGGCCTCTGACGCCCTCCCGGCCGTCGGTGGCAGGGTCGGCGCCGTGGACGGCGGGCGCCCTCGACCCCCGAGCGGCCGAGCGGCTGGCGGGCGAGTGGGTGAGCGAGCACCACCCCGGGCGCACGGTGGCGCGCGTGCGGTCCCACTCCGTGCTGCACCGGCGGCCACACGACCTGACGTGGCGGGTCGGCGTCGAGCTGGACGGCGCCGGCCCGGGGGAGGAGCTGACGCTGCTCGTCCACGACGAGGGCGGCGAGCGGTCGGTGTCGGAGCTCCCCGACGACCCCCTGCTGCCGAGCCTCGCGGCGGTGCTGCGAGACGGGGCGCTGGAGCCACTGCTGCGCACAGCCGGCCTCGGATCGCCCTCCGGCTCAGGACGATCGGGCTACCGAACGGCGATCGTGCACCACCCGCGCGACGGGGCGTGCGTGCTGCGCGTGCAGGTGGACGAGGCTGAGGCGTACGCCAAGGTGTACGCCCGTGCGGACGAGGCCGTGGAGGCAGCGCAACGGCTGCGTGCCGTGGGAACGGACCGTCTCGTGACCCGTGGCGGGCGGGTCGTGCGCCTGCCTCGGGTGCTGGCCGTCGACGCCGACCTGCGGACTGTCCTCCTCGAGTCCCTGACGCCACCGGGACGCTCGGCCGTTGGGTCGGACGGACACCCCGCCGCCGCGCGACCACTGACGGTCGACGACATCGCGACGGCCTTGCGTGCCCTCCACGGCCACGTCCCCTCGGGCCGCCTGCCCCGAGTGCCGGCCTCCGAGCACGTGAGCCACGTGCGCGCCGAGCAGCAGCTCGTCGGGACGCTGTGGCCCGCCCTCGCCGAGCGCGTCGACGACGCGATCCGGACCGCGGCCGCCGTGCTGCACGACGATGCGCCGGCTGCGGCCGAGGCTGCGCTGTGCCACGGCGACTTCACCCCGGGGCAGCTCATGAGGACGCCTGAGGGCCTCGCCCTGCTCGACCTCGACACCGTGGCGCTCGGCGACCCGGCCGGCGACATCGGCCGGTTCCTCGCCTACGAGCACGTCCGGACGGCACGCTGCGCGGGCTCGGAGACAGCGACCTCGGAGACAGCGACCTCGGCGACCTCGGCCCAGAGGTCGACGGCGCGGGCCAGCGATGCCTTCCTGACGGCATACGGCCCCGTGACCCGTGCGACCGACCCCACCGCGCTCGACGCGCGCGTCTGGGCCCACCGCAGGCTCGACCTCGCGCTCATCGCCCTGCGAGCGGCCCGACGGCTCAAGGGCGCCCGCTGCGCGGTCGCCCTCGACCTGCTCGACGACAGCGACCCGGCACCGGCAACTCAGACCGAGCGAGGTCACCCCAGGGAGGCACCCATGACCACGACCGCCCGTGACGAGGCCGTCGACGCCCTCGAGCCCTTCGCCCAGCTGCCCGACTGGCTGGCCGCGCCCATGGTGCCCGGGCGCCTCGAGGCCTCCCTCCGGGCCCACGTGCCCGAGCTCCGGGACGGGCGGCTGGAGCTGCTCGAGTGCCGCGCCGATCGGCTGCGGGCGAAGGAGGCCAGCTGGCTCGTCCGCTGCCGCGCCGTCGTCGCTGCTCCCACGAGCGCCACAGGTGAGGGCAAACCCGCCGAGAAGGGCGATGCCGTCGAGGTCGTGCTCGTGGGCGAGCTCATCCCTCCGACGCGACCCGACCCGTTCCCGCCGGGGGGTGCCCCACCGGCGGTGAGCGTCGGCTTCGGGCAGCCGGGCTACGAGCTGGTCCTGCCCGACCTGCGTCTCCGGCTACGGGTCGAGGACGAGGACCCCGGGCTGCCGAGCCTTGGCGCCCTGACCGACCCCGGCGCGTCGGCTCGCATCATCCAGCGGCTGCTCCGGGCGGGCGCCTACCCGACCGCGACGGTGGTATCGAGCACGCCGAACGTCGTGCGCTACAAGCCGGGCAGCCGGTGCACCATCGTCTGCGACCTCGCCTACGACCCGCCGTCCAGCCGGTTCCCGAACCCCGTCGTCGCGAAGACGCACCAAGGCGACAAGGGAGCGGTCGCGCACGAGGCGATGACGGCGCTCTGGAACACCGGGCTCGCCCGCGGCGACGAGGTGCTGCTGGCCGAACCGCTGGGCTACCTGCCCGAGGAGCGGGTGCTGCTCCAGGGCCCCGTGCCGGAGGACCAGACGCTCAAGGAGCTGGCCCGGCTGGCCTTCGAGCGGATGGACCCGGCCCTGCTGGACGACCTGCGGACCCAGCTGCGCCGCACGGCGGCAGCCCTGGCGGCGCTGCACACGAGCGGCGCCCGCTACAGCCGGTCGGTCGCGTGGACCGACGAGCTCGCCGAGACCCGCGAGGTGCTGGACCGACTGTCGCTCACCGTCCCCGGCCTGAGAGAGGCGGGGGAGCCGATGCTCACCCGGCTCGAGGCGCTCGACCGCGCCACGGGTGCCGACCCGTTCGTCAGCGCGCACCACGACTTCCGGCCGGCCCAGGTGCTGCTCGGCGGCGGTCGCCTGGGCTTCATCGACTTCGACGGGGCGGCGATGGCCGAGCCGGCGCTCGACCTCGGTCGCTTCCGCGGCAAGCTGCGTGACATCGGGGTCACGGCGCTCGCCGGGGCTCCCGAGCGCTGTCGTTCTGACCTGCTCGCCGACCGGCTCCAGCTGCTCGACGAGTTCTGCGAGCTCTTCGTGGACGAGTACCGCGCTCACGCGCCGGTCACCGCGGCCCGGGTGCTGTTGTGGGAGACCATCGACCTGCTCACGGCGCTGCTGCACACGTGGTCGAAGGTGCGCCTGCCGCGGGTCGAGCCCCGGCTGGCGATCCTCGTGCACCAGCTCCGCACCGCCGATCTCACCCCCTGACCCGCCTTCCCCTCCTCATCGAGAAAGCAATCCGTCCGCGGACGGATTGCTTTCTCGATGAAGGCTCAGCGGAAGCGGGACGGGAACTGGGCGACGATGCCGGCGCTCAGCTGGTCGGCCATCATCAGGATGTGGGCGTGCACCGCCTCGTAGTCGGTGACGCTCGCGGCGTACTGCCCGCCGAGCTCGTGGGCCGCCTCGGCGAGCGTCTGGTCCAGGTGCGCCTTCATGTCGGCGCGCATGAGGGCCTGGGGCCAGGACCTCGGGTTCGCGGCGGCGAGGAAGTCGGCGATGTCGTTCGCGTTGGCGTACCAGCGGGTGTTGGCGGCGGTGAACGCCGCGGTGTCGCCTGCCTTCGCGGCCTGCAGCACCTCGACGGCGATGGTGATGTGGTCGTGCAGCAGGCCGGAGAGCCGGTCGCCGGCGGCGGTGCCGTAGAACGGCGCGATGGCGGTGCCGATGTCGCGCTGGTTCTGCAGGAGCCGGGCGGCGGTGGCGTCGAAGCCGGCCGATCCGTCGGCGAAGGTCACGATCGCGAGGCGCGTCCACGTGACGTGGTCCTCCCAGAGCTTGCGCATCTGGTCGTGGAACGCCGCGCGAGAGGTGCGTGCGTTCGTCACGGCAGCAGCATGCGAGGCATGGGACGCCGTGGTCGTGTCTCCCGCGCTGGCGGACACCGTGCCGGATGCCAGGGCCGTGCCCAAGAGAGCTCCCAGAAGGAGAGCCACCAGCGAGATCATCTGTCGCCGAAGCGTTCTCGTGCGGGTCATGTCGTGCCTCCTGTCAGGTGGCCGACGCGGCCACGACTGTTGGCGGCAGCGAGCGCGGTCGTTCTTACCGGTCGGCCTACCCGAGCCGATCGCCGGCGGCGGTCGTCAGCCGCACCAGGCAGGCGCCCTCGCGGGCGAAGGGGACCAGGCCGACCTCGACGTTGCCCGCCCCCGACCGCTCCAGCGTCGCCCGCAGCATCTCCGCGTGCATGGTGCACACGACCTCCGGGTGCTCGCGCGCGGAGCGCAGCACCGGGCAGGTGCGCAGGGCGACGTCGCCGGTCCCCTCCTCGACCTCGGGCGAGAAGCCGGCCGTCGTGAGCAGCGAGACGACCTGCTCGACCGGAGCGCGGGAGCCGGCCGCGTCGTCGGCGAGCTGGGCCGCCCAGTGCCGCCCGATGGCCCGGGCGTGCAGCTCGGCGTCCGGGGTCGTGGCGAGGTGCTCGGCCATCGCCAGGACGAGCTCGTCGGTCGACACGGGCCGCGCGGTCCGGGAGGCGTCCAGTGCGAGGCGTCCGCGCTGGGTGAGCCGGTGGCCGTGTGCCGGCCGGCCGCGAGACCCGCTCTCGATGCCGACCCTCTCGACGAGGCCGTCGTCGACGAGCCGGCCGAGGTGCGCGCGCGTGGTGTTCGGATGGCCGCCGAGCGACTCGGCGAGCTCGGCGATGGTGGGCGCGCGCCCGCCGTCCTCGTGTGCAGCGAGGGCCGAGAGCACCTTGCCCCTCGCGGACGACACCTCCGGCAGCGGGGTGGGTCCTGTGCGCTCGGCCATCGGACCAGCATGCCTGACGGCAGGAAAGGGCACCCTCAGTGGCGCGGGCCCGTCCCGTCGGCTATTTTTCACACAAGCAGTGTAATAAATAGTCGGCCCATCGCAATCCCAGGAGCTCACCGTGACCGTGCCCGCCTCCCTCCCCGTGTCCGACATCAGCAAGCCCGCGTGCGGCTGCGGGTGCGCCGACACCGGCGAGCCCGAGCTCGACGTCCGCGCCATCCCGCACGCGCTGCGCCACGGCACGGTCTTCGGGGCGCTGGCCGCGGTGCCCGCCGGGTCGTCGATGCGACTCGTCGCACCCCACGACCCCAAGCCGCTGCTCGCCCAGATCGCCGAGCGCGAGGGCGAGGCCGTCGAGGTCGACTACCTACAGCGCGGGCCCGAGGCCTGGACGCTCCGGCTCAGCCGCCGCGCCTGACGTCCGACCACACGCCACGACCGCACGCCACGACCGCCCGTGGCCACCACTGACCCGCAGACGACCGCGGCGACGCCCCCGCGTCCTTCGGTCGGCGGGCTGCCCGGTCGCGGGGCCTGGGCCCTGCGTGACCACCCGACGACCCTGTGGCTGACCGCCGCACTCGTCGTCGCTGCGGGTGGCCGGGCCCTGCCCGCCGCCGACTGGCTCGTCGTCCACCTCGTGCTCCTCGGTGCGGTGACCCACGCCGTCATGGTGTGGAGCACGCACTTCGCGCAGGCTCTGCTCAAGACGCCTCCGACCGTCGACGGACGCAGGGAGCAGGGGCGTCGCCTCGCGCTGCTGCTCCTGGGGTCGTTCCTCGTCTTCGTCGGGGTGCCGACCGGCTGGTGGTGGGTCACGCTCGCCGGGGCAGTGTCGGCCGCGGCCGCCGTCCTCTGGCACGGCGCGCAGCTCTGGCGCCGGCTCCGCGTCGCGCTGCCGGGCCGCTTCCGGGTCACCATCCGCTACTACCTCGCGGCCGCCGCGTGCATGCCGGTCGGCGCGACGTTCGGCGCGCTCCTGGCGCGACACCCCGCCGACCCGTGGCACTCGCGCCTGCTCGTCGCGCACTCGATGACCATGGTGCTCGGCTGGCTCGGGTTCACCGTGACCGGCACGCTCGTGACCCTCTGGCCCACGATGCTGCGGGCGCGCATGGACGATCGCGCGGAATCCCTGGCACGGCAAACACTTCCGGTGCTGGTGCTCGCGGTGCTCGCGGCCGCAGCAGGCGCCCTGCTCGGCTCGCGGGCGCTCACGTCGACGGCCCTCCTTGCGTATGCCGCCGGGCTGGTCTGGTGGGCCCGTGCCCTTGTCGCCCCGGCGCGGAGGAACCCGCCGCGCCGGTTCGCCACGGTCTCCGCCTCCTGCGCGCTGGGGTGGTTCGTGGCCAGCGTCGTCGGTGTTGCCGGGCTCGTCGCCCGTGCCGCGGACTGGCCGCAGGTGGGTGACGGCTATGACCGCGTCGCCGCCGCAGTGGCCGTCGGCTTCGCGCTCCAGCTCGTGCTCGCAGCCCTGAGCCACCTCGTGCCGAGCGTGCTCGGTGGTGGCCCGAGCGCCGTCCGCGCCGGTCTCGGCTGGTTCGAGCGGGCCGCGCCGACACGCGTTGCCGCGCTCAACCTCGGCCTCGTCCTGTGGCTGCTGCCCCTGCCCGACGCCACGCGAGCGGCCGCGGCGGTGCTCGTCGGTGTCTCGGTCGCGGCCTTCCTGCCACTCACCGTGCTCGCGGTGCTGGCGAGCGTGCGCTCGCGCAGGGCAGCCGAGGCGACCGAGGGCCCTCAGGCCGGCCCGACGCGGGCACCGTTGGAGGACAAGCCGTTCTGGTCGTCCACGCAGCTGCCTGCCGCGGTCTCCCTCGTCGCCCTCGTGGTCGCCGCCAGCCTCGGCCTCGGAGGCGCCGCAGCGGGGGCCGGGACCGCAGACACCGTGACGCCCACCGGGCGCACGACCACCGTCGACGTCTCGGCGAACGGCATGGCGTTCAGCCCGTCGGCGGTGACCGTGCCGCTCGGCGACCGGCTCGTCATCCGCCTCACCAACCGCGACCGCACCACCACGCACGACCTCGTGCTGACCAGCGGTCACCGCACGCCCCGGCTCGCGCCCGGAGGCGCCGCCACCGTCGACGCAGGTGTCGTCACCGGGCCGTTCGAGGGCTGGTGCTCGGTCGTCGGCCACCGGCAGATGGGGATGGTCCTCCAGGTCATGGTCTCCGGTGGCGCGTCACCGGCGACCGCTGCGGGGCCCCACGAGCACGGACCCGCCACCCCGACCTCCACGCCGGCGACCCTGTCACCCGACCACACGGCATACGACCCCGGGCTGCCACCGCTCACGAGCGAGCGCCTCCACCGGGTGACGCTCACTGTCGGAGAGGTCGAGCAGGAGGTGGCGCCGGGTCGGTGGCAGCGGCGGTGGACCTTCGACGGGTCGACTCCCGGGCCGACCCTGCACGGTCGCGTCGGCGACGTCTTCGAGGTCACCCTCGTCAACCACGCGTCCATCGGCCACTCCGTCGACTTCCACGCCGGCTCTCGGGCACCCGACGACGTGATGCGCACCGTGCCGCCCGGGGGCACCCTCGTCTACCGGTTCACCGCGACCCGGGCCGGCATCTGGCTGTACCACTGCTCGACCATGCCCATGTCGGCCCACCTCGCCGCGGGTCTCGTGGGTGCTGTCGTCATCGAACCGCCGGGCCTGCCCGCCGTCGACCGCTCCTACGTCCTGCTGCAGTCGGAGCTCTACCTGGGCACGGACACCTCTCGAGGGTCCGCCGGCGAGGTCGACGCCACCAAAGCGCAGGCCGACGCGCCGGACCTCCTCGCCTTCAACGGGGTCGCGAACCAGTACGACACGTCGCCGCTCGAGGCACGGGTCGGTGAGCGAGTTCGCTTCTGGGTGCTGGACGCCGGCCCGAACCGCCCCACCAGCTTCCACGTGGTCGGCGCACAGTTCGACACCGCGTACGCGGAAGGCGCCTGGCTGCTGCGGCCCGGCCCCTCCCTCGGCGGCAGCCAGACGCTCTCGCTCGGTCCGGGCCAGGGCGGCTTCGTCGAGGCCGTCTTCGACGAGCCCGGCCACTACCCGTTCGTCAGCCACGTCATGGCCGACGCCGAGCGGGGGGCGCACGGCGTCGTGCAGGTGCGCCCGTGACCACAGCCACCACCGACGACACAGCCACCACTGACGGGAGCCGATGATGTGCAGCTACTGCGGGTGCGCCGACCTCGAGGTGATCGGCCGGTTCATGGCCGAGCACGAGCACATCGTCAACCATCTCGGCGAGCTCCGGCGCTCGCTCGGCGACGAGCCCCGGCGACTCGCAGCGGTCGAGCAGCTGGCCGCCCACCTCGACCCGCACGTCACGGCCGAGGAGGCGGGCCTGTTCACCGTCATGGCGCGCGACGAGCTCTTCACCGACCACATCGGCGCCCTGTGTGCCGAGCACGACGAGCTCGACGGCCTGCTCGCCCGGATCGGCGCCGGTCAGGTCGAGCACTTCGCGCACTTCGAGAGGCTGCTGCGCGAGCACATCGACCGCGAGGACAACGGGCTCTTCCCGGCCGCGGCCATCCATCTCGGCGGCCCCGAGTGGGCCGAAGTCGACACCCTGACCCCAGCTCGAGGAGGAGTATCAGGTGGGAACTACATCGGGTCGTAGCCCTAGTCACACCGGCCACACCCGTGACATGGTGCAGATGATGGCAGCCCCCCGGGCTGCCTGTTCCAGAGACGGAGCGCAAGGGAGTGCGACCTGTGACTGAGAGAGCAACCACGGCGAGCGGAGGCCGCGCGAGCGCGCCCGCACCGGAAGGCCCCGGCGTCGACGGACCCGCCTCGGCCGCCCTGCTCAAGGCCGGACGGTTCTTCACCCGGTGGGACGAGTCCGCAGACGGCAGAGCGGTGTTCAGGGAAGGTGGCCGCGCCGGCGACGTCTTCTACCGCGACCGGTGGAGCCACGACAAGGTCGTCCGCTCGACGCACGGCGTCAACTGCACCGGCTCCTGCTCGTGGAAGGTCTACGTCAAGGACGGGATCATCACGTGGGAGACACAGCAGACCGACTACCCCTCGGGCGGGCCCGACCGGCCGTCGTCCGCGCCGCGCGGCGGCCCGCGCGGCGCGGCCTTCTCCTGGTACACCTACTCGCCCACGCGCGTGCGCTACCCGTACGTGCGCGGCGTGCTGCTCGAGATGTACCGCGAGGCGAAGGCGCGGCTCGGTGACCCCGTCGCCGCCTGGCACGAGATCACGACCGACCCCGAGAAGCGACGGCGCTACCAGAGCGCCCGCGGCAAGGGCGGACTCGTGCGCGCGTCGTGGGGCGAGGCCGTCGAGATCGCGGCCGCCGCGCACGTGCACACCATCAAGGAGTACGGCCCCGACCGCGTCGCCGGCTTCTCGCCCATCCCGGCGATGTCGATGGTGTCGCACTGCGTCGGCACCCGTTTCATCCAGCTCATCGGCGGCGTCATGACGAGCTTCTACGACTGGTACGCCGACCTGCCCGTCGCGAGCCCGCAGGTCTTCGGCGACCAGACCGACGTGCCCGAGTCGGGCGACTGGTGGGACGCGACCTACCTCATGATGTGGGGCTCCAACGTCCCCGTCACCCGGACGCCCGACGCGCACTGGATGGCCGAGGTGCGCTACCGGGGCACCAAGGTCGTCACGGTGAGCCCCGACTACGCGGACAACACGAAGTTCGCCGACGAGTGGATGCCCGCCCAAGCCGGCACCGACGCCGCCCTCGCCATGGCGATGGGCCACGTGCTGCTCAAGGAGTTCTTCGTCGAGCGCGAGGTGCCCTTCTTCACCGACTACGTGCGCACCTACACCGACCTGCCCTTCCTCATCCGCCTCGACCCCGCCGAGGGGGCGTATGCCGCCGGGTCGGGTGACCCGGCCAAGGTGCCCTGCGTGCCGGGCAAGTTCCTGACGGCGACCGACCTGGCCGACGGGGCTTCTCCGGCACCGTCGCCCGACGAGGACGCCTGGAAGACGGTGCTGCTCGACGAGGCCAGCGGGCAGCCGGTCGTGCCCAACGGATCGATGGGCTTCCGCTACGCCGACTCGGGCAAGGGCCGCTGGAACCTCGACCTCGACGGTGTCAGCCCGGCGCTGACCATGGCGGGCTCGGGCTCCGAGCAGGTCGAGGTGCTGCTGCCCGCCTTCCTCGAGCCCGACGGCTCGGGCTCGGTGCTGCGTCGCGGCGTTCCGGCGCGGCGCGTGGCGGGCCACCTCGTCACGACCGTCTTCGACCTCATGCTCGCGCAGTACGGCGTCGGGCGTGACGGCCTGCCGGGCGAATGGCCGAGCGGCTACGACGACGTCGACGCGCCCTACACGCCGGCGTGGCAGGCCGAGGTCACGGGCGTTCCGGCCGAGCAGTGCATCCGCATCGCGCGCGAGTTCGCCACGAATGCCGAGCAGTCACAGGGTCGTTCGATGATCATCATGGGCGCCGGCATCTGCCAGTGGTTCCACGGCGACGCGACCTACCGCTCCATCCTGTCGCTGCTCGTGCTCACGGGCTGCATGGGCCGCAACGGCGGCGGCTGGGCCCACTACGTCGGCCAGGAGAAGTGCCGTCCCATCACCGGCTGGATCAGCCTCGCCAACGCCCTCGACTGGAGCCGCCCGCCGCGCACCATGATCGGCACCGCCTACTGGTACATGCACACCGACCAATGGCGCAACGACGGCTACTCGGCCGACGCCCTGAGCTCTCCGCTCGCCAAGGGACACCTCAAGGGCAAGCACACCGCCGACACGATCGCCGAGTCCGCCCGCCTGGGCTGGATGCCGTTCTACCCACAGTTCAGCACCAACCCGCTGCAGGTGGCGCAGGACGCCGACGCCGCCGTCGAGGCGGGCACCGCCCCCAGCGCGGCGGCCTACGTGGCCGGGGCCCTGCACGACGGGAGCCTCACGGCGTCCATCGAGGACGTCGACGCCCCCGAGAACTGGCCGCGCACGCTCGTGCTCTGGCGCAGCAACCTCATGGGCAGCTCGGCCAAGGGCAACGAGTACTTCCTCAAGCACCTGCTCGGCACGCACTCGAACGTCATGGGCACCGAGAACCCGGAGACGCCGCGTCCGGCCGACGTGACGTGGCACGACGAGGCGCCGCAGGGCAAGCTCGACCTGCTGCTGTCGGCCGACTTCCGCATGACGTCGACGACGCTCCTGTCGGACATCGTGCTCCCCGCCGCGACGTGGTACGAGAAGCACGACCTCAGCTCGACCGACATGCACCCGTTCGTGCACGCGTTCACGCCGGCCATCGACCCACCGTGGGAGGCCAAGAGCGACTTCGACCTCTTCCACCTTCTCGCCCAACGGTTCTCGGACCTCGCGAAGACGCACCTCGGGGTGGTCAAGGACCTCGTCAGCGTGCCACTCATGCACGACACGGCGGGTGAGACGGTCCAGCCGGGCGGCCGCGTCGTCGACTGGCGCACCACCGGCTCGCCGGGCACACCGGGCCGCACGATGCCGGTCTTCCAGGTGGTCGAGCGCGACTACACCGCGATCGCCCAGAAGCTCGCGACGGTGGGCCCGCTTGCCGACACCCTCGGCTTCACGGTCAAGAACGTCACGTTCAAGGTCGCCGAGGAGGCCCAGCGGCTCGCCAAGAAGAACGGCGTCATGCTCGGCGGCGTGGGCGACGGGCGGCCCGCGATCGACACCGACGAGAAGCTCGCCGAGGCCATCCTCACCTTCTCGGGCACGACCAACGGGCACCTCGCCGTCCAGGGCTTCAAGACCCTCGAGGAGCGGGTCGGCAAGAAGCTCGTCGACCTCGCCGAAGGTGCCGAGGAGAAGCGGATCTCCTTCGCCGACACACAGGTCCAGCCCGTCCCCGTCATCACCTCACCCGAGTGGTCGGGCTCCGAGACCGGCGGTCGGCGCTACGCGCCGTTCACCGTCAACATCGAGCGGCTCAAGCCCTTCCACACCCTGACCGGGCGCATGCACTTCTACCTCGACCACGACTGGATGCAGGACGTCGGTGAGTCGTTGCCGACCTACCGGCCCCCGCTCGACATGCACCGGCTGTTCGGCGAGCCGAAGCTCGGTCCTGACGGGGCGAAGCAGGTGACGGTGCGCTACCTGACCCCGCACAGCAAGTGGTCGATTCACTCGGAGTACCAGGACAACCTGCTCATGCTGTCGTTGTCGCGCGGCGGGCCGACGGTGTGGATGAGCCCTCAGGACGCCGGCTCGATCGACGTGAGCGACAACGACTGGGTCGAGTGCACGAACGCCAACGGGGTGCTCGTCGCGCGCGCCATCGTCAGCCACCGGATGCCGGAGGGCGTCGTCTACGTGCACCACGCGCAGGAGCGCACCATCGACGTGCCCAAGTCCGAGGCGACCGGCCGGCGCGGCGGCATCCACAACTCGGTGACCCGGCTGCTGGTCAAGCCGACCCACCTCATCGGTGGCTACGCCCAGCTGTCCTACACCTTCAACTACCTCGGCCCCACCGGGAACCAACGCGACATGGTCTCGACCGTGCGCAAGCGCTCGCAGGAGGTGACGTACTGATGCGCGTCATGGCCCAGATGGGCATGGTGATGAACCTCGACAAGTGCATCGGCTGCCACACGTGCTCGGTCACGTGCAAGCAGGCGTGGACCAACCGCGCCGGCACCGAGTACGTCTGGTTCAACAACGTCGAGACCCGCCCCGGCCAGGGCTATCCTCGGCGCTACGAGGACCAGGAGACGTGGCGCGGCGGCTGGACCCTCACGAGCCGGGGCAACCTCAAGCTCAAGGCAGGCGGCCGGGTGCAGAAGCTGCTCGGCATCTTCGCCAGCCCCGTGCAGCCCAAGCTCGCCGACTACTACGAGCCGTGGACCTACGACTACCAGACGCTCGTCGAGGCGCCCCTCGGCGACGACTTCCCCGTGGCCCGGCCCAAGTCGCTCATCACGGGCGAGAACACCAAGGTCACGTGGTCGGCGAACTGGGACGACAACCTCGGCGGCACGAGCCAGCTCGGGCACCTCGACCCCCTGGTGGAGAAGGTGCGCCGCCAGTCCGAGGACAAGATCCGCTTCGAGCTCGAGCAGACCTTCATGTTCTACCTCCCGCGCATCTGCGAGCACTGCCTCAACCCGTCGTGCATGGCGTCCTGCCCGTCCGGTGCGATCTACAAGCGCGAGGAGGACGGCATCGTCCTCGTCGACCAGGACCGCTGCCGGGGCTGGCGCCAGTGCATCACCGGCTGCCCGTACAAGAAGATCTACTTCAACCACAAGAGCGGCAAGGCAGAGAAGTGCACCTTCTGCTACCCGCGCATCGAGGTGGGCCTGCCGACCGTCTGCTCCGAGACGTGCGTGGGGCGGCTGCGCTACCTCGGCCTCTTCCTCTACGACGCCGACCGCGTCACGGCGGCAGCGGCGACCCCCGACGAGGGCGACCTCTACGAGGCGCAGCTCGACCTCCTGCTCGACCCCAACGACCCCGAGGTGGTCGCAGCGGCCCGGCGCGACGGCATACCCGACGACTGGATGGACGCGGCGCGGCGCTCGCCCGTCTACGCCCTGGCCAAGAAGTACCGCGTCGCGCTGCCGCTACACCCGGAGTACCGCACCATGCCGATGGTCTGGTACGTCCCGCCGCTGTCGCCGGTCGTGGATCTGCTTGCGTCACAAGGACATGACGCCGAGAGCCGCGACGTGCTCTTCGGTGCCATCGAGGCACTGCGCATCCCCGTCGAGTACCTCGCCGAGCTGTTCACGGCCGGTCGCACCGACATCGTGACCGGCGTGCTGCGCAAGCTCGCCGCGATGCGCGCCTACATGCGAGACGTGTCGCTCGGCCGCGACGGCGACCCGTCCATCCCGGCCGCGGTCGGGCTCGAGGAGGAGACCCTCTACGAGATGTACCGCCTCATGGCGATCGCGAAGTACGACGAGCGCTACGTCATCCCGACCGCGCACGTCGAGCGCGCGCACGAGCTCGAGGAGCTGGGTTGCTCGCTCGACTACGACGAAGGTCCGGGCATGTACGAGTCGGGGCCCTTCGGCGAGGCGAGCGGCCGGCCAGCCCCCGTGGCGGTCGAGACGTTCAACGCGCTCAAGCAACGCCAGACCACCGACTCGCCCACGTCGTCGCAGGAGCTGCGCGGCAGGGTCAACCTGCTCAACTGGGACGGCAACGGCACCCCGCCGGGTCTCTTCCCCGACAACGCACCCACGGCCGACGAGGCACCGCGAGCCGAGGGGGCCACACCGTGATCGGACTACGCACCCGGGCCCGCCGCGCCGAGGAGCGCCGCGGCCGGGCCGCCGACCACCGGGTCGTGCACCTCGTCGCCTCGCGCTGCCTGGACTACCCGACCCACGAGCTCCTCGCTGCACTGCCGACGCTGGCCGACGCCCTTGCGGAGCAGTCGGACTCGCCGGGTGCGCGCGAGCTGGTCACCCTCGTCGAGCACCTGGGGTCGCAGCCCCTCGAGTCGCTGCAGCGTGCGTACGTCGACACGTTCGACCTGAGCCGCAAGCACGCGCTCTACCTGTCGTACTGGACCGACGGCGACACCCGGCGACGCGGCGAGGTGCTGGGACGGTTCAAGGCCGCATACCGACGCAGCGGCTTGCTCGTCGACACGCACGGGGAGCTGCCCGACTACCTGCCGATGGTGCTCGAGTTCGCCGCGTGCGCCGACCCGGAGGCAGGAGCCGCCCTGCTGCAGGAGTACCGCGCCAGCATCGAGCTGCTGCGGATCGCCCTGCAGGAGAAGCAGAGCCCGTATGCCGCCGCCGCCGTCGCGGTGTGCGCCACCCTCCCGGGCGAGTCCCCGGCCGACCGCGCAGCCGTCATGGCGATGGTCGGCATGACCGGTCCGCAGCCGGCCGAGAGCGTCGGGCTCGAGCCGTACGACCCGAGGCTCCTTCCGCTGCAACCCGTCTCGTCGAGTGCACCTCAGGAGGCCCGACCGTGAGCACCTTCCTCTGGGGCGTGCTGCCCTACCTCTGCATCGCGAGCCTCGTCGGAGGCACCATCTGGCGCTACCGCTACGACAAGTTCGGCTGGACCACGCGCTCGTCACAGCTCTACGAGTCGCGGCTGCTGCGCATCGGCTCGCCGCTCTTCCACTTCGGCATCCTGCTGGTCTTCATCGGGCACGTCGGTGGGCTCGTCATCCCGGAGTCGTGGACCGAGGCCGTCGGGGTCAGCGAGGGGCTCTACCACTTCAACGCACTGCTCTTCGGCGGTCTGGCCGGCGTCTGCACCCTCGTCGGCATCCTCATCCTCGTCTACCGCCGACGCCGCACCGGCCCGGTCTTCATGGCGACGACGAAGAACGACAAGCTGATGTACGTCTTCCTCGTGGCCGCCATCGTGCTCGGCCTGTGGACGACGCTCGTCAGCGTCGGTGCGGGCAGCGAGGCACACAACTACCGCGAGACCGTGTCGCCCTGGTTCCGCTCGGTGTTCCTCCTGCAGCCCGACGTCGCCGCCATGGAGGAGGCGCCGATCCAGTTCCACATCCACGCCATCGTCGGGATGCTGCTCTTCGCGCTGTGGCCGTTCACCCGGCTGGTCCACGCCTTCACGGCGCCGCTGCACTACCTCTTCCGGCCCTACATCGTCTACCGCTCGCGCGATGCCCGCGGCACCGGGGCGCCCGCGAGCCGCCCCGGCGGGGCGGGGGGCGGGACGAGCGACCCGGAGCGGCGATGCGCCCCGCGCACCCCCCCGCACAGGCGACCACATGAGTGCCAGCACCACCGCCGCGTCGACGAGCACCGCCCCGTTGACCGGCCACACCCGCAACCTCGCCCTGGCGACGTTCGCCTTCGCCGTGACCTTCTGGGCGTGGAACCTCATCGGGCCGCTCGGCGTGCGCTACACCCAGCAGCTGCAGCTGTCGGGCAGCCAGAAGGCGCTGCTCGTCGCGACCCCCGTGCTCGTCGGGTCCCTCGGGCGCATCCCCGTGGGCGCCCTCACCGACCGCTTCGGCGGGCGCCTCATGTTCCCCGCCCTCACGCTGCTCTCGGTGCCGTTCGTGCTGCTCGTCGCCCTTGCGGGCAACCTGAAGTCATTCGCGCTGCTGCTCGTCTTCGGCTTCTTCCTCGGGGTCGCCGGCACGACGTTCGCCGTGGGCATCCCCTTCGTCAACGCGTGGTTCGCGCCGGCCCGGCGCGGCTTCGCCACCGGGGTGTTCGGCGCCGGGATGGGTGGCACCGCGCTGTCGGCCTTCTTCACGCCGCGGTTCGTCACGTGGTTCGGCTACACGGCGACGCACATCATCATGGCCGTCGCCCTCGTCGCGACCGCCGCGATCTGCTGGTTCGGCATGCGCAACTCGCCGGCGTGGAAGCCGAACACCGACCCGGTGGTGCCGAAGCTCGCCGCCGCCCTCAAGCTGCCGGTCACGTGGCGCATGTCGTTCCTCTACGCCGTCGCGTTCGGTGGGTTCGTCGCCTTCTCCACGTATCTGCCGACCTACCTCAAGGACATCTACTCCTTCGACCTGACGGCGGCCGGCACGCGCACGGCCGGCTTCGCCATCGCTGCGGTCGTCGCGCGTCCACTCGGCGGCATCCTCAGTGACCGCATCGGCCCGCGGGCTGTGCTCGCCATCTCGCTCGCCGGCACCGCCGCCCTCGCCGTGGTGCTCGCCCTACGGCCGCCGCTCGAGCTCCCCGCCGGCACCGCGTTCGTCGCCATCGCGTTCTTCCTCGGTCTCGGCACGGGCGGTGTCTTCGCCTGGGTCGCGCGGCTCGCCCCGCCCGAGCGGGTCGGCACCGTGACCGGTCTCGTCGGCGCGGCCGGCGGTCTGGGCGGCTACTTCCCGCCGCTCGTCATGGGCGCGACCTACGAGAAGGTCTTCGGCGGCTACGGTTTCGGTCTCGCGCTGCTCTGCCTCGTCGC
>CBHRRQ010000016.1:0-28109 GCA_966081555.1 uncultured Terrabacter sp.
CCGGTGACTTCGTCAACGCCAAGCTGCTCGGCAACACGCAGACGACGATGCTCGGCTCGGTCATCGACGCCCAGTTCCTGCGCGTCCTGGACTACCCGCTCGCGGCCGCGCTGTCGTTCATCATGCTCGTCACGATCGTGACGCTCGTGATGGTCTACGTCCGCCGCGCCGGCACGGAGGAGCTGCTCTGATGGCCTGGATCAAGCGCCACCTCATCGCGTTCGCGGGACTCGCGGTGCTGGCATACATGCTCGTGCCCAACATCGTCGTGGCCGTCTTCTCGTTCAACGACCCCAAGGGCCGGTTCAACTACAACTTCGACGAGTTCTCCACCTCGGCGTGGACCGATCCCTGTGGGGCGCAGGGCATCTGCGAGTCGCTCGGACTGAGCCTCCAGATCGGCGTCATCGCGTCGCTCGCGGCCACGGTCCTCGGAACCATGATCGCCTTCGCCCTCGGCCGCTACCGTTTCCGTGGTCGATCGGCGACGAACCTGCTCATCTTCATGCCGATGGCCACGCCCGAGGTCGTCATGGGCTCGAGCCTGCTGACCCTGTTCCTCATGCTCGGCGTCCCCTCCGGTCGGGGTGCGATCCTCATCGCGCACATCATGTTCTGCGTCTCGTTCG
This sequence comes from uncultured Terrabacter sp., assembly GCA_966081555.1. GTDB lineage: Bacteria > Actinomycetota > Actinomycetes > Actinomycetales > Dermatophilaceae > Terrabacter. Next base: position 630 of record CBHRRQ010000016.1, read on the forward strand.
TCGTCGTCGCCGTGAAGGCGCGCGTCGCGACGCTCGACCCTCGCCTCGAGGAGGCGGCGGCGGACCTCGGTGCCAACCCGACCCAGACGTTCCTCAGGGTGACGCTGCCGCTCGCCGCTCCTGGCATCGCCGCGGGTGCGCTGCTCTCGTTCTCGCTCAGCTTCGACGACTACATCATCACAAACTTCAACGCGAGCCCGAGCTCGATCACGTTCCCCATGTACGTCTGGGGTGCGTCGGCGCGCGGGGTGCCCGTGCAGGTGTACGTCATCGGAACCCTCATGTTCCTCCTGGCGCTGGTGGTGGTCGTGACCGGTCAGGTCGTGTCCAAGCGCCGCAACCGACAGGTGGCCTGACTGCCCATGCGTGTCCTCATGATCGGCTCCGGCGGGGTCGGTGACGCCGCCGCGCGCATCGCGGCCGAACGCGACTTCTTCGAGCTCTGGGTCGTCGCCGACTACGACGTCGCGCGGGCATCGCGCACCGTCGACGCGGTGGGCGAGCGACACCCGGGTGAGGGCCGCTTCGTCGCTGCCCAGGTCGATGCGTCGTCGGTCGAGGCGGTGACGGCACTCGTGCGCGAGCACCGAGCGACGCACGTGTTCAACGCCGTCGACCCGAAGTTCAACATGTCGATCTTCAACGCTGCCAAGGCTGCCGGCGCCGACTACCTCGACATGGCGATGAGCCTCTCGCAGCGTCACCCGCAGCAGCCGTATGCCGTCACCGGGGTCAAGCTGGGCGACGAGCAGTTCGCGGTGGCGGGGGAGTGGGAGGACGACGGCCGGCTCGCGCTCGTCGGCATCGGTGTCGAGCCGGGCCTCTCCGACGTCTTCGCGCGCTACGCGGCAGACCGCCTCTTCAGCGAGATCGACGAGCTGGGCACCCGCGACGGCGCCAACCTCGTGGTGCGCGACGACGACGGCAACGAGGTCTTCGCGCCCAGCTTCTCGATGTGGACCACCATCGAGGAGTGCCTCAACCCTCCCGTGGTGTGGGAGAGGGACCGCGGGTGGTTCACGACCGAGCCGTTCAGCGAGCCGGAGGTGTTCGACTTCCCGGAGGGCATCGGCCCCGTCGAGTGCGTCAACGTCGAGCACGAGGAGGTGCTCCTCATGCCGCGCTGGGTCGACGCGAAGCGGGTCACCTTCAAGTACGGCCTCGGCGACGAGTTCATCACCATCCTCAAGGTGCTGAACACGCTCGGTCTCGACCGCACCGAGCCGGTGCGGGTCAAGGACGTCGAGGTGAGCCCCCGTGACGTCGTCGCTGCGGTGCTGCCCGACCCGGCGACCATCGGCCCTCGGATGACCGGCAAGACCTGCGCCGGGCTGTTCGTCACCGGCACGGGCACCGACGGGCGGCCGCGGCGCACGTACCTCTACCACGTCGTCGACAACGAGCAGACGATGCGCGACTACGGCGCCCAGTGCGTCGTCTGGCAGACCGCCGTCAACCCGGTCGTCGCGCTCGAGCTGCTCGCCCGCGGTGTCTGGAAGGGCGCGGGCGTGCTGGGACCTGAGGCGTTCGACGCGGTGCCGTTCCTCGAGCTGCTGGCAGCCCCGAAGCCGGACGGGTACGGGTCTCCCTGGGGCATCGAGGAGCGCTGACGAGCCCGAGACGCGCGGGAGGCCCGACGTCCCCGCGCAACCGGCGGGGGCACGCAGCGCCGGGGCAGGCCCCGATCATGGAACATCGACGAGGAATAGGGTTTCAGGCATGGCAGCGGTGACGCAGAAGTCAGTGATCGACTCAGTGCCCAAGGGCCTCTACATCGGCGGGCAGTGGCGCGACGGCGGCGACGGCGAGACGATCGCCGTCGACGACCCCGCGACCGGCAAGGTGCTGACGCACGTGGCCGCCGCCACCGTCGCCGACGGCCGCGCGGCGCTCGACGCCGCCGTGGCGGCGCAGTCCGACTGGGCGAAGACGCCCCCGCGCGATCGCGGCGAGCTGCTCCGGGCGGCATACGAGAAGATCACCGAGCGCGCGGAGGAGTTCGCGATGCTCATGACCCTCGAGATGGGCAAGACGCTCGCCGAGAGCCGCGGCGAGGTGGCCTACGGCGCCGAGTTCTTCCGCTGGTTCTCCGAGGAGGCCGTGCGCATCTCGGGCCGGTGGTCGACCGCACCGAACGGCGCGACCCGCCTCATGACGATGAAGCAGCCCGTCGGTCCGACGCTGATGATCACGCCGTGGAACTTCCCGCTGGCCATGGGAACCCGCAAGATCGGGCCTGCCATCGCGGCGGGCTGCACCATGGTCGTCAAGCCGGCGAGCCAGACGCCGCTGACGATGCTGGCGCTCGCCGACCTGCTGCGCGAGTGCGGGCTGCCCGACGGCGTGCTCAACGTCGTCATGACGACCCACGAGACCACCGGCGCCGTCATGGAGCCCCTCATCCGCGACCCGCGGCTGCGCAAGCTCACCTTCACCGGCTCGACGCCGGTCGGCCGGTCGCTCATGGAGCAGGCGTCGCAGGGCATCCTGCGGGTCTCGATGGAGCTCGGCGGCAACGCCCCGTTCCTCGTCTTCGAGGACGCCGACGTCGACAAGGCCGTCGACGGCGCGATGCTCGCCAAGATGCGCAACATGGGTGAGGCGTGCACGGCGGCGAACCGCTTCTACGTGCACGAGTCGCTGGCCGACGAGTTCAGCGCGAAGCTGGCCCGGCGGATGGGCGCGCTGACCCTCGGTCGGGGAACCAACGACGGGGTCGACGTCGGGCCCCTCGTCGACGAGAAGGCCCGCGACAAGGTGAGCGCGCTCGTCGACGACGCGGTCGCCAAGGGCGCGAAGGTGCTCGTCGGCGGCTCGGTGCCCGACGGCGACGGCTGGTTCTACGAGCCGACCGTGCTCGCCGACGTGCCCACCGACGCCGAGATGGCACGCGAGGAGATCTTCGGCCCGGTCGCGCCGGTGACGACGTTCCGCACCGACGCCGAGGCCGTCCGCCTCGCCAACGACACGGAGTACGGCCTCGTCGCCTACCTCTTCACCCGCGACCTCTCGCGCGCCATCACGATGAGCGAGGCGCTCGAGTACGGCATGGTCGGGGTCAACCAGGGCATCGTGTCCAACCCGGCCGCGCCTTTCGGCGGCGTCAAGGCCTCCGGGGTGGGGCGCGAGGGCGGCTTCGAGGGCATCGACGAGTACCTCGAGACCAAGTACGTCGGTATCGCCCTGTAGGCGTTCGTCACGCCCCCGGACGCCGGGGGCAAACTACGCGAAACCGGTCCGGGCAGCACGACCGCTGTGGTGCAATCCCTTCCATGACGACTCAAGCGGGGCGCTTGGGAGGCGGGGCCCTTCGTTCGCTCGCCTCCCTGCTCGACGACACCGACTCGGCGCTGCGGCGCGGGGCCTCGGCCGGTGTGTCCGTGTGGTCCTCCGGCTTCCCGGCGCTCGACGACACCCTGACGGGCGGCTTCCGAGCGGGTGAGCTCGTGCTCCTCGGTGGGCCCCAGGGCAACGGCAAGACCACCATCGGCATGCAGTTCGTGCGCAACGCGGTCGCCGCAGGGCGCACGGCGCTCTTCTTCTCCTACGAGCACGAGGCCCACACGCTCTTCGAGCGACTCGTGTCGATGGAGGCTGCCGAGCGCATCCCCGGCGAGGTCGCGACGGTGCACGAGGTGCGTCGCGCGCTCGAGTCCGACTCGGGCGGCCTCACCCTCGAGGACGTCCTGAGCCCGCTCCCCGGAGCCCTCCCGGCGCTCTTCGCACTCGCTGACTTCGGCGAGCGCCTGCACATCCACGAGTCGAACGGGTCGACGACTCTCGCCGAGATCCGACGGATCGTGGACGAGGTCTCGCAGCAGACCGGCGAGGCGCCGCTGGTCCTCGTCGACTACCTCCAGAAGGTGCCGATGCGTGACGCGCCCGATGGCGACGTCGTGACCGCCGCGGCCGAAGGGCTCAAGGAGCTCGCGCTGCAGGCCGGCGTGCCGGTCGTCGCCGTGGCCGCGGCCGACAAGGCGAGCCTGGGCGCGGGCCGTCGCATGCGCATCCACGACCTGCGCGGCTCGTCGGCGCTCGCCTACGAGTCCGACATCGTGCTCATCCTCAGCGAGAAGGTCGACATCGTCGCGCGCGACCACCTCATCTACGACCTCGGCAACGCCCAGCGCTTCAGCGACTGGTGCGTCGTCACCGTCGAGAAGAACCGCCACGGCCGCGCCGGCGTCGAGCTCGAGTTCCACAAGGACTTCACGCACGGCCGGTTCCACACCGACGGCCAGGAGGTCAAGGAGCGCCTCATCGACGAGCGGGTCTTCGTCAACTGACAGCGCGTCCGAGGGCGTATGCCGTGCGGCGGCGTCCACCGTTCCGCGCCGGCCTGCGGAGGTGGCGTGGCGGCATACCTGGTCGGGCTCTGCCCTAGCGCGCGATGACGGTGACGTTGAGGTCGGGGCGTTCCTCCTCCACCTGTTCGAGGATCTCCACGACCGTCTCGTAGGTCGCGTGCTCGGCCGTGCGCAACGCGTGGACGCCGTCCCACACGAGCTCGATGGGAACCCCTCGCTGGCCTTCGAGGTCGCGCAGCGCGTCGAGGAGGGCGTCCCAGTTGTGGCCGAACCAGTCGGGCAGCTCCAGCGCCGTCGCGAACGCGTCGAGGACGCTGTCCTTGTCGTGGCCGCCTGGGACGACCCGCACGTCGTGGCCGAGCCAGCGCAGCTGGTCGAGGTGGTCGTCCGGCTCGCTGTGGCGGCCGAGAAAGGTCGTCACGTCGCCTCCTTCACGCGGTGGAACGACGCGTAGTGGTCGTCGGTCCAGTAGATCTCACCGTCACTGCCGGTGATGAGGCGGCGGGGACCACGGTCGTCGGATCCCGGTGTCACGACGGTGAACTCGCGGTAGTAGCCCCGAGCCTTCTTGGGCAGCAACCCTTCCCGGTTGGCGAACGTCTTGTCGTCGTTGCGCGGATAGGGGAAGGGGCCACCCGCACGGATCAGCGCGAGCGTGTCTCGGGCCTCCGGCGGCAGGGCGGACTCGGCCACCCACGGCAGCCCCGACACAGGGTCGGTGGGCGACGTGGCCCCGGACGGGGCCCGGGTGTCGCGGGCCCCGTGGGACGTCGGCGCAGCCGATGACGCGCGTCCCTGGGAGTCGGGAGGTCCTTGGGACACACGGACCACGAGCCACGCCAGCACGACGAGGGCGACGACCAGGACCGCGAGCAGGACCTGGCGTGACGCGGCGGACTTCACGTCGTCATCATGCCGGACGACCACGGTCGGTCGACCGAGCCGAGGTGGGCGAATGGCGCGAATCGCCTGACGTCGCGTGCCCGCCGGGGGAGACTGCCGGGCGTGGGCATCCTCCAAGGGCTTCTGGGTGGGCAGGCCGGTCGGCGCGACGACCCGGCGCCGGTGCCCCCTGTCGCCGAGGTCGGTCACCGCGTCCTCGTCGAGCAGCCCGTCGGGGCCGTGTGGCGGCACCTCGTCGCGCCCGCCGCGTCGACGGAGCTGGGCGTCGACTGCGTACGCGTGCTGGCGCTGCCCCGAACCGGCGCCGCGGAGCTGCCCGAGTTCGTCGGCGTGTGGCGCCGGGGCAACGGACGCCTCTGGGCCGGCCTGAGCACCGTCGTCGAGCTCGAGCCGGGCCGACGCGTCGTGGCCCGGTCCGCCGACGGCACGAGTGCCCTCACCCTCACCACGACGCTCGAACCGCTCGACGGAGGCTGCGTCGTGGCTCAGCAGCTGAGCGGCGCCCTCCCGGGCGACACGGCCGCGTTCGCCAGGGCGTGGCTCGTCCGCGGCCTCCTCGGCCTCAAGGCCGACCTCGAGGGGCGTGACCGGCGCGCGCTCTGCGACGCGGAGTCCGACGAGCTGGTCGAGCGGGTGGCGACGAACGGCGTCCTGGGGCCCGGGGTCGTCGCACCGGCCGGGCGAGTCATCGCGCCGGCCGGCGCCGTCGTGCCTCCGCAGTTCACGTCCGTCAGCGAGACGGTGACCGTCGAGGTGAACGTGCCTCCCGAGAGGGTGTGGGAGGTGCTGGGGGAGCCGTCCTCCGAGCAGCTGGTCAAGCCCGACACCCAGCACCTCGTGCTCGAGCTCGCCGACGAGCCCGGCCGCGAGCACGTGGTCGCCGTGCACCGGCACGCCGACGGGCGCCGCGGCGCCACCGTCTCGATGGTGGTCGAGGCGAGGCCCCCGTCACGCATCGTCGAGCGGGAGCTCACCACCTCGCACGAGAGCGACGTCGTGACGAGCATCGAGGCGCTCGGTGCAGTAAGCCGGCTCACCGAGACCTTCACGGGCTGGCTGCCGTCGGGTCCGGGTCGCGTCGTCGACACCTCGGCCGTCGCGGCGTTCATGCAGACCCGGCTGGCGGTCATCAAGAGCCTCGCCGAGGGCGGTGCCCGTCCGCAGCGTGACGCACGCACAGGTTTCCTCCCACCGGGGCAGACAGCAGCCCCCACGGAGCAGACGGCGAGTCCGGTGAGTCAGAGGAAGCCGGTCGCGTCGGTGCCCGCGAGCGTCGTCCTGCCCCCGCCGCACGTCCCCGACCCGGGAGAGGCCTACGACTACGGCCCGTCGTTCTTCTTCGGCGACGCGGTCTTCTACTTCAGCGAGAGCGTCAGCTGGCCGTGAGTCGTCGGTGGCCGGATCTAGCGTCGGACCATGCTCGAGACTCTCGAAGAGACGGCCGCGCTCCAGACCTTGCTCGATGCGTCGATCGCGCGGGCCACCGGGCACCTGCGGGCGATCATCACCGACGACCGCACGCTCACGGCCGAGCAGCTCGTGGGGCTGCTGACCGGCATGAAGGTGCTGTCGGTCGCCACGGTCACCGCCGCCGGCGAGCCGCGCATCAGCGCCCTCGACGGCCATTTCCTCCACGGCACCTGGACCTTCAGCACGTCGGGCACGTCGGCCAAGGCCAAGCACCTGGCGGCGCGACCCGCAGTCAGCGTGGCCCATGTCGACGGTGAGGACCTCGCCCTCTTCACGCACGGCAACGCCGACCTCATGCAGCCGGGCCCCGAGCGCGACGAGGTCGAGGCGCACTGGACGGCGCACTACGGCAGCAGCCCGTGGTCGTGGGGAGACGACATCCGCATGTACCGCCTCCGCATGACGTGGGCCGTCGCCTACGCCTTCAAGCGCGACGAGCTGCTGCGGTCGAGGGGAGTGACGGCCTGACCCGAGTCTGCGGAACAATGCCCGGGTGACTGAGACCCCGGCCGACCTCCCGGCACCGGCACGCCGCCGCATCGTCCTGCTCGGCTCCACCGGCTCGATCGGCACGCAGGCCATCGACCTCGTCGAGCGAAACCCCGACCGGTTCGAGGTCGTCGGGCTCTCGGCCGGGACCAACCTCGAGCTGGTCGCCCAACAGGCCGTGGCGCTGCGAGTGCCCGTGGTCGCAGTGGCGAGCGGGACCGAGGACGACCTGGCGCGCGCGATCGCCCGCGCTGCCGACGAGGCGGGCGTGACGGCATACGCCCCCGAGCTGCTCGTCGGCCCCGACGCCAGCACCACCCTCGCGGCCCGCGCCGCCGACGTCGTCGTCAACGGCATCACCGGAGCCATCGGCCTCGAGCCGACGCTGGCCGCGCTGCGCGCCGGCACGACGCTGGCGCTCGCGAACAAGGAGTCGCTCATCATCGGCGGCCCGCTCGTGAAGGCCGTCGCCGCGCCCGGCCAGATCGTGCCGGTCGACTCGGAGCACTCCGCGATCGCCCAGTGCCTGAGGGGCGGTCGTGCCGAAGAGGTGCGTCGGCTCGTCGTCACCGCGAGCGGCGGTCCCTTCCGCGGGCGCAGCCGGGCCGAGCTCGCCGACGTGACGCCCGAGCTGGCGCTGGCCCACCCCAACTTCGCCATGGGGCGGGTCATCACGACGAACTCGGCGACCCTGGTCAACAAGGGCCTCGAGGTCATCGAGGCACACCTGCTCTTCGACATCCCGTTCGAGCGCATCGACGTCGTCGTGCACCCGCAGCAGATGATCCACTCGATGGTCGAGTTCGTCGACGGCTCGACCATCGCGCAGGCCGGACCGCCGCGCATGCTCGTGCCGATCGCGCTGGGGATGAGCTGGCCCGAGCGCATCGCCGACGCCGACGTGCCGGTCGACTGGACGAAGGCGCAGAGCTGGGAGTTCGAGCCCCTCGACGACGACGCCTTCCCGGCCGTGGCACTGGCGCGCCGCGTCGGCGAGGCGGGCGGCACCTGGCCGGCCGTCTACAACGCCGCCAACGAGGTCGCGGTCGACGCCTTCCACGACGGTCGCATCGCCTTCGTCGACATCGTCGACACCGTGGCGCACGTCGTCGACGCGTATGCCGCCGAGCCGGCCTCTCGCGCGGCCGACCTCACGCTCGACGACGTGCTCGCTGCCGACGCATGGGCTCGCGCCGCCGCCGACCGCGCCATCTCCCGCGCCTGACCGCGAGGCCGGGACCGCCGGTGCGGCCCGTGCAGGCACTTCCGACGTTTCGGCGGTGGCATGCGCCGCGAGTGCTTCACTTGAGGAGGAGGGGAAGGAGCCGACATGACCCTTGCACGTTCAGTGGCAGTGCTCACGGCGGTGCTCTGCGGACTCGCGGGGACGGCCGAACGCGCGACGGCGGACAGCCCACCCGACTCCTGGACCACGCTGCGCACACTCGACTGCGACGGGGAGACGGTTGTCGCGGCCTTCGCCAACGGCGGCCCCTTGACCTCGTTCCATCTGGTGGGTTCGCCGGAAGTGCTGGTGCCCAAGCGCGTCCAAGTCGTTTTTCCCGGCACCACCGAGCCCGTGACGACGCTTCTCGTGCCGGGGTTCGACAAGAACGCCAAGGACGTCGTGCACTGCACCTACACGGATCCTGCTGGCCGTTTCATCGACCTCCTGGCGCTACGGCGCTGAGGCGGTAACGGGCGCACGACGGTCTCGCCCGCTTCCTCGAGTCGATGTATTCGACCGTCAGGGGTGACCGCCGGACACATCGAACGGGATCACAGGAACGTGATGTGACAATGGTCGTGTGCTGTTTCTCGTAGGGGTCCTGGTCGTCGTCGTCGGCGTGGCGCTGAGCATCGCGCTGCACGAGATCGGCCACCTCGTGCCCGCCAAGAAGTTCGGGGTCAAGGTCACCCAGTACATGGTCGGCTTCGGCCCCACCGTCTGGTCGCGCAAGCGCGGCGAGACCGAGTACGGCATCAAGGCGATCCCGCTCGGCGGCTACGTCCGCATGATCGGCATGCTGCCGCCCCGCCCCGGCGACAAGCCCGGTGAGCTGCGCACCCTCTCGACGGGCCGGTTCAGCCAGATGGTCGACCAGGCTCGCGCCGACTCCATGGAGGAGGTCAGGCCCGGCGACGAGGACCGCGTCTTCTACAAGCTGAACCCGGCCAAGAAGATCGTCATCATGCTCGGCGGGCCGATCATGAACCTCGTCATCGCCGCGGTGCTGCTGACCGGCGTCATCACGCTCTACGGACTGCCCCAGGTCGCCCCGAAGGTCGGACTGCTGTCCGCGTGCGTGCCCACCGCCGCCCCGACCCTGCAGGTGCCGCAGCCCAAGTGCCAGCCGGGCGACCCCGTCGCCCCCGCCAAGGCTGCCGGGCTCCAGGAGGGCGACCGCGTCGTCTCCGTCGACGGCAAGGCGGTGACGACCTGGGACCAGGTCTCCGGCGCCATCCGCGACAGCAAGGGACGCGCCATGACGTGGGTCGTCCAGCGCGGCGACCAGCAGCTGCCGATCACGATCACGCCGGCCGTGCTCGAGCGCGCCACCTACGACGACCAGGGCAACGCCGTCGCCAAGGACGGCAAGCTCGTCCTGGCCTCCATGGGCTTCGCCGGCATCACGCCCGGCCAGGAGCTCGTGAAGACCCCCATCACCCAGGCGCCGAAGTTCGTCTGGGACCGCACCGTCGACACCGCCTCGATCATCGTGCGCATCCCCGAGAAGATGGCCGGCGTCGTGCAGGCGGCCTTCGGCTCCGACGAACGCGACCCGAACGGCCCCATCTCCGTCGTCGGCGTCGGTCGCATCGGCGGCGAGGTGGCGGCACTCGACATCCCAGCCGACGAGGGCGGCAACTGGCTCAAGATCGCCCAGCTCATCCTGCTCATCGCCTCGCTCAACCTCGCCCTCTTCGTCTTCAACCTCGTGCCCCTGCTGCCCCTCGACGGCGGCCACGTCGCCGGCGCGCTGTGGGAGGCCGTCAAGAAGGGCTGGGCGCGGCTGCGCAACCGGCCCGACCCGGGCTTCGTCGACGTCGCCAAGGGCCTGCCCGTCGCCTACGGCATGAGCCTCGTGCTCATCACGATGTCGGTGCTGCTCATCTACGCCGACATCGTCAAGCCGATCAAGCTCTTCGGCTGACCGCGCCCGCGACCGAGCACGGTCCTCGGGCGCGACATAATGGCGGCATGAGCGTCTCCCTCGGTATGCCGTCCGCACCTCCGCCGGTCCTCGCCCCGCGTCGGCGGACCCGCCAGATCCAGGTCGGCAAGGTCGGGGTCGGCAGCGACTTCCCGGTGTCGGTGCAGTCGATGACGACGACGCCGACGACCGACATCAACGCGACGCTCCAGCAGATCGCCGAGCTCACGGCCGCCGGCTGCGACATCGTGCGCGTGGCCTGCCCCAGCCAGGACGACGCCGATGCGCTGCCGGCCATCGCGAAGAAGAGCCAGATCCCGGTCATCGCCGACATCCACTTCCAGCCGAAGTACGTCTACGCGGCCATCGACGCCGGGTGCGCCGCGGTGCGCGTCAACCCGGGCAACATCCGCCAGTTCGACGACCAGGTCAAGGAGATCGCGCGCGCGGCCAAGGACGCGGGGGTCTCGATCCGCATCGGCGTCAACGCCGGTTCCCTCGACAAGCGGATCATGGAGAAGTACGGCAAGGCGACGCCCGAGGCGCTCGTCGAGTCGGCGGTCTGGGAGGCGAGCCTCTTCGAGGAGCACGACTTCCACGACTTCAAGATCTCGGTCAAGCACAACGACCCGGTCGTCATGGTGCGTGCCTACGAGCTGCTCGCCGAGCGCGGCGACTGGCCCCTGCACCTCGGCGTCACCGAGGCCGGTCCCGCCTTCCAGGGCACCATCAAGTCGGCCACCGCCTTCGGCGCGCTGCTCTCGCGCGGCATCGGTGACACCATCCGGGTCTCGCTGAGCGCGCCGCCCGTCGAGGAGGTCAAGGTCGGCATCCAGATCCTCCAGAGCCTCAACCTGCGCCCGCGCAAGCTCGAGATCGTCTCCTGCCCGTCGTGCGGCCGGGCGCAGGTCGACGTCTACAAGCTCGCCGACGAGGTCACGGCCGGCCTCGAGGGCATGACCGTGCCGCTGCGCGTCGCCGTGATGGGCTGCGTCGTCAACGGTCCGGGTGAGGCCCGCGAGGCCGACCTCGGTGTCGCCTCGGGCAACGGCAAGGGCCAGATCTTCGTCAAGGGCGAGGTCATCAAGACGGTCCCCGAGTCGCAGATCGTCGAGACGCTCATCGAGGAGGCCATGCGCCTCGCCGAGGAGATGGGCGAGCCCGTCGACGAGGAGTCGGCCGGCGCCCCCAGCGTCACCGTCGGCTGAGGGCGCCCGCCGGGCACCATCAGGTATGCCGTCGTGCGCGACCTCGCGGAGCGCATCCTCGCGCTGCGGCCGGGGGAGCGGGGTGGGGCGTGGGCCAGGACCGTGACGGGTTCGTGAGGTGGCGGCGGGGCGTGCCGGGGTGACACCCGGGCCGCGGGCAGGCACTCTTGGGTGGTGCTGCGCCAACGCCTACCCGTGCGACCGCTGTCGGTGGCCGACCAGGAAGCCGCGCTCGCCGTGTGCGCCCGCGACCGGGTGGCCAACGTCTTCGTCGCGGCACGCATCGCCGAGGGATCGCTCAGGAGCTCGCCCGGCTCGCTCCTCGGCCACTGGGACGACGGCCGGCTGCGGGGCCTCGTCTGGGTCAGCGCGAACGTCGTGCCGGTCGAGCTCGACGACGAGGGCGTCGCGGCCGTGGCCACCCGCATCATGAAGATGCGCCGCCAGTGCGCCTCGATCTTCGGCCCGAGCGCGCAGGTCGTCGGGCTGTGGGACCGCCTGGGACCCACGTGGGGACCCGTGCGCGCCGTGCGCACCCACCAGCCGCTGATGACGACCCGCGACCGCCCGTCCACCCTCGGGCTGACGCTCGACCCCGACGTGCGACCGGCCCGCCTCGACGAGGTCGACATCGTCCTGCCGGCTGCCGCGCACATGTTCACCGAGGAGATCGGCTACCCGCCGTACTTCGGCTCCGACCGGGGCTACCGCGCGAGCGTCGCCGCCCTCGTCCGGGCCGGCCACACGTTCGTCAAGGTGGAGGACGGCGAGGTCGTCTTCAAGGCCGACGTCGGGTCGCTCGCCCTGGGCTGCGCGCAGGTGCAGGGCGTGTGGCTGCACCCGCGGCTCCGTGGTCAGGGGCTGTCGGTCCCGGCCATGGCCAGTGTCGTGGAGCAGGTGCTCTCCGGAATGGCCGAGGAGGTGTCGCTCTACGTGAACGACTTCAACGTGGCGGCCCGGGCGGCATACGCCCGGTGCGGTTTCCACGAGGCGGGCGCCTTCACCACCGTGCTGCTCTGACGCCCGCCGGGCCACCTAGGGTGAGGGGATGAAGACCGCGACGAACGCGCCCCTCGGCAAGGACGCCATCGCCCTGGCGGGGCTCTTCCTCACCTCGGGGGCCATGCACTTCGTGCGCCCCGAGCCGTTCGAGTCGATCGTGCCGAAGCGGCTTCCGTCGCGGCGAGCTCTGGTGTACGCCTCTGGTGCCGCCGAGATCGCCTGTGCTGTCGGGCTTTTCCTCCCTCGAACCCGACGCGTGGCCGGGCTCGCGTCCGCCGCCCTGCTCGTCGCCGTCTTCCCGGCCAACGTCACGATGACGGGTCAGGCGAAGCGGCGGCTCGACCGCGACCCGCAGGACACGGCACGGCAGGGCTACCTCGCTGCGACCGTCGCGCGACTGCCGCTGCAGTGGCCGATGATCCGGGCGGCCCTCCGCGCCGGGGGAGTCATGCGCTGAAGGTGATGTCGAGGTTGTCGCCGACCCGGCGGTAGCCCATCGCCTGGTAGATGGCGTTGGAGGTCGGGTTGGCGAGGTCGGTGTAGAGCATGCACGACTCGCCAGCGTCCTGACGCGCCGAGCTGAGGGCCGCGACGACCCCGCTCGCGTAACCGTGGCCGCGCAGCTCCGGGGGCGTCCACACCCCCGAGATCCGGGTGATCCCGCCGTTGGCGGGGGAGGCGTAGGCCATGGAGACGGGTCGACCGTCGTGCATCCACAGGCCGACCCGGCCGGACGCGATGTGCCGGTCGAGGGGTGACGCCAGCGCGCCGGGCCCGTCGATCGCCTCGTAGAACTGCTGGTGCCACGCGACGAGCACGGCGGTGTCGGCCGCCGTCGCGACCCGGAACTCGCCCGGCACATCGAAGGGCACCCGAGGACGCACCGGAAGGTCGAACCGGCCGATCTCCATCGACACCGTCGCGGTCGCGCCGGTCCTGCCGACCCACTCGTCGGAGAACGCCTCGGTCGGCTCGCGCAGCCCCCCGACGCCGGGGAGGTCGTCGCGTGCGTCGGCGAGCAGTGCCGCGAGGGCCCGCGCCTGGATCGGTGTCGCCAGCGCGATGTGCAGGTGGCGCGGCGGCGTGTGCATGAAGGCGGCCACGACCTCTCCGGCCTCGTCGGCGCCGGCCCACCAGCGCGGCCCGACGCAGCGGCCCGGGTCTGCGACGAGCCCGTCGGTGACGCTCGCGACCACGCTGAGGGCCTCCGGCTCACGCGCGACCAGCGGCGCCAATGCCGTTCGTGCAAGGGCGGGCTCGGTGAACAAGGTGTAGGAGAGGGACGCCGACGGCATGACGCCAGTGTCGCCCATCGCGAGGGTCCTGCGGGTGCGCACGCGACGGCATACGCCAGAAGCTGCGCACGACGAAGGCCCGCCCCCGGGGGGACGGGCCTTCGTGTGCATCGCCCGAAGGCGTCAGCTCACTTGGTGAGCGGCGCGAGCGTCGGGTCGTTCGCGTACGCCTCGGCTGCGTTCTCCTTGGTCACGATGACCGGGGGGAGCAGGTTGGCCGGGACGACCTTGACACCGTTGTTGTAGGACTTGGTGTCGTTGACCGTCGGCGTCTGGCCCTTCTGGAGGGCCGACACCATGGCGATGGTCTCCTTGACCAGGTTGCGGGTGTCCTTGTTGATCGTGGAGTACTGGACGCCGGCCATGATCGACTTGACCGACTCGACCTCGGAGTCCTGACCGGTGACGATCGGGTTCGGCTTGCCGGCCGCCTTGACCGACGTGAGGATCGCGCGGGCCAGGGTGTCGTTGGGCGACAGGACGCCGTCGAGCGGGGCGCTCGTGTAGTTCGCCGCGAGCAGCGTGTCCATGCGCTTCTGGGCGTTCTCGGCCTTCCAGCCCTGCGTGACGGCCTGGTTGAACTGCGTCTGGCCGGAGACGACCTTGAGGGTGCCGTCGTCGATCTTCGGCTTGAGCACCTTCATGGCGCCGTCGAAGAAGACCTGGGCGTTGGCGTCGTCGGGGGAGCCGGCGAAGAGCTCGATGTTGTACGGGCCGTTCGGCTTCTTCTTGGCCATGCCGTCGAGCAGGGCCTGGCCCTGCAGCTCGCCGACCTTGAAGTTGTCGTAGGCGACGTAGTAGTCGACGGCGTTCGTGTTCTTCACGAGGCGGTCATAGGCGATGACGACTGCGCCGGCGTCCTTGGCGGCCTTGAGCTGGGTGCCCAGCTGGGAGCCGTCGATGGCGCCGACGACGATGACCTTGGCGCCCTTGGTCACCATGGCCTGGATCTGGTTCTGCTGCTCGGACACACCACCGTTGGCGAACTGGACGTCGCCCTGGAAGCCGGCCGCGGACAGGCCGTCCTTGAACAGCTGCTCGGCGAGCACCCAGTTCTCCGACGTCTTCTGCGGCAGCGCGATGCCGATGACCGCGTTGGCGGGGAAGCCCGCCGCTGCGGAGCCCCCGTTCGAAGCGCCCGGCGTCGCGCCGGTGTCGCTGTTCCGACCGCAACCGGTCAGAACAAGGGCGGCCACGGCCGTGACGCCCAGCACCTTGGTGAAGGTACGCATGTGCTCTCTTTCCTCTCATCGCGTCCGGGCGAACGCGGATCCTGCTCGGTCTCGGGCGGGCGCCCTGACCGGGTCTGTGGGTCAGCCGAACCGGGCGGCTCAGCTGGACTGGCGGATGCTCTCGGTGATGGGAGCGGTCTCGGTCTCGGCCGACGGCGGGGGAGTGACGTCGTCGCCACCGCCGCCCCGTCCGCGGGCGTTGCGCATGAGCAGGCCGATGAGCGAGGCGCGGCCCTGCGACTTGTTGTAGACGTCGAAGGCGACGGCGACGAGCAGGACGAGGCCCTTGATCATCTGGGTCGCGTCTGCGCCGATTCCCTTGAGCTGCAGGCCGTTGTTGAGCACGGCCATGACTAGGCCTCCGACGATCGAGCCGACGACCGTGCCGACACCACCGGTGACGGCCGCGCCACCGATGAAGACGGCCGCGATGGCGTCGAGCTCCCAGCCGACGCCGTCGGACGGGCCGGAGGCCGTCGAGCGGGCCACGAAGATCATGCCGGCGAGCGCCGCCAGAATCGACATGTTCATCATGACGAGGAAGTTGACCTTCTTGCTCTTGACGCCGGAGAGCTCGGCCGCGTGACGGTTGCCGCCGACGGCGTAGATGTGGCGGCCGATGACGGTGCGGTTGGAGATGAAGCCGTAGAGCAGCACGAGCACGGCCAGGATCATGCCCGCGATGGGGAAGGAGGTGCCGGGCCGGCCTGAGCCGAAGAGCAGCGTGGCGGCGATGATCGCCGCGCAGATCAGCCCCAGGCGCACCCACATGACCCAGGCCTCCTCGACCTCGGCGCCGAGCTTGACGAGGGCGCGGCGGCTGCGGAGGGCGCCGTAGACGATGCCGACCGCGAGCAGCAGGCCGAGCAGCACGGTGAGGTTGTTGTAGCCGGTGTTGGGGCCCACCTCGGGCAGGTAGCCGCCGCCGATGACCTGGAAGTCGTCGGAGACGGGCACCGAGTTCGACTTGCCGACGTACTGGTTGGCGCCGCGGAAGAGCAGCATGCCCGACAGCGTCACGATGAACGCCGGGATGCCGACGTAGGCCGTCCAGAGCCCCTGCCACGCCCCGACCAGGGCGCCGAGCGCGAGACCGAAGAGGATGCCGAGCCACCAGCTGAGTCCCCAGTCGCGCATCGCGATGGCGACCGAGATGCCGACGAACGCGGCGACCGACCCCACGGACAGGTCGATGTGGCCGGCGATGATGACGAGCACCATGCCGATCGCGAGGACGAGGATGTAGGAGTTCTGCTGGAAGATGTTGATGACGTTGTCGGGCGTCAGCGTGAGGCCTGCGGTCCAGATCTGGAAGAAGATGATCAGCGCCACGAGGGCGAAGATCATGCCGAGTTGACGGGTGTCGCCACCGAAGATCTTCTTGACCTTGTCCATTGGTGCTTCCTGGCTCTGTCGGGTGTGGATGGGGAGGGGAGTGGGCGCTGCGTGCCGGTGGGTGGCCGGACGGCCGCTCAGGCGCTCTCGCGCGACGGGTCGCCGTCGGCGCGGGTGCGGCGGGTCATGAGCCGCATCAGCGACTCCTGGTCGGCCTGCTCGCGGTCGAGCACGCCGGTGACGGCACCTTCGCTGATCGTGTAGATGCGGTCTGACAGCCCGATCAGCTCGGGCAGCTCCGAGGAGACGAGGATGACGCCCTTCCCCTCGGACGCCATGCGCTGGATGATCCCGTAGATCTCGAACTTCGCGCCGACGTCGATGCCGCGGGTCGGCTCGTCGAGGATCAGCAGGTCGGGCTCGGTGAAGAGCCACTTGGCCAGCACGACCTTCTGCTGGTTGCCGCCCGACAGCTTCGCGACGCCCTCGTCGACGTTGGGAGCCTTGGTGCGCAACGACTTCCGGTAGGACTCGGCGTAGTTGTACTCCTGCCTGTCGTCGACGACGAAGCCCCTGGTGATGCGGGAGAGGCGGGCCGAGACGGTGGTGCGCTTGATGTCGTCGAGCAGGTTCAGTCCGAGCGACTTGCGGTCCTCGGTGACGTAGGCGAGGCCGGCGTCGATGGCGTCGGCCACGGTGCGCAGTTTGAGCTCCTTGCCGTCCTTGACGATGGTGCCCTCGACGTAGGTGCCGTAGGAGCGGCCGAAGAGGCTGCGCATCAGCTCGGTGCGGCCGGCGCCCATGAGGCCCGCGAAACCGACGATCTCGCCGCGGCGCACGAAGAAGTCGCTGTGCTTGGCCACGAGCCGGTCGGGGACGCTCGGGTGGCGCACGGTCCAGTTCTTCACCTCGAAGAAGACCTCGCCGATCTGCGGCGTGTGGTCGGGGAAGCGCGACTCGAGGTCGCGGCCGACCATGCCCCGGATGATCCGGTTCTCGTCGACGCCGTCCTCCTTGACGCGCAGCGTCTCGATGGAGCGGCCGTCGCGGATGATCGTGATGGAGTCGGCGATCTGCTCGATCTCGTTGAGCTTGTGGCTGATCATGATGCAGGTGACGCCCTTGGCGCGCAGGCCCGCGATGAGGTCGAGCAGGTGCTGGGAGTCGCCCTCGTTGAGCGCCGCCGTGGGCTCGTCGAGGATGAGCAGCTTTACGTCCTTGGAGAGCGCCTTGGCGATCTCGACGAGCTGCTGCTTGCCGACACCGATGTCGCGGATCTTGGTGTCGGGCTCCTCCTCGAGCCCCACCCGGGCGAGCAGCTCGCGCGCCTTGACGCGGGTGGAGAGCCAGTCGATGACGCCGCCGCTCGCCGTCTCGTTGCCGAGGAAGATGTTCTCGGCGATCGACATCTCGGGGATGAGCGCGAGCTCCTGGTGGATGATGACGATGCCGGCGTGCTCGCTGTCGCGGATGTTGTGGAACTCGACGACCTGGCCCTCGAAGTGGATCTCGCCGTCGTAGGTGCCGGCGGGGTAGACGCCGGAGAGCACTTTCATGAGGGTCGACTTGCCGGCGCCGTTCTCGCCGCAGATGGCGTGGACCTCGCCCCGGCGGACGGCCATCGACACGTTCGAGAGGGCCTTGACCCCCGGGAACTCCTTGGTGATGTCGCGCATCTCGAGGATGACGCTGCCCGGCTGCGCGCCCGTGACGTCGCTGCGCTGGTGGTCGGGAGCCGGGGTGGAGGGGTCGCTCATCTGGTCGTCAACACTCCTTTGTGGTGTCCACGGGCGCTTGCACCCAATGCCGATTGTTGCTCACGGTTCGTGCTCACGTCACCGAACCTGAGGGTGGCGTTGTCACAAGGACGTCACGATCCCCAGACCTTGCCGACACCGCTGTCCCGGCAGGCTCACTGAACACGCGGCCGAGCCACCGGTCAAGCGAGTGACGTGTTCTTGTCCTGACCGGACAGGAACAGGACAGGACACGTGCCAAGAGCAGACCTCCGAGCGGCCGATATCCTGCGCTGGTTCCGCACCCACGCGCGCCCGCGCGCCGCACCCGAGGAGTCCTGGTGGCCCTGCACATGTCGTCCCTGTTCCTGCGCACGCTTCGCGAGGACCCGGCGGACGCAGAGGTCCCGAGCCACAAGTTGCTCGTGCGCGCCGGCTACGTCCGCCGCGTGAGCCCCGGCGTCTACACGTGGCTGCCGCTCGGCCTGCGCGTCCTTCGCAACGTCGAGCGCATCGTGCGCGAGGAGATGGACGCGATCGGCGCCCAGGAGCTGCTCTTCCCGGCGCTGCTGCCCAAGGAGCCCTTCGAGGCGACCGGCCGCTGGACCGAGTACGGCGACAACATCTTCCGCCTCCAGGACCGCAAGGGGGCCGACCACCTGCTCGGTCCCACGCACGAGGAGATGTTCACCCAGACGGTCAAGGACCTCTACAGCTCCTACAAGGACCTGCCGCTGTCGATCTACCAGATCCAGACGAAGTACCGCGACGAGGCCCGTCCGCGTGCCGGCGTGCTGCGCGGCCGTGAGTTCGTCATGAAGGACTCCTACTCGTTCGACGTCGACGAAGCCGGCCTCGACAAGAGCTACCAGCTGCACCGCGACGCGTACGTCCGCATCTTCGACCGCCTCGGCTTCCACTACGTCATCGTCGAGGCGATGGCCGGTGCCATGGGCGGCAGCAAGAGCGAGGAGTTCCTCGCCACCGCCGAGGTCGGCGAGGACACCTACGTCCACTGCACGAGCTGCGGGTACGCCGCGAACGTCGAGGCCGTACGCGTGCCCGCTCCCGACCCGGTCGGCTGGGACGGCGTGCCCGCCGCGCACGCCGAGGACACCCCGGACACCCCGACGATCGAGACCCTCGTCGCGCACCTCAACGAGCGGTTCCCGCGCGACGACCGCGCGTGGGAGGCCGGCGACACCCTGAAGAACGTCGTCGTCATGCTCGTGCACCCCGACGGCACGCGCGAGCCGCTCGCCATCGGGCTGCCCGGCGACCGCGAGGTCGACGAGAAGCGCCTCGGCGCCCAGGTCGAGCCGGCGGAGGTCGAGGCGTTCACCGAGGCCGACTTCGCCGCGAACCCCGCGCTCGTCAAGGGCTACATCGGTCCGGGCGCCCTCGGGTCCGAAGGCAGCACCGGCATCCGCTACCTGCTCGACCCGCGCGTCGCGGACGGCACGCGGTGGGTCACCGGCGCCAACGTCGCCGGGCAGCACGTCATCGACCTCGTCGCCGGTCGCGACTTCACCGCCGACGGCACCATCGAGGCCGCCGAGGTGCGCCCCGGAGACGCGTGCCCCAACTGCGACCACAGCCTGTCGGCCGCGCGCGGCATCGAGATGGGCCACGTCTTCCAGCTCGGCACGAAGTACGCCGAGGCCCTCGACCTCAAGGTGCTCGACCAGAACGGCAAGCTCGTCACCGTCGTCATGGGCTCCTACGGCGTCGGCGTCTCGCGGGCCGTCGCCTGCGTCGTGGAGGGCAACAACGACGAGGCCGGCATCATCTGGCCGCGCGAGCTCTCGCCCGTCGACGTCCACATCGTCGCCGCCGGCAAGGACGAGGCGCTCTTCGTCAAGGCCGAGGAGATCGCGCGCGAGCTCGAGGTACAGGGCCTCTCGGTCCTCGTCGACGACCGCAAGGGCGTCAGCCCCGGCGTGAAGTTCAAGGACTCCGAGCTCATCGGTGTGCCGACGATCCTCGTCATCGGTCGCGGCCTGGCCGACGGCAAGGTCGAGATCAAGGACCGTCGCTCGGGCGAGCGCCGCGAGGTCGCCGTCGACGACGTCGTGGCGGCGCTGACCGCCGAGGTGACGGCCGAGGTCGAGCGCTCGTGACGTCGGCCGTCCGCCCCGTCGAGGCGGTGGTCTTCGACTGGGGCGGCACTCTGACGCCCTGGCACGAGGTCGACCTCCCGCAGCAGTGGCGCGTCTTCGCCCGCACCGTCCACGGCCTGCCGGTCGAGGACCCCGACATGCCGGCCGAGGACCTCGCGGAGGCCGACTCGCTGGCGATGCGCCTCCACGAGGCCGAGGACCGGGCGTGGCGCCGCGGTCGAGAGACCCACGAGAGCGCCTCCATCGCCGCGATCCTCGACGACGCGGGCGTCGACCCGGCGCACGACCGCCACCACCTCGCCCTGGCCGCCTACCAGCGCTTCTGGGAGCCGCACACCCACACCGACGCGCAGGTGCGCCCGCTGTGGGAGTCGCTGCGGCGCAAGGGGATCCGCGTCGGCGTGCTGTCCAACACCATCTGGACGCGCGACTACCACCGTGAGGTCTTCGAGCGTGACGGCGTGCTCGACCTCCTCGACGCCGACGTGTACTCGTCGGAGATCCACGTCGTCAAGCCGCACCCCGACGCGTTCCGAGCGGTCTGCACGGCCCTCGACGTCGAGCCCGAGCGGGCCGTCTACGTGGGAGACCGGCTCTTCGAGGACGTGCACGGGCCGCACCAGGTCGGGATGCGCGCCATCCTCGTGCCGCACTCCGACATCCCGGCCGGCCAGCGGATGCCGGTCGACGCCAGGCCCGACGCGGTGGCCGACGAGCTGCTCGACGTCGCCGGCATCGTCGCGCTCTGGAACCACCAGGCCGCGGACGGCGACGGGTCGTGAGCGACCCGACCCTCACGACCCTCGCCTTCCTCGGCGCCGCGTCGTTCGTCGCCGGGTGGATCGACGCCGTCGTCGGCGGAGGGGGACTCGTCCAGCTGCCGGCCCTGCTCGTCGGGCTGCCGGGCGCCACGCCGGCGCAGCTGCTCGCGACGAACAAGTTCGGCTCGGTCTTCGGCACCACGACGAGCTCCGTCACCTTCTACCGCCGGGTGCGCCCCGACCTGCGCACGGCCCTGCCGATGGCGGCGGTCGCGTACGTCGGGTCCATCGGCGGGGCGCTCATCGGCCTCCACATCCCGAAGTCCGCCTTCAACCCGATCATCCTCGTGCTGCTCGTCGTCGTCGGCGCCTACACCCTCTTCAAGCCCGACCTCGGCAAGGAGTCGATCCGCCGCTTCCACGGGGCGCGGCACACCGTCCTGGCGATGGTCACCGGCTTCGTCATCGGCGCCTACGACGGCGCGCTCGGGCCGGGCACCGGCAGCTTCCTCGTCTTCGCGCTCGTCGGGCTGCTCGGCTACAACTTCCTCGAGGCCAGCGCCAAGGCGAAGATCGCGAACCTCGCGACGAACCTCGGCGCGCTGACGGTCTTCGCCCCGATGGGTCTGGTGGTGCTCAAGGTCGGCGTCGTCATCGCAGCCACCAACCTCGTCGGGGGCTACGTCGGCGCCCGCACCGCCGTCGCGCGAGGCAGTGGCTTCGTGCGCGGCGTCTTCGTGGTCATCGTCAGCGCCTTCATCGTCAAGATCGGCGGCAGCCTCATCGGCTGGTGGGCCTGAGCCGGGCGCCTCGGCCGGTTCGGCGGGCGCGAACCGCCTCACGAGGGTCGAAACGCGCCGTCACTCCGGCCGACGCGTCCGCGGCCACGCCTACCGTCGGTCGGCGGCCACCACCAACCGACGGTAGGTGGGGATGAGCACTCCGCGGGCCGGCTCGCGCTCGACGACCGTCCACGGGCCGGTGTCGGCCAGCGCCCCGACCATGCGGCGCAGCTCCTCACGGGCGACGGGCGCGCCCAGGCAGAGGTGGCGGCCCGCACCGAACCACAGGTGCCGGTTCTGGGGCAGGTAGGGACGGTCGAGGTCGAGAGTCCCCGGGGTGGTGTTGGCGACGTAGGTCAGTGCGAGCACCCGGTCACCCACACGTAGGCGCCGGCCGCCGACGGTCACGTCGTTGGTGACGTGCCGCCCGATGACCGGCGCGGGCGTCGTGACCCGCAGCCCCTCGCGTACGGCCGACTCGACGAGAGCCTCGCGGTGGCCGCCCGACGCCGCCGACAGCCGGGCTGCCTGCCCCGTGTCGGCGAGCAGCGCGGCGGTGCGCGTGATGGCGCTCGCCGCGGTCTCCGTGCCAGCGACGAGCAGGAGCGAGGCGAGCCCGGTCGCCTCCTGCTCGGTCACACCGAGAGCGCGGCACCGGCCGAGCAGGGTCGACTCGGGGGAGGAGCGGTAAGCCTCGGGGACACCGGCGGTCAGCTCGAGCAGGATCGAGCGGGCGCGCTCGACGGTCGAGTCGGAGAGGGTCGTGTCGGCCTGGGTGCCGAGAGCGAGCGCAGCCAGCTCCTCGCCGCGGCCGAAGACGTGCCGGTAGACGTCCCACCCGTCGTCGCCCTGACCCCCACCGGCTGTCGTGCCGACCCCGGCGGCCAGGGCGGCGGGATCCAGGCCGAGCATGGCGACGACGATGCGGCCCACGAGGACGCGGGCGAGGTCGGCGACGTCCACGTGCTGCCCCGCGCGCAGGCGCGAGTCGAGGACCGCGACGACCGGCTGGGCGGCCGGCCCCACCAGGTCGCGAGCCGCCGCGTCGGTGAAGAGGTCACGCGCCCGGGTGCGCAGCGAGTGGTGGCCGCGCCCGTCGAACAGGTCGTCCACCCAGTCGCCGAGCACCTGCGACCAGAGGTGGCCGACACCGCCCTCGCCTATGAGCGACGTCGAGCGGTGGTCGACGAGCAGCGCCCGGATGAGGGCAGGGTCGCGCACGACCCAGCCGAGGCGAGGCACGCGGACGATGGGTGGCGCGAGGCGGGCGCCGGAGACCAGCAGACCCAGCCGGGGGTTCGCCGCCCACACGACCCGACGCTCGTGACGGGCGGCCGTCCGGTGAGTACGTCCGCTCAGTCCGCGCGCCATGGCCTCACCGTAAACTGCCCGCACGGCTCAGCAGGAGCCGCGTCGCCGAGCCAGGGAGGGCCGCGTCGCATGGCCAGTCGCATCGCCGGTGTGAGTGCTCGGGTGGCGGCGCACGCCATCACCGTGGACGAGGTCGAGGCCCGCATCGTCGGCTCGAGTCGGGGCTTCGTCCCGCCGACCGGGGTGCTCGGACGACTGACAGGTGTGCGGCGCATCCACCACGCCGGGCCCGAGACGCAGGCGTCGGACCTCGCGGCGGCCTCGGCCCGCACGACGCTCGACTCGCTCGGGCTGGAGGCGCACGACGTCGACCTGCTCCTCTTCGCCTCCGCCTCCCAGGACCTCGTCGAGCCGGCGACGTCGCACATCGTGGCCGACCTCCTCGGGCTGCGCTGCCCGGTGATGGACGTGAAGAACGCGTGCAACTCGTGGCTCAACGGGGTGCAGGTGGCCGAGGCCCTCATCGAGATGGGCCAGTACGCAAGGGTTCTCGTCGTCACCGGCGAGATGCCGTCCCGCGCGGCGCGGTGGAGCGTGCGCGACGCCGCCCAGTTCGTCGAGTCCGTGCCCGGCTACACGATGAGCGACGCGGGGGCCGCCTGCGTCGTGGAGCGAGCCACGCACGACGCTCGCGGCCAGATCCTGCACCGATGGTTCACGGCGGAGTCGCGGCACTGGGCGGTCGGCCAGCTCCCCGCCGGCGGCACGCGTCACCCGCGCGACGTCGACAAGGGGTACTTCGTGATGGACGGCGCTCGGCTGCGCCAGGCCTTCGACAGCGTCGACGTCGAGGAGATCCACCGGGCGCTCAAGGCCGACGGCCTCGGGGTCGAGGACTTCGTCGCCGTTGCCGTGCACCAGGTGGCGATGCCCTACCTCGACCACTTCGCAGCCCGCCTCGGCCTGCGCCGCGACCTCGTCGTCGAGACCCTTCCCGACCACGGCAACTGCGCGTCGGCGACGCTCCC
This sequence comes from uncultured Terrabacter sp., assembly GCA_966081555.1. Lineage (GTDB taxonomy): Bacteria > Actinomycetota > Actinomycetes > Actinomycetales > Dermatophilaceae > Terrabacter. Next base: position 24,764 of record CBHRRQ010000016.1, read on the forward strand.
GCTCCAGTGGCAGCAGATCGAGCGGCTCCGGCTGGCCCGTCCGGGCGAACCCGTGCTGCTCGTCGGGCTCGCCGGGGGCATCAGCGTCGGCACCATGGCGGTCCGATGGTGAGCGGCCGTATGCCGTCCGGTGCCGACCCCGTGCGTCTCTGGGTCGTGGTGCCGGCGTGGAACGAGCAGGCCGGCATCGCCGGCACGATCGCGGCGCTCGCCGCGCAGCGCGACCGGGACTTCCAGCTCGTCGTCGTCGACAACGCCAGCACGGACGCAACGGTTGTCGAGGTCGAACGTGCCTGTGCGGCATACGGCCTGGGGGTCACCGTGGTCACCGAGCCGCGCAAGGGCACCGGTGCGGCGGCGGACACCGGGGTGCGCCACGCGATCGCCCACGGGGCCACCCACGTGCTGCGCACCGACGCCGACACGCTGCCGGCGCCCGGCTGGACGACCGTGGCCCGGCAGGCGTTCGGCGCGGGCGCCGACCTCGTCACGGGCCCGATGCGCGCCCGCACCGACGAGGTGCGGCTGCGGCCCTGGGAGCGTCTCGTGCTCCCCGGCGTCATCGGCCTGTGCCAGACGTTCGGCCGGTTCCGTCCGAGCAACCGTGCGCCCGGGCTGCTCGGCCCCTACCGGATGAGCCCGGGCTGCAACCTCGGCGTCAGCGCCCGCGCCTACGAGGCGAGCGGCGGCTTTCCCCGCACCGCGATCGAGGAGGTCCACGAGGACCGCGAGCTCGTCAACCGCGTGCGCCGCGTGTCGGCTCGCGTCGAGCACCACCGCGACCTCGTCGTGCACGCCTCGGTGCGCCGGCTGCGCGCCTACGGGCTGCGCAACACGCTGCGGTGGTACCTCGACCACAGCCACCAGCCGGACGTCGTCGACGTGCGAGTTGTCGCGTGAGGGCGCTGCGCCCCACCGACGCGGGCAGCCGCTGGGAGTCGATGCTCGTCCGCTCGGCACACCCGGTTGTCGCGCGGGTCGTCGACGCAGCCGTCTCACGCCGGCCCGTGGTGCGCCTGCCGGGGGCCGGTGTGCTCGTCGCCGACCCGGGTGCTGCCCGCCGGGTCCTCACCGACAGCGCGTCCTTCGCCAAGAACGGACCTGGCTCCTCCGGGGCGCTCTGGACCCCCGTGCTCGGTGAGCGCGTCCTGCTCAACATGGAGGGGACCGAGCACCGTGCCCTGCGGCGCTCGCTCGCCGACCTGTTCTCGCCCAAGGCGGTCCGCGAGGTGCACGAGGCCGCTGCCGGGCCGCTCGTGGCGCTCGCGAGGCAACGGCTGCAGCAGGGCGAGCAGATCGACGTCGTCGAGCTGGCGAGGGCGGTCTCGGCCGCCACGATCGGCGCGGTCGTCGGGCTGGACCCGACGACGCCGCCGTCGGTGCTCCTCGACGCGGGGGACGCGATCGAGTCGATGGTGGGCTGGCGCACCCGCACCTTCGACGCCTCCGACGTGGTGAGGGCGCGGGCGTCGCTGGCGGTCGTGCAGGACGCCGCCGAAGCAGCCCACATCGAGGCCTCCCCGTCCACCGTGATGGGCCGCCTTGCCCGACAAGGTGTCTCACTCGCGGACGCCCGATCGCTTGCCGCCGCGCTCTTCCTCACCGGCACGGGCACTGTGAGCAGCGCGCTGCCACGCATCGCCGGACAGCTCGCCGACGCAGGGCTGCTCGCACCGTGGACGGCCTCCGGGTGCGACGTCGAGGCGGTCGTGGCCGAGGGCCTCCGCATGACGACGCCGAGCCTGGCCACCCTGCGGCGGTGTGCCACTGACGCCGAGGTCGGCGGGGTGCGGGTGCGCGCGGGCGAGCGCGTCGTGGTGCTCCTCTGGTGGGCGACCCGGCGAGAGGGCGGCTTCGATCCCGGACGCCGGGCCGAGGGCGACCTGCGCCACCTCTGGTTCGGCGCCGGCTCGCACTTCTGCCTGGGAGCACCCCTCGCTCTGGCCGAGCTGACGTCGATGACCGGGATGCTGCTCGACGTCGCCAGCGACCTCGGGCTCGTGGTCACGAGCCGCCGGGCCGCCCGACGGGTCCTCGTGCCCCGCTACGCCGAGCTGCGGCTCCGAGCCGGCGTCCCCGGTGTCGACGCCGGCTCGGCGTCGTTGCGTGCCGAGCGACGACAGACGGCCGGGGCAGCGCCGTGACAGCCCCTGGGGTCGACACCACGCCCACCACCGACCTCGTCTCCGCCGTGCTCGCCCGCGGCGCCGAGCAGCCCCGGCGTCCCGCCATCCGCGACAGCCGTGGCCGCACGGTCACCTACGGCGACGTCTCCGCCGGGATCACCTCGGTCGCAGTGCATCTGAGCACCAACGGCCTGTCCGTCGGTGACGGTGTGCTGCTCGCGCTTCGGCCCTCGCCGCGCGCCGTGATGGCCGCACTAGGGGTCGTGCTCGCCGGGGGAGTGGTCGTCGTGGCCGACCCCGGGGCCGGGGAAGCGCTGGTCGACGTGCGCCGTCGCACCGTGCCCGTCGCGGCGGCCGTCGCCGACACCGTGGTGCACGCGGCCACCCGTCCTCCGTTCTCCACGCTGCTCGCACGCCTTCCGGCGACCTCGGGTCTGCAGCTGCCCGACCTCTCCACTCCCGGGCTGCTCCACGTCGTGTCCGGGCCGCGGCTCCCGGGCGTCCCCACGGGCGCCACCCGCTGGGAGTCGCTGCCGAGCAGCCCCTACGCGCCGACCGAGCTGCCGAACGAGCTGCCGCCCTCGCGTGACGCGCTCGTCGTCTTCACCTCTGGCTCCACCGCGGCGCCACGGGCCGTGGTCCACACGCTCGGGTCGCTCTCCGCAGGGGTGCAGGCAGCCGTCGACGCCCTGCACCTCGGCGACGCGGTCGTGCTGCACACCGACCAGCTGATGCTCGGCCTGCCCGCCCTCGTCGGTGGCGCAGTGTGGTCGCTGCCCTCGGTGACCGCCTCCACCGCGACGTGGTTGCGCCAGGCGCGCCGCGAGCGCGCCACCCACGCGTACGCCGTCCCGGCCAAGCTGCTCGACGCGGCCTCGCGCGGTCTGCCACCGACCGTGCGCACCGTGGCCATGGGTGGCGCGCCCGTGCTGCCTGCGACCGTCCGCAGGCTGTCAGCCCTCGCCCCCGACATGGCCGTCCGCGCGGTCTACGGCCTCACCGAGGCGCTGCCGGTGGCCGTCGCCACCGGCGAGCAGGTGCTGGGCTCCCCACCGGACCGCACCGTCCTCGGACACCCCGTCCCCGGCGTACGCGTCCGCATCGACCGGCCCGACGCCGCGGGCGTCGGGGCGATCGTCGTGCGGGGGGCCCCTACCCGCCCACCGCTCGCCGGGGAGGGCCCCCATGCCCCGCTCCCGACCCGGGACAACGGCGCGCGA
>CBHRRQ010000017.1:0-27798 GCA_966081555.1 uncultured Terrabacter sp.
TTTGGTGTCCCGCCGGGGGGTTTTTTGTGGTCCGGCGGTGTTTTACCTTTTGCCGGGTTTGTGCCTTTCCCCGGGCCGGCCACCCCCGCGCCCGCTGGACCGGTCCGGTCAGCGGAAGAGGTCGAGCTTGTCGTGCTTCTCGGCGAGCAGGTAGTAGACGGTGACGCGGTTCTTCGTGCGGTCACCCTTGAGCGTCTGCCCCACCTCGGCGAGCGAGGCGTCGAGGTCGGCGTCGGAGTCGGTGAGGCCGAGCTTCTTCTTCATGAAGCCGTCGCGCACGCGGTCGAGCTCGCTCTTGTCGCTGAACGACACGAGGGAGGAGTCCCGCTTCTGCAGGGCGATGCCGCAGTGCCGGAGGATGCCCTTGATCGCGGCGTCGTCGGCATCCGGCGAGTACTTCTTGACGTCTGCTGCCCAGTCTTCTGCCATGTGTCGTGCCCCTCTTCGTTGAATGGCGTGAACACGGACGACGCTAGACCCAAAGCTTCGGTTGGTGACGTCTCTCCGCTGGGAAGTTGCGGCGAGACCTTCGGTGCTCAGACGGTGAGCCTGGCCCAGGTGCGCGGTCCGACGATGCCGTCGGCGGTGAGCCCTCGCGAACGCTGGAACGCCTGCGTCTTCGTCGTGGTCGTCGAGCCGAACGTGCCCGTCGCCGACACCCCGAAGCCGCGGTGCGTGAGCAGCTTCTGCACGGCGACGACGGCCTGGCCGCTCGAGCCCTGCCTGACCGTCACGACGAGAGCCGTCCACGTCTTCGGCCCGACGATGCCGTCGGCGGCCAGACCCTTGGAGCGCTGGAAGGCGATGACGCGGCTCTCGGTCGTGGGGCCGAACACGCCGTCCACGCCGAGGGAGTAGCCGCGGTGGCGCAGCAGGTGCTGGATCGCCGTGGTGCGGAAGCCGTTCGCGCCTCGCCTGACCGTGGTCCAGACGAGGGGCGCGGGCGCGGGTGCGCCCCCGCCGATGCGCCGGGCGAGGGCCGCGAGCCGTGCGTCGCCGGGGCGCACGTTGATCTCGAAGTGCATCTCGTCCTTGCGGCCCGAGTAGTCGCCGCCCCAGCGCACGACACCGTTGCAGGCGGAGACGATGGAGTGGATCCTCGTGCGCTGCGCGGCGGAGAAGGTGCCGGACCTGCCGAGCGGGTGGCGCGGCGCGTTGAGGTCGATCGCGGTGCCGCTCGAGTGGTTCGACAGGGACGTGCTGCCGGAGATGACGCGGTAGCTGTGGCCCCAGCACCAGCCCTTCACGAGCGCCTCGACCTCGTTGTCGAACCGGCGGGCCACGTAGCCGAGCACCGTGTGCACGTCGCCGCGGCGAACGCCAGCGGGGAAAGTGGCGGCGCCGACGGCGAGGGTGGCGAGCGGGATGGTGGACGACGAGCCGGCCGGCCAGCCGTTCTGCGACGTCGCCGCCTGTGCCGCGCTGCCGGTGACGCCGATGAGGCCGCCGGCGAGGAGGAGGCCGCCGGCGCCGCGGACGAGCGTGCGTCGGCCGATCTCGGGAGCGGACGTTTCGTGGAGCTCACACATGACTACCCCTGGTCGAGTCGATGGTGCGGGCCGCGGGTGCGTCCGCAGCGCCGAGGCTAGGGGCGGGTGCTCGGGCGGTACATGGGGAGAACTACCCGGCGGGGTGCTCGGTACCGGAGGCCACGAGGGCGTCGCCGACAGCGGTGCGCCAGTAGAGGACCTCGCGCCCCGAGCGCCGTCGGAGCACGAGCCCGGCCGCGAGCAGCACCTTGAGGTGGTCGCCGACCGAGCCGACCGCCAGCCCGGTGGCGGCCGCCAGTCCGCTTGTGCTGGAGGGCGATTCGAGGACGACCAGCAGGCGTGCACGGTTGCGGCCGACGAGGCGTTCGAGCCCGTCGGGTGCGCCGGCGTCCACGCGGGCCAGCGCTCCGGCGACGGGGTAGTAGACGGCATACCTCCTCGGGAGCAGCCAGCCCACCCAGCGCGCGCGGTGGTTGACGGGCACGAAGAAGAGGTCTGCGTCGTCGGGCAGGACACGCGAGGGCAGGTCGTAGTTGTTGATGCGGAGGTGGCCGTCGCCGACCCACTCGCGGTCGCGCCCGAGGTCACGCAGCACCGAGGCCCAGCCCTGGGTCGCGAGCCGCGAGGTGCGCGAGACGACATCGGCGCGCAGGATGCGCTCGCGGCGTGCCCAGTCGGTGGCGAGGACATGGGTCCAGACCCACTCGAGCAGCTCGACACCGTGCTCGGTGAGCCCGTCACGCAGCAGCACGTCGGGCAGGTCGCGCGTGGGTGAGCTCTCGGCGAGCTGTTCGCGCATGACGTCGTCGCCGAGGTCGCGCACGTCGTCGAGCTCCTGCTCGAACGTGCGCCCGCCGCTGGCCGGCGGCAGGCAGAGCCAGTCGGAGATCCACTGCGGCCTCCAGCTGTGGTCGAGCACGACGCGGCGGACGGGGTGCTCGTCGAGCATGGCGCGGAAGGCCTCTCCGTGGGCGGCGGCCAGGGCGCGTCCCTCCGGGTCGGACGGCCGGACGAGGTCGTTGAGGGCGCCCACCGTCTCGATGCGTGGCGACACGACGAAGCGGCTCCTGGCCAGCAGGTCGGCCGAGATCTGCCACGTCCCCATGTTTCGCCTCCATCCGAAACGTTAGCGGGGCGTTGCCTCGGCGGTGCAGCGTGTCCGGGTGCAGACGTATCGCCAGCTCTTCTCCGTCCCCGAGTTCCGCGTCCTGTTCCTCGTCACCTGCCTCAACGTCGGGTCGTATGCCGTCGCCTCCCTCGCGCTCGGCACCATCACCTTCGCCGCCACCGGGTCGCCCGTGCTCACGGCCCTGGCGATGTTCGGCGCCCCACTCATGCGCATCGTCGGCCAGGCGCTCTTCGGCTCCGGCTCCGACCTGGTGCGTCCGCGCACCGCACTCGTCCTCGTCGCCGCGACGACCCTCGTCACCGACCTGCTGCAGGCGATCCCCGGGCTGCCGTGGGGCTGGCGGTTCGTGCTGCTCGCCGTCGGGCCGCTCATCACCTCCGCCCTCGGGGGCAGCATGATGGCGCTCGTCTCAGACATCCTGCCGCCCGACGGCTTCATCCTCGGGCGCGCGACCCTCAACATCGCGGTCGGCGGCATGCAGATCGTCGGCTACGGCATCGGCGGCCTGCTCCTCATCCGTTTCACGACCACGCAGCTCTTCCTCGGCTCGGCCGCGGCCCTGTTGCTCGCAGTCGCGCTGCTGCGCCTCGGCCTCTCGGACCACCCGCCGCGCCACGCGGGCACGTCTGTCGTCCGGCGCACGCGGGAGATGAACCGGCGGCTGCTCGGGTCTCCCGTGACGCGCCCGATCTACCTCACGCTCTGGGTGCCGAACGGGCTCATCGTCGGCTGCGAGGCACTCTTCGTCCCGTTCGCCGGGCAGCGGGCCGGCTACCTCTTCGCCGTCACGGCTGCGGGCATGCTCGTCGGCGACGTCGTGGTCGGTCGCTTCCTCTCGATCCCGTGGCGCGACAGGCTGATCGGCCCACTTCGCCTCCTGCTCGCCGTCCCGTACCTCGCCTTCTTCCTCGTGCCGTCGCTGCCGTATGCCGCCGCGCTCGCCTTCGTGGCGTCGGCCGGCTACGCGGCGAGCCTGCCGTTGCAGGAGCGGCTCGTCACGCACACCGATGCGGCGGCGCGTGGGCACGTGTTCGGGCTTCAGGGCACCGGCCTCATGGTGGGTCAGGCGCTCGGCGCCCTGCTCGGTGGGGCGGTTGCCAGCGCGCTGGGGGTCGGGGCCGAGGCCGCGGCGAAGGCCATGGGCGTCATGGCGGTGGCCTCGGTCGTCGTCTCGGTCGCGCTCACGCCCGGCCTGCGCCGGTCCCGGCCCGGCGTCCCGACGGTGGCCGCGGTGGAGGCCGCCTCACGCTAGGAGACGATGCCGCGCCTGCGGGCGATGGCCGCCGCCTCGGTGCGGCCGGCGGCGCCGAGCTTGGCCAGCAGGTTGGAGACGTGCACGCTCACGGTCTTGGTGCTGATGTAGAGGCGCTTGCCGATCTGGCCGTTGGTGAGGCCCTGGGCCAGCAGCTCGAGCACCTCGAGCTCGCGGGGGGTGAGGTCGTGCGAGGGCCCGCTGCCGGCGCGGCCCTCGGCACCGGCGGCCGCCCCCGGGCGCACCTCGTCGAGCTCGCTCAGCAACGGCTTGGCCTCCAGGCGGACGGCGACCTCACGCGCCGCCTCGGCCTCGCGGCGCGACCCGGCGTCGTCGCCGGCGTCGTGGAGGGCTCCCGCGAGCCGGGCCCGCGAGCGCGCCGTCTCGAAGACGTGGCCGTAGCGCTCGAAGGCGGCGGTGCTCGTGCGCCACGCGTCGACGAGGTCGTCGGGGCCGGGCGGGTCGTCGAGCTCGACGGCGCGGCGCATCCTGAGCACCTGGGCCTCGAGGCGTGAGATCCAGGCCCACGTCTCGCGGCTGGTGTCCTCGAGCGACTCGGCCGAGGCGCGCTCGAACTTGGGGCGGCTCGCGTGCTCGACGGCGGGGCGCAGCTCGCCGATCACACGGGCGCGCTGCGCGAGGTCGTCGACGAGCGCGACGGCACGGTCGCGCACGTCCCGGTCTGCGGACGGCGCGAGGCGCGCGACCTGACCGGCGAGCAGGGCCGCCAGTCGGACCACCGCGTGGTACTCGCCCCAGGCGGCGTCGAGCGTGCGCACCGCGGCCTCCGTCAGGTCGAGGGTGCCGGCGAGGTCGCCGGCATCGCCGAGCACATCGACGGCCGGCATCACGGTGAGCACGACCGCCAGGCCGTCGACCGGCCACCACTCGCGCAGCGCGTCGAAGAGGTCGGGGTCGACGGGCTCGCCGCGGCCGGCCTGGACGAGCAGCATCGCGCCGGTGAAGATCGTGCGACCGGGCTGCGGTGCGGGCCGGCCACCGAGCTCGAGCCGCCGCACCGCGCCGTCCCAGTCGCCGAGCTCGTAGGCGGTGATGCCACCGAGCAGCCGGCACTCCTGGCCCCACGGCGCCCACTCGCGGTGCAGGCGTCGGGCGACGTCGGCGCCACGGTCGTAGAGGGCGAGGGCCCCCGGCAGGTCGCCGCGGCGGTGGGCGAGCGAGGCCAGCTGGTGCAGGGCGCGCAGCAGCAGCGGGTCGTCGGGGTCGATGTCGTGGACGAGGGACTGGAGGTGGGACTCGACGGCGGCGAGGTCCTCCTGGGCCTCGAGCACCCGAGCCATGATCGTGCGCACCTCGGCGACCGCCCCGACCATGCCGAGCCGCTCGGCGAGCAGTGAGACCTCGTTGCCGACGACGGCCGCCTCGACGAACGAGCCCCGGTCGACGAGGGCCTGCACCCGCGCGACGAGCACCCGGACGCGGCGCTCGTCGGCCTCGTCGCCGAGCAGGGACATCGCCTCGTCGGTGAGGGCGATCGAGTCGACCGGCAGGTCGAGGATGCGCGCCCGGATGACGAGCGTCGACAGCAGGTCGGCGCGAACGAGGGGGTCCTGGGCGGTGCCGGGGTGGTCGAGCCGGTCGCGCAGCAGGTCCATGGCGCGCACCGACTCGCCCGCGACCATGGCCGCCCGTGAGGCGCGCAGGGTCACCTCGTCGCGCTCGGCGTCGTTCTCGTCGAGCCACGTCAGGGCGCGCTCGAAGTGGAGCAACGCCTCCTGTGGACCGCCGACGGCCATCGCGGCCTCGGCCGCCGCACGGCTCGCGCGCACGGCGGTCGGCAGGTCGCCGACCGCGGCAGCGTGACGTGCCAGCTCGGACGCGGGAGCGAGGTCGGGGCGCTCGGCGAGCACGGCGGCATACGCCCGGTGGAGCCTGAGGCGCTCGCCCGGCAGCAGGCCGTCGGCGACCGTCTCGCCCAGCAGCGCGTGGCGGAAGGTGTAGGCCGGGGGCCAGCGGGCCTCGAGCACATGGTGCTCGACGGCGGACGCCAGCGCGGCCTCGAGCGTCTCGTCGGGCAGGTCGAGCACCTTCGAGAGCAGCTCGTGGTCGATGAACTGGCCGCCCTTGAGGGCGATCGCGCGCAGCACGCGCTGGGCGGTGTCGTCGAGCTGCTCGACGCGGGCTCGGAGCACGCGGCTCAGGCCGCCGGTGAGGGTCTGGCCGGCGGCGGCGCTCGCGACGAGCTCCTCGGCGAAGAACGGGTTGCCCTCGGAGCGGCGGGCGATCTCGGCGGCGGTCGTCGCGTCGGTGGGGGCGCCCTCGATGCCGGAGACGAGCTCTCGGACGGCATCGGCGGGCAGGGGGGCGAGCTCGACGTGCTCGAGGCCGGCGATGCGGGCCCAGACGGCGAGGGTGTCGTGGAGCGGGTGGCGGCGGTAGAGGTCGTCGGAGCGGTAGGTGACGACGAGGCCGACGGCCTTGGTGAAACCGCGGGTCAACAGCAGGGTGATGAGGTCGCGCGACGAGTGGTCGGCCCAGTGCACGTCCTCGACGACGACGAGGGAGGGCTGCGCGTCGCCGAGCGCCGACAGCAGGGCGTGCACGGCCTCGGCGACCTGACCGGGGTCGGTGGTGCGGCCGGCCCGCTCGGGGTCGTGCGCCTCGGGGCGGCCGGGGAGGAGGTGGCCGAGGCTCGGGTGCGTGACAAGCACACGCTCGACGACCTCGGGGTGCCCCGCGTCGACGGCCCCGGCGAGCTCGACGAACGGGAGATAGGCGAGGCTGCTGCCGGCCTGGCCGACGCAGTGCCCGACGGCCGTGAACCAGCCGGCCTCCTTGGCCTCGGTGACGAGCTGCCCGACGAGACGGGACTTGCCGATGCCGGCGTCGCCCGACAGCACGACGACGCCACCGGGCTGGGCACCCGGGGTCGGGCGCAGTCCGATGGCGTCGGCGAGATGGGAGAGGTCGGAGTCCCTCCCGATGAGTGGGCCGGTGCTGAGCGGCATACGCGGAATTCTCGCGTACTGCGCCGACAGCGCGAGGACGGTGGACGACACGGTGCGTGTCGCCGTCGTCACCGCGTGCGGCCCGGGGTGTTCTCCTCGCGGGAGATCCGCGCCAGCGTGCGTCGCATGATCTCGAGCGAGGAGTCGCTGCGGGGGCGACGAGGCTGGGGGTAGCGGGCCTCGAGCTCGATCTGGGCGGTGCGGTGGTCGAGGTAGTGAGTGGTCACGGTCTTTCCTCTGTTCGTGCCTTTTCTGGACTCCTCCAGAGTCGGCTCCTGAGGTAGACCCCCACATCGGGCGAGCTCCCTATCCGGGTGCTGCCCCTACCTCAGATCCGCGACGCCGCCCTACCTCAGACGCACCCGCGGGCTACCTCAGCCGAGGACGAGGGTGGCGGCGATGGTGAACATCACGAGGGCGATGACGACGTCGAGCACCCGCCACGTCGCGGGACGGGCGAAGAGCGGGGCGAGCAGACGCGCGCCGTGGCCGAGGGCGGTGAACCACACGACGCTGGCGGTGATCGCGCCCGCGGTGAACCACCACCGGCCGTCGGGCCCCTGCTGGTTGGCGATGGAGCCGACGAGCAGCACCGTGTCGAGGTAGACGTGCGGGTTGAGCCACGTGAGGGCGACGACGGTGGTGAGCACGCCCCGGCGCGAGGTGGCCGTGCCGTCGGCCTCGAGGGCCTTGGGGTGTCGCGCGTTGCGCAGGCACAGCAGGCCGTACCCGACGAGGTATGCCGCCCCCACCCACCGCACGACCGTGAGCAGGGTGGGGTGGGCCGTGACGAGACCCCCGACGCCGAGGACCCCTGCGACGACGAGCACTGCGTCGCTGAGTGCGCACACGGTCACGACGAGGCCGACGTGCCGGCGCGTGAGCCCGGTGCGCAGGACGTACGCGTTCTGCGCGCCGATGGCGATGATGAGCGAGGCCATCGTGAGGAAGCCGGGCAGGAGGGAGGTCACCGTTCGAAGGTACGGGTCCCCGTCGATTCAGTGAAGCGAAGGATTCTTCAGCATCATTAGCATGGCTTCATGCGGCTGCAGCCCGAGCACCTGGCCACCCTGCTCGCCATCGTCGACACCGGCACCTTCGACGCGGCGGCGCGGCGCCTGCACGTCACCGCGTCGGCCGTGAGCCAGCGCGTCAAGGCACTGGAGGCCGAGGTCGGTCAGGTCGTCGTCGTGCGCGCCAGCCCCTGCCGGCCCACGGCCGCCGGTGAGGCGCTCGTCCGGCTCGCCCGTCAGCAGGGGCTGCTCGAGGCCGAGGCGCTCGCCGGCCTGTCGTCCGGCGCCGCTGGGCGGGTCGACCTGCCCGTGGCCGTCAACGCCGACTCGATGTCGACCTGGTTCGGGGGCGTCTTCGGCGAGGTGGCCGGCTGGCCCGACGTCGTGATCCGGGTGCACGTCGAGGACCAGGACCACTCCGCGCGGCTGCTGCGGTCGGGCGAGGTGCTGGCTGCGGTGACCTCGGACCCTACGCCGGTGCAGGGGTGCTCCACCGAGCCGCTCGTGACGATGCGCTACCTTCCGGTCGCGACGCCGGAGCTCGTCGAGCGCCACCGGCTCGGACGTGGGATCGACTGGGGCGCAATGCCTCTCGTGAGGTTCAACAGCAAGGACGACATCCAGCAGCGAATCCTCGAGAGACATCGGGTCACCTCGGTGCCCCCGACCCACGAGGTGCCCGACGGCACCGGGTTCGCCACGGCCGTACGCGCAGGGCTGGGTTGGGGTGCGTTGCTGACCTCCCAGCTCGACCCGTCACTCGACGCGGGCGAGCTCGTGCGGCTCGGTGCGCGCGACCACGTCGACGTGCAGCTCTACTGGCAGCGCTGGCGCCTTCCCTCCGAGCACCTCGACCGGCTCAGCGCCGCCGTCAGGGCTGCTGCTGCGACGTCGACGCCCCAGCGGACTGCTCGTGCAGCCACGCCCGCCAGGCGGCATACCCCCCGATGACGTCGGTGGCGCGGTGGATGCCGAGCTGCTGCAGGGCCGCTGCCGCGAGGCTCGAGGTGTAGCCCTCCTGGCACAGCACGATCACCGGCAGGTCGTGGCTGGCGATCGGGAGGGCGGCGTCGCTCGTCGGGTCGAACCGCCACTCGAGCACGTTGCGCTCGACGACGACGGCGAAGGGCAGCTCGCCCTCGGCCTCTCGCTGGGCGGCGGGCCGGATGTCGACGATGACGGCGCCGTCGGCGCGTGCGGCGTCCGCCTCGGCCGGGGTGACCCGGTGCAGGTGCGTGCGCGCCTCGGCCAGCACCTCGTCGATGGTGCGCGGCGGTCGTCCCGGCGTTGACGTGCGGCTCACCAGTCGACTCCGATCTCTGCGTGCTCCTCGACCTCGAGGACGCCGTCGACTGCACGGTAGTTCGTCATCGCCGTCAGCTTCGGCGCGTAGACGTGCAGACTCACCGCGGGGTCCGAGCCGGCGTTCGTGACGCGGTGCAGGTGACGGGTGCCGAAGGTGCGCTGGTCGCCGGGCGTCAGCAGGACGCCGGGGCCGGTGACGCGGCGCGAGCCGTCGAGGTCGACGGCTGCCTTGTAGCCCGCGACCTCCTCGGTCAGCACGCCCTGGAGCACGACGAAGGAGCCGGCGCTGCCGCCGTGGTCGTGCCACGGCGTGCCCTGCCCGGGCAGCCAGGTGAGGAGCCATGCTTCGTGGCGCTCGTCGGCGAGCAGGCGGGCGTAGTAACGGGTGATGGGGTCGAAGTCGACGACCCCCTGCCAGACGGAGCGCTGACGCGCGAGTCGGCGGGCGGTGTCGGCGAGGTCGACGGAGATGCGCTGGGCGCCGCGGGACATGGGGGAGGCCTTTCGGTGCGGGTGGCGGAGTGCTCTGTTTCGGCGACGCTCGAGAGGGGCCGGCAGTCTGGAGTCAGGCTGCGCGACGGCTCCCGAGCGGTCGACAGGCGCACCGTCGCCGTGTGCCGCGGCTCTGGAACGCCCGGAGCTCGGTCGTGCGGAAGCCCGTCCTCCGCCGACTCGCATAACCCTGCGTTCTCATATCGAAAACGCTAACTTATGCGATCCCAGCACGCAAGCGGGAGGTTTGCCATTAGGTAAGGCTTACCTATCTAATGTGGACGTGCTCGACGCCCTGACGACTCCCACGACCGCGCCGGCCGGCGCGCCGTGGCTCGCCCTCCCGGGCGACCCGCACGCCGTCGCGGTCGTGCTGGCCGACCGCGTCGTGAGTCGCGAGGAGCTGCGCCACCTCGTCGACGACGCCGCCCGTCCCCTGGCCGGCACCCGTCGCCTCGTGCTCGTCGCGATGCAGAACCGGCTCGACTGCCTCGTCGCCTACCTCGCCGCCCTCCGGCAGGGGCACGTCGTCCTGCTGGCCGCCGGCGACCGTCCGGACGTGCTCGAGGGTCTGCGCAGGGCCTGGGACCCCGACATCGAGATCACCGCGGCGGGGGAGGTCGAGGTCCGGCGCGACGAGGCGGCGGCGGCACTCCACCCCGACCTGGCGCTGCTGCTCAGCACCAGCGGGTCCACCGGCTCGCCGAAGCTCGTGCGCCTCTCCTACGACAACCTGACCGCGAACGCCGAGCAGATCGCCGAGTTCCTCCAGATCCGCGAGACCGACTGCGCCGCCACGACGCTGCCCCTGCACTACTGCTATGGCCTGTCCGTCCTGCACAGCCACCTCGTCCGCGGCGCCGGCATCGCGCTCACCGACCTCGCCGTCGTCGACGAGTGCTTCTGGGACCTCGCCCGGCGGGCCGGCGTCACCTCCTTCGCCGGGGTGCCGTGGACCTTCGAGATGCTCGACCGGTCGGGCTTCTCCGGCGTCGACCTCCCGCGCCTGCGCTGCGTCACGCAGGCCGGCGGTCGTCTCGACCCCGAGCGCGTGCAGCACTGGGCCCAGCTCGGTCGCGAGAGCGGCTGGGACTTCTTCGTGATGTACGGCCAGACCGAGGCGACCGCCCGGATGGCCTACCTGCCGCCCGACCTGGCCCTGAGCAGCCCCGGCTCCATCGGCGTGCCGGTTCCGGGCGGCGCCCTCGAGGTCGTCGACGGCGAGCTCTGCTACACCGGGCCTAACGTCATGCTGGGCTACGCCGAGCGCCCCGCCGACCTCGCCCTGGGACGAACGACCACCCGGCTGCGCACCGGCGACCTCGGCCGCGTCGGACCCGACGGGCTCTTCGAGGTCACGGGCCGCTCCAGCCGCCACGTCAAGGTGCTGGGTCATCGCGTCGACCTCGACGTCGTCGAGCGCCGCCTCCGCGACGGCGGGCGCGACGTGCGGGTCGCTGGGCGTGAGGGTCTGGTCGCCGTGTCGGTCCGTGCCGGCTCGGTCCGTGGCGGCTCGGTCCGTGGCGGCGCCGCTGCCGGGTCCCGCGTCGACCACGGTGCTGTCCGGCGTGCCGCTGCCGCGGCGGGCCACGTGCCCCTCGGTGCCGTCCGCGTCGTCGAGGTCGCCGAGCACCCGACGCTGCCCGGCGGCAAGGTCGACCTGCAGGCCATCGTGACGCTGGGCGAGGGGAGTGCCGCCATGTCGTCGTCCGGCGTCATGGCCGCCGAGGGTGGTTCGGTCTCGCGGATGTATGCCGCAGCCCTGCACCGCGACGCGGTGCCTGACGACGCGACCTTCGCGTCCCTCGGCGGCGACTCCCTCAGCTACGTGGAGGTGTCGCTGAAGCTCGAGGAGCTGCTCGGCGACCTGCCGCCGTCGTGGCACGTGACGCCGGTCGGCCGGCTCCAGGAGCAGGCCGACGACGCCCTGGTGGCGGCCGGGCGTGACGCATCCGAGGACGGCGACAGCCGGCCACACGCGGACGGCGGTGGTGCCGGGACGCGGCTGACGGCATACGGCCGGGGTCGACGTGGCCGTCTCGGGCGGCGACGCACCGTCGAGACCGGGGTGTGGCTCCGGGCGCTCGCGATCCTGCTCATCGTCGGCACGCACGCCGACCTCTTCTCGCTGCAGGGCACCGCGCACGCGCTGCTCGTGCTCGTCGGCTTCAATGTCGCACGCTTCGCCCTCGCGGCCCCGGAGAGCGCCGCGCGACTCAGGGCGCTCGGACGCGGCGTCGCGCGCATCGTCGTCCCCACGCTCGCCGTCATCGTGCCCGCGCACTTCGTGTGGGGCGACTACCAGACTCGCAACCTGTTCCTGCTCAACTGGGCCTTCGGCGAGCAGCGTCTCGGGCCCCCGTGGCGCTTCTGGTTCATCGAGGCGCTCGTCTTCGCCCTGCTCGTCGCGATCGTGCTCACGGCCGTGCCCGCAGTCGCGCGCCTCGAGAAGCGTTGGCCCTTCGGTCTTCCTGTCGCCCTCACGCTGGCCGCGTTCACGCTGCGCCTCCCGCTCTTCGAGCTGCCCGTGCCGCGCATGCAGGGCTCGGCTCTCGTCGTGCTCTTCCTCTTCTTCCTCGGCTGGGCCATCGCACGGGTCAGCACGCCACGGCACCGGTGGTGGGTCACCGTCGCGGCCGTCCTGCTCGTCGGCACGTTCTCCGGCAACCCGGCCCGTGACGCCCTGTCGCTCGCGTTCGTGCTCGCCCTCGTGTGGAAGCCCACCACCCGCCTGCTCGCGTGGCTCGTGCCGGCCGTGCAGGTGCTGGCGGCGAGCTCGCTGTACGTCTACGTCATCCACTGGCAGGTGCTCGAGCAGCTGTGGGGGCGGCCGGTGCTCGCGTTCACCGGCTCGATGGTCGTGGGCGTCGCCTATTGGCTGCTGTGGACCCGCGTGCTGCCGTGGGTCGGCGCGCGCTTCGGGCGGGTCGGCTGGCGGCCGGCGTGGCGGCAAGTCGCGCACACCTGACCGAAAACCCTGCGGCGCCGTGTCGGTGCCGGCGTCTACGGTCTGCAGGTGACCGTCCAAACGCCCGCCACCACAGAGGCCCCAGCCACCTCTCGCCGCACCACCTGGCTCGTGCTCGCGGCCATCGCGGTGACCCTGCTGCTCTGGGCGTCGGCGTTCGTCGCGATCCGCCACCTCGGGCGTGACGTGCCACCCGGCGCGCTCTCGCTCGGCCGGCTGCTCGTCGCGTCCGTGGCGCTCGGGGTGCTCGTCTTCCGCCGGCCGCGCACCTGGCCGGGCCGCCGCGACTGGCCGCTGCTCCTGCTGTGCGGCGTCGGCTGGTTCGGGGTCTACAACCTCGCCCTCAACGAGGCCGAGCGGCGCATCGACGCCGGCACGTCGGCCCTCATCGTGCAGATCGGGCCGATCATCGTCGCGCTGCTGGCCACCGTGTTCCTCGGCGAGGCGATGACGCGCTGGCTGCTCATCGGGATGGCGGTGGGCTTCGCGGGCGTCGTCGTCATCGCCCGCGGCTTCTCCTCCGGAGACTCCGGCGACATGGTGGGCGTGTGGCTCGCCGTGCTCGCGGCGATCACGTATGCCGTCGGCGTCCTCGCGCAGAAACCGCTCCTCGGGCGCCTCCCGGGTCCTGAGGTCACGTGGCTGGCGTGCGTCATCGGCGCCGTCGTGTGCCTGCCGTGGAGCGGCGAGCTGGTGACCGTGGTGCGCGACAGCGACGCGGCGACGCTGTGGTGGATCGCCTACCTCGGGATCTTCCCGACGGCGATCGCCTTCTCGACGTGGGCCTACGTGCTCGCGCGCAGCAACGCGGGCACGCTGACGCTGACGACGTTCCTCGTGCCGTTCATCGCCACTCTCATCGCGTGGGCGCTGCTTTCCGAGGTGCCGCCCCCGCTGACGTTCGTGGGTGGGGCGCTGTGCATCGCCGGCGTGCTGCTGACGCGCCGCAAGCCGCGGCGACCCGCTCTTGTCGAGCGGTAGTCCCCAGTCGAGTGCTCACTTCTTGTTGTCCGGATGCGGGCACCCGACGTGTTGTCGGCACCTCGCGTCGGACATGCGAGACGCCGGGTCGGTCAGACCCGGCGTCAGGTGGAGAGATTGGTTTGCGGTTGGGGTGGATGGTGGTGTCGATGGTCAGGCACGGTCTGTGCCGTCGGCGCAGCTCAGTGGGCGACAGGGGCGTCGTGCAGGACCCGGGCGAGATCGCGGTCGACCTCAGAGTCGGCGCCGAAGGGGGCGCGTGGCAGTGAGAACGTCCGACGGTGGTGCGGCCCGAGGGCTGCGACGAGAGCGACGATCATGGCGATGAAGAAGATGATGTCCATGGCAGAAATCCTGCGCCCATCTTGATCCCGCCACGAGTGGCAGAACTGACGGCTGTCGACAACATTCTGCCAATCGTGCGATGCTGTCCGCATGTTGCGCACCATCGCGGTCATCGCCCAGGAGCCGGTCGCGATGTTCGAGCTCGGCGTGCTGAGCGAGGTCTTCGGCATCGACCGCACCGACGACGGCGTCCCGCCCTTCGACTTCCGCGTCTGCTCGGCCCGACCGGGCGAGCCCCTGCGCACGACGAGCGGGCTGAGCATCGTCGCTCCGCTGCCCCTCGAGGCGGCCCGTGGTGCCGACCTCGTCGCCATCCCCGGTGGTTCGGTCGACGGCCCCTTCGACCCCGACGTCCTGGAGATCCTCCGTCACACCGTCGAGCACGGTGGTCGCGTGCTGTCCGTCTGCTCGGGCGCCTTCCAGCTCGCCGCAGCTGGTCTGCTCGACGGTCGCGACTGCACCACTCACTGGCGGTATGCCGCCCGGCTCGCCGACGAGCACCCGCGGGCGTGCGTCGACCTCGACGTCCTCTACGTCGAAGACGGCCCGGTGCTCACCAGCGCCGGCACCGCGGCCGGCATCGATGCCTGCCTCCACCTCGTGCGCACCGAGCTCGGTTCGGAGGTCGCGACCCGCATCGCGCGCCGGATGGTCGTGCCGCCGCACCGTTCGGGCGGGCAGCGCCAGTTCGTCGAGACCCCGTTGCCGGCCGAGCCGTGCGAGGGGCTGCAGGACGTCATGGAGTGGGTGGCCGAGCGCCTCGACGAGGAGCACTCGATCCCGTCGCTGGCGCGGCGCGCGGCGATGTCCGAGCGCACCTTCGCGCGGCGCTTCGCCGCCGAGGTGGGCACGACCCCGCACAAGTGGCTGACCAGCCAGCGCGTGCTGCGCGCCCGTCACCTGCTCGAGACCACGGACTTCGACGTCGAACGCATCGCGCGCGAGAGCGGGTTCGCCACCGCGGCCGTGCTGCGCCACCACTTCCAGCGGCAGATCGGCATCCCGCCGGTGGCCTATCGCCGCGCCTTCGCCAAGCAGCCCGTGTCGGCCTGAGTCGGCCTGAGTCGGCACCGAGATGGCGTGAGTCCGAGCCAAAGCCGGCCTCACAAGGCCCCCGATGCCGGCATCTCAGGCTGTCTCGCGTCAGCGCTAGACGTGGAGATACGGATCTAGCGCCCCCACTCTCGCCGCGACACCAGTTGTTACCGCGCGTAGGTTACTGGACAGTGGGACGACAACGGCGTCGTCCCCAGGCCAGAGGAGCGCCCTCCGTGACCCACCCCTCCGCACCGCCGTCCCGCCCCGCCCGCCAGCGCGCGCACCGCTTCCGCCGGATCGCCGGCGTGGTCGTGCTCGCCGTCGCCGCGGCCCTCATGTCACCCGTCACGACGGCTCGCGCGGGGGGCGACTTCTACGCCGCCCCGGCCACGGTCGACGGTCCGCCCGGCAGCGTGCTGCGCTCCGAGCCGATGACCTTCTACCTCGACCCGATGCGTACCATCCGCTCGACCGCAGCCGCCACCCGCGTCATGTACGCCACGCGAGACCGCACGGGCGCCCCGATCGCGGTCACCGGCACCGTGCTCGTGCCGCCGATCCCGTGGATCGGTCCGGGTCGGCGCCCCGTGGTCGGCTATGCCGCCGGCACGCAGGGCATGGGCGACCAGTGCGCCCCGAGCCGGCAGCTCGCCGCGGGCTCGGAGTACGAGGGAGTCTTCATCTCGGGCCTGCTCACGCGCGGCTACGCCGTCGCCATGACCGACTACCAGGGTCTCGGCACCACCGGCACGCACACCTACATGGTGCGCGAGGCGCAGGCGCACGCCGTGCTCGACATGGTCCGCGCGGCACAGCGCCTCCCCGGCACGGGGCTGCCCTCGGCCGGCCCGGTCATGCTCGCCGGCTACAGCCAGGGCGGCGGGGCCACCGCGGCCGCCGTCGAGCTCGCCCCGTCCTATGCGCCCGACCTGGACGTCACGGGCGCCGTGGCCGGAGCCGTGCCCGCAGACCTCGGGGCTGTCGCAGCCAACCTGGACGGCGGTCTCTACTCCGCCTTCGCCCTCTACGCCGTCGCGGGTCAGTCCGCCGCCTACGGCCTCGACCTCGACGCCTTCCTCAACGACCGCGGCACGTCCGTCATCCAGGCCGTCAAGGGCGAGTGCGTGGCCGAGTCCATCGCCCTGCACGCCTTCACGCGCTCGAGCGACCTGACGAAGGACGGCCGCTCGCTCACCGAGCTGGCCGCCGCCGAGCCCTTCCGGTCGATCATCGCCGACCAGCGCATCGGCCGCCTGAAGCCCGTGGTGCCCGTCCTCGTCACCCACTCTGCGCTCGACGACGTCATCCCGTATGCCGTCGGGCGACGTCTCGCGAGCGACTGGTGCGCACGCGGCGCCAACGTGGCGTTCTCGCCCAACATCACCCCGACCCACGTCGGCGGTGCCGTGCCGTCGTTCGCCAAGCAGTTCGCCTTCCTCGAGGCGAGGGTCGCCGGCCTCCCGCAGGTCTCCGACTGCTGGTGGCTGTGACCGGGCAGCCCCCACCGCGGGCGGCGCGAGCGGCGCCGGGCCTCAGCGGTTGCGGCGCGCGATCGCGGCCGAGAGCGCGGTCGCGAAACCGCACCACACGGCATACGGCGACAGGGCGACACCGACCGTCCTGTTGACGGACCCGGCCCGGCGGGCGAGGTCGGCGGAGCTGAGCGTCAGCACCGCCGCCTCGGCCGCCGCCGCCCACGGGCGTCGTGCCCGGAAGAAGACGGCGCTCCACGCCGCGTTCAGCACGAGGTTGGTGCCGAACGCCTTGAGGTACGCGTTGCGGGCCGCCGTGTCGCCCGAGGCGTCGAGCTCGGTGAGCACCGTCGCCGAGCTCGCCGCGATGTCGGCGTAGAGGGCCGTCCACACGACCGGGAACGCGGCCGGCGGCGGCTGCCAGGCCGGCTTGTCGAGCGACGAGTACCAGCGCGAGTCGGGGCGGGTGGCGATCGAACCCGCGACCGCCGCCGCGGTGACGGCGGCCCCGGCGAGGGAAAGGTTGCGCCAGGCCGTGTCGGGCGGCACGGAGTCCATGGCCGACCGCACCGCCGTGTCGAAGTCCGTCAGCCCGCCCGGAACGTCCACGTGCTGCTCGATGTCGCGCTCCTTGGCGACGACCTCGTGCACGAGGCTGCCCACGAGCGGCTTGGCCAGGCCGGCCGAGATGGGGGTGACGAGGCCGACCCAGTGGCTCGCGAGCCGCGGCGTCAGCACCGGCACGGTGACGACGACCGGTCGCCGCTGCCCGGTGACGTCGGCGAAGCGGCGGATCATCTCGCGGTAGGTGAGCACGTCGGGACCGCCGATGTCGAAGGTCCGGTTCACCGCGGGCGGAAGGCTGCCCGCGCCGACGAGGAGGGTCACGACGTCGTCGATGGCGATCGGCTGGATGCGGTTGTCGAGCCACTTCGGCGCGACCATCGCCGGCAGGCGCGTCGTGAGGTAGCGCAGCATGTCGAACGACGCCGACCCGTCGCCGATGACGACGGCAGCCTGCAGCACGGCCGTCGGCACACCCGAGTCGAGCAGGATGCGACCCACCTCGACCCGCGAGGCGAGGTGCGGCGAGAGCACCTCGTCGTCGGGGTGCAGCCCCCCGAGGTAGACGATGCGGCCGACGCCCTCCTCTCGGGCGGCCGTGCCGAACGTCGTGGCGGCGTCGCGGTCTCGCTCCTCGAAGTCGGGGCGGTCGTCCATCGAGTGCACGAGGTACCACGCGGCGTCGACCCCGCTGAGCGCCTTGCGCATGTCGGTGGGGGACGACACGTCGCCCTCGGCGACCTCGACCCGGTCGCGCCACGGGCGGCCGTCGAGCGACGTGCGGTGACGGGTCAGCACGCGCACGGTCCAACCCTCGTCGAGCAGCCGCGGCACGACCTGGCCGCCGATGTAGCCGGAGGCGCCGGTCACGAGCGCGGTGCGGGCGGTGTCCATGGTGTCGGGGTCAGCGGTCATCGTTCACCTCGTGAGTGAGAGGGCGGGCGGGAGGAGGACGAGCATCCCCGTCGACCACACGACGTGCGTGATGATCGGGCCGAGGAAGCCGCCGGTGACGCGCCGCTGCAGCCCGGTCACGACACCGATGACGGCGGCGGCGAAGACGAGCAGCGGCACGCCGCTGCCGACGGTGGTGAGGGCGTAGAGCACCGTGGTCAGCGCGACCGGGTGCCGGGGGATCGCGGCGTACAGGGCGCCGCGGAAGTAGATCTCCTCGACGACGCCGTTGAGGAAGGTGATGGCGAGCACCGCAGCGAACGAGCCGAAGCGGGCGTGGTCGAGCAGCTGGTCGACGGGCTCGCGGAGCAAGGGGATCCGCGCGACGACGAGCGCGCCGAGCAGGAAGACGGCGAGCAGCAGCGCCCCCAGCGCGAGGGACTGGACCACCGGCCGGGTCTGCTCGCCCCGACGCGTACGCCCCATGCCGGCGTGCAGCGGCCCGGAGAGCAGTGCCCCGACGATCCACACGGCCGCGAGGCCGAGGGTGGCGACGTAGAAGAGCGGGTCGCCGGGCGTGATGCGCAGCGCCCATGCGAGCACGGCCGTCCCGACGACGAAGGTGACCGCCACGACGACCTGGCGGCGCCGGAAGACGTCGTCGGGGTCGCGGTGGTCGCGGTCGACCTTCTGGATGAGCGCCGCGTTGACGAACGCGCGCAGCTCGGCCACCGGCCCCCGCATCGTGTGCTCCTCGCCTAGCCTCGGGCCCGCTCGTAGCGAGCCAGTGTCTCCTTGCGCTCGTCGTCGTGGTCGACGATGCGCTCCGGGTAGTCGTCGTCGTACCCGTTCTCGTGCTTCCACGGCTCGTGGGCCGCCGCGCCACGCAGGTGCCGCAGCTCCGGCACCCAGCGCCGCACGTACTCGCCGTCGGGGTCGAACTTGCGGCCCTGCGTCACCGGGTTGAAGACCCGGAAGTAGGGCGACGCGTCGGTGCCGGTGCCGGCGACCCACTGCCAGCCGTGGTTGTTCGAGGCGATGTCGCCGTCGATGAGGTGGTCGAGGAAGTGGTGGGCGCCGACCGGCCACCAGACGTGGAGGTCCTTGGTGAGGAAGCTGGCGGTGATCATGCGCACCCGGTTGTGCATCCAGCCCTCCTGGAGCAGCTGGCGCATTCCCGCGTCGACGACGGGGTAGCCGGTGCGTCCCTCACGCCACGCGTCGACGAGCCGGTCGGTCTCGGCACCGGAGTCGTAGGGGAGCTTCGCGAGCTCGGGCCGCAGGTCGTGCCAGGCCGAGCGCGGGTTGTGCCAGAGCACGTCGGCGTAGAACTCGCGCCAGATGAGCTCGGTGACGAAGGCCGTCGCGGCCTTGGAGCGCCCGGCCGAGTGCGCTGCGATGTCGGCGAGGATCGTGCGGGGGTGGATCTCCCCGTACTTCAGCGGAGCCGACAGCCGCGAGGTCGTGTCGAGGTCGGGCCGGTCGCGTTCGTCGTCGTATGCCGTGAGGCCGTCGTGGAGGAACGTCTCCCACCGCTTGAGCGCCGCAGCCTCGCCGGCCTCCATGCGCGGGACCTTCGGCAGCGGGTCGCTGCGCACGTCGCCGCGCAGCCAGGCGATGCGCTTGGGGCGCGAAGCGGGCGCTGGTCGCCCGTGCTGGTGCCACGCCCTGGAGAAGGGCGTGAAGACCTTGTAGGGAGAGCCGGACCGGTTGACGATGCGACCCGGCCCGACGGCATACGGCGTGCCCGTGGCGACGAGCTCGCAGCCCTGGTCGGCCAACGCCTTCTCGACCAACTCGTCGCGGCGGCGGCCGTAGGGCGTCGTCTCGCGGGAGACGTGAACCTGCTGGGCGCCGACCTGCTTCGCGAGGCGCGGGATGACGTCGACGGGGTCGCCCTTGCGGATGACGAGGGCGTCGCGGGTGTCCTTGGACAGGGCCCGGAGTGAGGCGAGCAGCCGCTGTGACCGGGGCGTGTCGGTGTCGAGCAGCCGCGGGTCGAGCACGAAGACGGGCAGTACGTGCCCCGCGTTCTCGACCGCTGCGAGCAGCGCCGGGTGGTCGCTCAGCCGCAGGTCGCGGCGGAACCACAGGATCGACGTGCTCGACGGGGTCATCAGGAAGCGGCCCCTCCCACCTCGCGCTCGAGCCGCAGCTGCGCGACGTCGAGGTAGCCGGTCGCGAAGCCCGCCTCGCAGTAGGCGAGGTAGAACTCCCACTTGCGCCGGAACGTCTCGTCGAAGCCGAGCGCGTTGACCTCGGGCCAGCGGGCGAGGAACGTCTCGCGCCAGCGCCGCAGCGTCTCGGCGTAGTCGGCGCCGAACGCGTCGACCCCGGTCATCCGGAGCGTCGTCGCGGCCGACGTCGTCTCGTGGATGGCCTGGAGGCTCGGGATGAGGCCGCCGGGGAAGATGTGCTTCTGGATCCAGCCGTACGAGTGCTTCGTCGCGAGCAGCCGCTCGTGCGACATGAGGATGGCCTGCACGGCGGCGACACCACCCGGCGCGAGGCGCTCGTCGATGGTGCGGAAGTACGTCTCCCAGTACTCCTCGCCGACCGCCTCGATCATCTCGACGCTGACGATGGCGTCGTAGCTGCCCTCGACCTCGCGGTAGTCCTGGATGCGGATGTCGACGTCGTCGGCGTGCCCGGCGGCGGTCACGCGCTCGCGGGCCAGCGCCGCCTGCTCCTTGGAGAGCGTCAGGGTCGTGACCGTCGCGCCACGGCGCGCCGCCTCGAGCGCGAGCGTGCCCCAGCCCGTGCCGATCTCGAGCACGCGCGAGCCCTGGCCGACCTTCGCCATGTCGAGGATCGCGTGGACCTTGCGCAGCTGCGCCTCCTCGAACGACTGCCCACGCATCGGCACCGAGTGGTCGAAGAGCGCCGAGCTGTAGCTCATCGTCTCGTCGAGGAACGTCGCGAAGAGGTCGTTGGAGAGGTCGTAGTGCGCCTCGATGTTGCGGCGAGACCCGAGCAGCGAGTTGTTCTGGATCGTGGGGATGCGCCGGTCGACGACCCCGCGCAGCCGCAGCCAGCCGGGCGGCACGGCCGTCGTCATGCGCTCGGCGAACGGTGTGAGCAGCTCGGCGAGGTCGGTGCCCTCGGCGGCCTTCCAGTCGCCGGCCATGTAGCCCTCGCCGATGCCGATCTTCGGGTGGTGCGCGAGGCGCTCGAAGACGGCGGTGGGGCGCACGATCTGCAGTCCGGGGCGAGAGGTGTCGCGCGTGCCGCCGCCGAGGAGCGACCCGTCGGGCAGCACGACGTCGACGGGCACTCGCCTGGCGACCTCGGCCACGATGCTCCGGGCGAGCCTGGCCCGCACGCAGAAGTGGCGAAGGCTCGGGCGACGCAGGCAGATCGGCTGGCTCATGGCCTGGGGTGCGGCGGTCATCGGACGGCCTCCTCGGGGTGTCGGGGGCGGGGCACGACGGGCAGCCGGCGCAGCCACAGCCGGATGCCGTGCGCCCGGATCAGGGCGGTCACGCGCTGGGTCATCAGCCCGTGGCGTCGGACGAGTCGGAGCAGGGCGCGCGGAGTCGCCGGCTCGGGGATGCCGCGGGTCACGGCGGTCATGACGCGCTCGCCGTCGCGGTCGAGGGCAACCGTCACGCTGACGGCACCCGGCTCGAGCACGAGGCGGACGGCATACTCACCCCTCGTGTCGTTGAAGGGCGACACGTAGAAGGCCTTACCCACCGTCGCCGTGCCGTCGTCGGCGACGTCGAGCAGGTACGCGTGGCGCTCGCCGTACGTGTTGTGCACCTCGAAGACGACGGCGAGCAGGGTGTCGTCGGGGCGCAGGCACCAGAAGACCGACAGCGGGTCGAAGGTGTGTCCCAGCACCCGCGCGTTCGCGAGCATGAGCACCCGGTCGGTCGGCTCGAGCGTGATGCCGCGGGCCGCGAGGAAGCGCGAGACGTCGCCGCGTATGCCGCCGCCGAGCCTTCCGCGGTCGAGGTGGTCACGCGCGTCGAACCTCGCGAAAAGCCCGGCGGGGAAAGGCATTCGGGGCAGGTCGTCGAGGTCGACGAGCCACTGGTAGTGGCCGTGGGTGAAGCTGTGGCGCAAGGGTGTGCGGCGCGAGTGGGCCACGGTGCCGTCGACGAGGGCCGGCACCCGGGGCGGCGTCAGGACCGGCGTCACCAGCGCACCCCGAAGGACTCGGCGGCCTCCACGCCCGAGCGGCACCCGTCCTCGTGGAAGCCCCACCCGAGGTGCGCCCCGGCGAAGGCGAGACGGTCGCCGCCGGCGCCACGCAGGCGCTCCGCCGCGTCGACGGCCTCGCGCGTGAAGATGGGGTGGTCGTACGACATCCGCGCGGTCACGAGCGACTCGTCGACGGAGCCCGCGGGGTTGAGGGTCACGACGTGGTCGTCGGCGTCGGTGAGCCCGTGCAGCCGGTTCATCCAGTAGCTGACCGTCACGTCGGGCGCCGGGGCGTCGCAGGCGTGCATGCGGTAGTTCCACGACGCCTTGGCCTGCTTCGGCTTCGGCAGCACCGACGAGTCGCGGTGCAGCCAGGTCTCGTTGCGCGAGTAGCGGATTGCCGACAGGTCGCGCTTCTCGTCGGGGCTGGCGTCCGCGAGCAGGTCGAGCGCCTGGTCGGCGTGGGTGGCGACGACGGCCCGGTCGAAGGTCGCGGTGTGGCCGCCGGCGACGATGACGTCGACCCCGTCGTCGTGCCTGGCCACTGCGGTCACGGGGCTCTCCTTGCGCACGTCGGGCAGACGCTCGACGAGCCGGTCGACGTAGGTCGCGGACCCGCCGGTGACGGTGCGCCACGTGGGCGACCCCGTCACCGTCAGCATGCCGTGGTGGTCGAGGAACCGGAAGAGGTGGCGCGCCGGGTAGGACGACGCGTCGAGGTCGCCGCAGGACCACACGCAGGCCACGAGCGGGATCGCGAAGTGCCGCACGAAGTAGGTCGAGAAGCGCTGCTGCGCGAGGAACTCGCCCCACGTCGGGTGCTGCGTCTCGTCGGCGAGCAGGGCGCGCGCCGCCCGGTGGAAGCGCGGCACGTCGGCCAGCATCCGCACGAAGCGCGGGTCGGCGAGGCGGCGGCGCTGGGCGAACATGCCCTTGGGGCCGCGCCCGCCGGCATACGAGAGCCCGCACCCGTGGCACGTGATGCTCATGCTCATCTCGGTGGGCTGCGTGGGCACGTCGAGCTCGCGGAAGAGACGGAGCAGGTTCGGGTAGGTCTTCTCGTTGTGGACGATGAACCCGCTGTCGATGCGCAGCGCGCCGTCACGCCCGGGCACGTCGTGCGTGTGCGCGTGCCCGCCGAGCCGCCGGTCGCTCTCGAAGAGCGTCACGTCGTGGGTCGCGCTGAGCACGTGGGCAGCCGTGAGGCCCGAGACCCCGGCGCCGATGACGGCGGCGGTCGGTCTTGTGCTGGGTCGGGGGGTGCTGTTGGGGCGGTTCACCGAGGCCTCCTGGCTGATGGGTCCCGGGTGGTTCGGCGCGGCGCCCCGACCGGATTGCGGATGGCAAAGACCTTGTCCGGACGTCGGATCCGACGTCGATTCGACGTGGTGCGTTGTCCATCCTTCGTCCACACCGTAGAGTGGCTGTTCAAGGTATGTCAAAGGTTTGGGAGTAAGGCATGGTCATCGTGCGCACCGTCACCGTCGAGCACCCGGTCCACCGCGTCTTCGCCTACCTCTCCGACTTCACCAACACCAACGACTGGGACCCCGGCACCGTCCACACCGAGCGCGTCGCCGGCGAGGGCGGGGTCGGCACGCGGTACCACAACACGTCGAAGTTCCTCGGCCGCGAGACCGAGCTCGACTACCTCGTCACCGAGCACGTGCCGGGCGAGAAGGTCGCGCTGCGCGGCGAGAACGCAACCGTCGTCGCGCACGACACGATGACCTTCGTGCGCACCGTGATGGGCAAGGGCGGGGCCGCCGGCAGCCCCGGCAGCGGCACCGGGACGACCGTCACCTACCGGGCCGAGTTCGAGTTCAAGGGCGTGGCCAAGTTCGTCGCGCCGCTCTTCGCACCGGCCTTCAAGAAGCTCGGCGACGAGGCCGAGCAGGGCCTGCGCCGGGCCCTCGGGCAGCTGGCGTAGTCCATGTACACCATCAAGCGTGCGGCGGAGCTGACCGGCATCAGCGTTGCGACCCTGCGGGCCTGGGAGCGGCGCTACGGCGTCGTCAGCCCCAAGCGGTCCGACGGCGGCTACCGCCTCTACGGAGCCGAGGACGTGCGCGCCCTCGCCATCATGAACTCCCTCGTCAACGAGGGCTGGTCGGCCCGTGAGGCCGCGGCCGAGACGCTGCGGCGCCTGTCGTCGCGCGACCCGGCCGGCAAGGACGGTCGCGACGGCCGCGAGCGCACCCACGTCGTCCCGCGGCGCGTGGCGCCCCTGCGGCCCGGCAGCCGCTACCAGTCCGAGGACGCCGAAGCCTTCATCCGTGCCGCCGAACGGCTCGACAGCGCCTCGGCGACGGCGGTGCTCGACGCCCGCTTCAGCCTCGGCACCTTCGAGCACGTCGTCGACGACTGGCTCATGCCGACGCTCGAGCTCGTCGGCGAGGAGTGGGCGCACGGCCGCCTCACCGTCGCCGGCGAGCACCTCGTCTCGTATGCCGTCCAGCGTCGTCTCGCGGCCGCCTACGAGGCCGCCTCGGGCCGGGCCGACGGGCCGACGCTGCTCATCGGGCTGCCGCCCGGCGCCCGGCACGAGCTGGGCCTGCTCGCGTTCGCCGTCGCCGCCCGCCGGGCCGGCTTCGCCACCGTCTACGTCGGTGCCGACCTGCCCGCGGAGGAGTGGGTGCGGGCCATCGAGGCACGCCGGGCCGCCGGTATGGTCATGGCCGTGCCGCGCCACGTCGACATCGCCGCCGCCCGCAAGATCGTCGAGACAGTCAATCGCAGCCACCCCGAGGTCGTCATCGGCCTCGGCGGCAGCCAGCAGGACGAGATCGAGGGAGGCTGCGTGCACCTCGGCCACTCGATCACGGTGGCCGTCGGCGAGATGTCGCGGCGCCTGCGCGTCCCCGCCTGACGTGCGGGTCCTCGTCCTCGGGGGCACCGGCGAGGCCCGGGCGCTCGCAGCCGAGCTCGTCGCCCGCGGCATCGACGTCGTCTCCAGCCTCGCCGGCCGGGTCAGCGCGCCTGCCCTGCCCGTGGGCGAGGTGCGCGTCGGCGGCTTCGGCGGCGTCGACGGCCTCGCCGATCACCTCGTCGCCGCGGGGTTCACCCACGTCGTCGACGCCACCCACCCCTTCGCGCAGCAGATCACCGCCAACGCCATCGCCGCCACCGCCCGCGCCGGGGTGCCGCTCGTGCGCCTGCAGCGACCGGGCTGGTCGATGCACCCCCTGGCGCACGCCTTCACGTGGGTCGACGACGTCGACGCCGCCCGCACCGCCGCCGAGGGTCTGGGGCGGCGTCCCTTCCTCACCACTGGGCGGCAGCAGCTCGAGTCGTTCGCGACGTGGACCGACCGCTACGTCCTCGCCCGCGTCGTCGACCCACCTGACTGGACCGTCCCCTCGGGCTGGGAGGTGCTGCGCGCCCGCGGCCCCTACCCGTATGCCGCCGAGCGCGCGCTGCTCGAGAGCCGGCGCATCGACGTGCTGCTGACCAAGGACTCCGGCGGGGCCCTGACCGAGGCCAAGCTCGCCGCTGCGCACGACGTCGGCGTGCCCGTCGTGGTCGTGCGGCGACCGGCCGTGCCGCAGGGCCTGCGGGTCGTCGAGTCCGTCGACGAGGCGCTGGCCGACGTCGTGGCCGCGCTCGACCCGAAACCCACCTGACGGCATACGTCGTCGCGTACCTTCGTCGCGTGACTGCGGTGCAGCGGCAGCGGGCGCTGTGGGAGCGGCTGCTCCCCGGGCTCGCCGTGCTGCGCGACTACGACAAGGTGTGGATCCGGGGCGACGTGCTCGGCGGCATCACCGTCGCCGCGTACCTCGTGCCCCAGGTGCTCGCGTACGCCGAGGTCGCCGGCCTTCCCGCGGTCACGGGGCTGTGGGCGGTGGGGCCGAGCCTGCTCGTCTACGCCGTGCTCGGCTCGTCACGGCAGCTCTCGGTCGGGCCCGAGTCGACGACCGCGCTCATGACCGCGGCCGGTGTCGGCGCGCTCGTCACGGCCGCGGGCGGAGTGGCGATGCGCCAGGAGATGGCGGCGCTGCTCGCGATCGCCGTCGGCCTCATCTGCGTCGTCGGCTTCCTCACCCGCCTCGGGTTCCTCTCCGACCTGCTCTCCAAACCGGTGCTCGTCGGCTACATGGCCGGCATCGCCGCCCTCATGGTCGTCAGCCAGATCGGCAAGGTGACCGGCATCCGCGTGAAGGGCGACTCGTTCGTCCAGGAGCTCTGGTATGCCGTCACGCACCTGGGCGCCGTGCACGTGCCGACGCTGCTGCTGTCGGCGGGCGTGCTCGTCGTCCTCCTCGGCTTCCAGCGCCTACGGCCCACCTGGCCCGGCCCGCTCATCGGCATGCTCGGGGCAACCGTCGTCGTGGCCGTCTTCGGACTCGTCGACCGCGCCGGCGTCTCGGTCGTTGGCGACGTGCCCCAGGGCCTTCCGGCGATCCGCGTGCCCGACCTCGGGAACGTCGACGTGTGGCGGCTCCTCCCCGCGGCCCTCGGCATCGCCGTCGTGGCCTACTCCGACAACGTGCTGACCGGCCGTGCCTTCGGGGCGCGCCACCGCGAGAGCATCGACAGCAACCAGGAGTTCCTCGCCCTCGGCGGCGCCAACGTGGCCACCGGTCTGCTGCAAGGCTTCCCGGTCAGCTCGAGCGGCAGCCGCACCGTCATCGCCGACGCGATGGGCGCGCGCACGCAGCTGCACTCGCTCGTCTCGCTCGTGCTCGTCGTCGCGACGCTGCTATGGCTCGGGCCGGTCATCGGGGCGTTCCCGACGGCGGCCCTCGGGGCGGTCGTCGTCTACGCGGCCATCCGCCTCGTCGACATCCCCGAGCTGCGGCGCATCGCCGCCTTCCGCCGCAGCGAGCTCGTGCTGGCGCTCTCGACGACCGCGGCCGTGCTCCTCTTCGGCGTGCTGCCGGGCATCGGCGCGGCCATCGCGCTGTCGGTGCTGGACCTCCTGCGACGCATCGTGCACCCCCACGACGGCGTGCTCGGCTACGTGCCCGACGTCGCCGGCATGCACGACATCAACGACCATCCCGACGCCGTGCAGGTGCCGGGCCTCGTCGTCTACCGCTACGACTCGCCGCTCTTCGTCGCCAACGCCGACGACTTCACGAGGCGCGCGCTCGAGGTGGTCGACGCGGCCCAGCAGCGAGGCGACGTGGAGTGGTTCCTGCTCAACGCCGAGGCGAACACGGAGGTCGACCTCACGGCCGTCGACGCCCTCGAGGCGCTGCGCGCGACCCTCGAGCGGCGTGGCATCGTGTTCGCCATGGCGCGGGTGAAGGAGGACATGCGGGTGTCGCTCGAGGCAGGGGGCCTGGTCGAGCAGGTGGGCGCGGCCCTCATCTTCCCGACACTGCCGACCGCCGTCGCCGCGTATGCCGCCTGGTACCAGCGCGAGCACGGCTCGCCACCGCCGGGTCTGCGCATCCCGCCCGTGCCGCCCCAGCCGAGGGCCGAGGCGTGACGGACACGGCGCGGCCGACCGTCGTGGGACTGCACGTGGCGAAGGCCCGCCGGCTGCCGACCCGGTCGGTCGAGAGCGTGGAGGCCGAGGCGGGCGCCGGTCTCGTCGGCGACCGCTACCACGGCAGCAAGCACCGGCACGTGACGGTGCAGTCGGCGGCCGACCTGGCGGCCGCGGCCGACGACCTCGGTCGGCCCGTCGACCCCGGCCTCACCCGCCGCAACCTCACGATCTCGGGCGGCGACATCCCGACCAGGCCCGGCACGAGGTGACGGTCGAAGGTCGCGCGGTGCACCTGACGCC